>CAYVLT010000183.1:0-9056 GCA_964452405.1 uncultured Ferruginibacter sp.
GACCATCAACCAGGTGAGTGCTGTAAATATTTTCGGGCAAAAAAGATATTCAATGCGCCTGTGGCTCGATCCCGATAAAATGAACGCGTTCAACGTAAGTTTCACTGATATCCGCACTTCACTTAATAATGAAAACATTGATCTGCCACCCGGGAAGATCTATGGCAACAACACAGAGCTTACCGTTAAAACACTTGGCAGGCTTACCAATGAAAAACAATTCCGCGACCTGATCATAAAGGAAGACAGCAGCGGGATTGTTCGCCTGGCAGATATTGCAAGGGTGGAGATAGCGCCCGAGAACCTGGAACAAAGCTGGAAATACAATGGCGTAAATGCTGTGGGCGTGGTGATCATACCGCAGCCCGGCGCCAACAATATCCAGATCGCTGATGACATCTATAAAAAGCTGGATGCGATCAAAAAAAATAACCGGTCAGATATTGAGATGAATATCCTGCTGGATAATACCATCAATATCCGCCATTCGATCGCAGAAGTAAAAGAAACACTCATCATCGCTTTTACGCTGGTGGTGCTGGTGATATTTTTCTTTTTCCGCGACTGGCTGATTGCCATCCGCCCATTGATCGATATCCCGATTTCGCTTGTGTCCACTTTTTTCATCATGTACATTTCAGGTTTTTCTGTAAACATTCTTACCCTGCTGGGAATTGTACTTGCTACCGGGTTGGTGGTGGATGACGGTATCGTGGTAACGGAAAATATTTTCCGTAAGCTGGAACAGGGTATGCCTATCCGAAAGGCTGCGGTGGAAGGAAGCAAGGAGATTTTCTTTGCCGTTATTTCCACTTCCATCACATTGGCCATTGTGTTTTTACCGGTGATCTTTTTAGAAGGTTTTATAGGCAGGCTGTTCCGTGAATTTGGGGTAACACTCGCCGCCGCTGTATTGATATCTGCTTTTGTTTCGCTCACGATTACGCCTGTATTGAACGTGTTGTTAAGCCGGAAGAATGGCCAGCACGGCAGGTTTTACCGGAAAACAGAACCATTTTTTGTTGGAATGGAAAATGGGTACCGGCGCTTACTGGGTGGTTTTTTGAAGATGCGTTGGATGGCCTGGGTGATCATATTGGTGTGCGTGGCAATGATGGTGTTATTCATGCGGAGCCTTAAAAGTGAAATTGCGCCGCTGGAAGACCGTGGTAGTATACGCCTCACCGTTAGTGCTCCCGAGGGTACCAGCTATAACCGGATGCTGAACATTACGGATGATATTGCTAATTACCTCTATGACTCAGTGCCCGAACGGGATTTTGTTTTTGCACGTACGCCCACCGGGGGTGGTGTAAATTCGGCACAGCCCAGGATCGCCCTGGTGCCGGCGAATGAACGCAGCAGGAGCCAGGACCAGATCGCCAACGATCTCAACCGTAAAATGCAGCGCTTTAATGATGCCAGGATCTTTGCAATACAGGAACAAACCATCGCGGTGGGCGCCGGATCAAGATCAAGTTTGCCTGTGCAGTTTGTATTGCAAAACCAGGATATCAACAAACTAAAGGAGATCATCCCTAAGTTTTTAGATGAGGCCCGCAAGGACAAAACATTTTCAAATGTGGATGTAAACCTCAAATTTAATAAGCCGGAAGTGGAGTTGTCGCTCGACCGGATGAAAATCAAAGACCTGGGACTTTCCTCGCAGGATGTGGTGGGCGCCGTGCAGGCAGCTTTCAGCGGTGGACGGCTTGCTTACTTCATCATGGATGGCCACCAGTATTCGGTGATCGCACAGGTAGACCGCTCAGATCGGAATCAACCGGTTGACATCACCCGGCTGTATGTGCGCAATAACAAGGGACAGAATATTCCATTGAGCTCGGTGGTGAAACTGGAAGAGAGCAGCAGTCCACCCACGCTGTATCACTACAATCGTTATAAGAGTGCGATCATCTCTGCATCGCTGGAAGAAGGTTTCACAGTTGGCGATGGCATCAAGGCCATGCAAAAGATCGCTGACGGTTTGCTGGATGAAACCTATCAAACTGCTTTGTCGGGCCCTTCAAGAGATTATGAAGAAAGTTCTTCCAATATATTATTTGCATTTATCCTGGCATTAATGCTGATCTATCTTGTTTTAGCGGCACAGTTTGAAAGTTTCCGCGATCCGTTTATCATTATGTTCACCGTGCCATTGGCCCTTGCAGGAGCCCTGTTGAGTTTATTTCTTTTCAACCAGACATTGAATATTTTTTCAGAGATCGGGATGATCATGCTCATCGGGTTGGTAACAAAGAACGGCATATTGATCGTGGAGTTTGCCAACCAGAAACGGGAGCAGGGAATGGGTAAACTACAGGCAGTGATGGAAGCCGCATCGCAGCGCTTGCGTCCCATCCTGATGACCAGCCTCGCCACTTCATTGGGTGCTTTGCCGATTGCTTTAAGTCTTGGTGCTGCTTCCACCAGCCGTATCCCGCTTGGTATCGTGGTGGTGGGCGGGTTGTTGTTTTCACTATTGCTTACCTTGTTGGTGATACCGGCTATCTATACATTCCTGTCAGGAAAACACAAAGCAGATAAAATTGAACTGGCAGAATAGCGGGCGGATCGTCTGCCGAAGAAACAAATCGTAATGATGAAATACTTTTTATTAGCTTCATTTACATTCACAATCGCTTTTTCGGAAGCGCAAACTTTGTTGCCATTAAGGGAAGCGATCAATACAGCGCTTAAGAACAGTCTTGATGTGGAGCTTGCGCAAAACCGCGTAACGGTGGACAGTATTTATAACAGTTACGGGTATGCGGGTGGCTGGCCTGTGGTAACCGGCACATTGAACGACAATGAGCAGATCACCAGCGTGAATCAAAAGCTGAATACCGGTGTGGAGATACAGCGTAACAATGCAGCAGCCAATCAACTCACCGCAAATGTTACCGGAAGCATTTTGTTATACAATGGCGGAAGGGTGGTGGCAACCAAAAAGCGGTTGGCGCAATTGCAGCAACAAAGCCTGCAACTTCTCAACAGCCAGGTGCAGAATATCATTGCCGGTGTAACCAATGCGTACTTTGATATTGTGCGCCAGCAGGAATATGCAAAAACGATCGAGCTCTCAATAGAAGCTGCAAAGCAAAGACTCGAAATCGTGAAAACCAGCCAGCAGGTTGGGTTGGCCAATAATGCCGACCTGTTTCAGTCCCGCATCGATCTTAATTCATTATTGCAGCAGTCACAGGCACAGCAACTGGTGATTCAGCAGGCAAAGGTGGAATTGCTGCGTTTGCTCACGTTGAAGGTGGATAGTGCCATACAGGTACAGGATTCGATCGTGGTGGATGAGCGGATCGATTTTTCGTCTATCCTTACCCGTTTGCAGAAAAATCCAGACATCATGGCGGCTGCCGGCGAGATTGATATCAGCAGGCAGATTGTTAAGGAAACCGCCGCTCAGCGGTATCCTTCCATCAGGGCAACAACAGGGTATAATTTCAACCGCAACAACGCAGGCGCGGGGCAGATATTGCTCAACCAAACCTACGGGCCGGTAGTGGGAATCAGTATAGGTATACCGATCTATAACGGTACCGCCTACAAGCGGCAACAGGAAGCCGCCACCGTGAATGTGTCAAGTGCAGGCATGCAAAGAGATGTATTGGTGAGAGATTACACCGCACAGGCCGTAAAAACCTACCAGGCTTATGTGAGTACGCTGCAGCAACTGGATACGGAACAGCAGAATTTTGATCTCACAGCCAAACTGCTCGACCTCGTGTTGCAACGTTTCCGGTTGCGCCAGGCCACCATTGTAGAAGTAAAAAATGCCCAGCAAAGTTTTGAAGAGAGTGGATACCGCCTGACTAACCTGCGCTATGCAGCCAAGTATGCAGAGACGGAACTTAAACGCCTGGCGGCTTTGCTGCAATAACCTTATGGTGTGGAGATCACTTTTAACGTATTCCTGATCCGGTTTACCTGGTGCACCAATTCCTGTTTTTCCTTACTGAGTATGGTCACATGTCCCATCTTCCTGCCGGGTTTCGTGGTGGCCTTGCCATACACATGCACAAACACATTCGGGATTTTCAGCACATCCTGTAGTCCTTCATAATAAGCAGGACCATTGTGTCCTTCAGCTCCCAACAGGTTTACAATGGCCGCAGGTAAAATATGTTCGGTATTGCCCAGGGGATAACCCAGCATGATCCGCCATAACATATCAAATTGAGAGGAGTAATTGGCTTCAATGGTATGGTGGCCGCTGTTGTGTACCCGTGGTGCTGTTTCGTTTACATACACTTCGCCTGATTGATCCACAAACAATTCCACTGCAAAAATACCGGCACTTTTAAGCGCTTTCACCACCGCGATCGAAATGGCTTCCACCTTCCAGAAAACTTTATCGGGCAGTTCGGCAGGACTGAGCTGGTGACTGAGCAGGTTAAGATCCTGGTCAAACACCATATCCACCGGTGGGTAAAAAACCATTTCACCCTCGTCATCCACGGCCACTATCATCGCGATCTCTTTCTGAATCGACACCATTTTTTCAAGAACAGCAGGAGCATCAAAGCCAAGCGGAATTTCTGCGGCAGTTTTTATCAGTTGCACACCTCTGCCATCATAACCTCCTTCGCCAAGTTTGTGTACGGCTGGCAGGAACTGCTCATGCTTTGAGAGCTCTGACGCATTTTGAGTAACGATAAAATCGCTGGTCGGTACCTGGTGTTGCCGGTAAAATTCCTTTTGTAAAATTTTATTTTTGATGATCCGCAGCGCAGCCGGCCTGGGGTACACTTTTACACCTTCTTTCTCAAGTTGTTCCAACGCATCCACGTTCACACTTTCAATCTCGATGGTGATACCATCCAAATCTTTCCCGAATTGATAGACATCCTCAAAATTCCTGATATCGCCTTTTATAAAATGCCCGCATAAGTGAGCGGCCGGGCACTGGTCATCGTTTTCCAGTACGAAGGTTTCAACCGGGTAATTTGCTGCGGCCTGCAACAACATACGGCCCAACTGTCCTCCGCCAAGAATGCCGATCTTTTTCATGCGGCAAATATAAAAGGTATTGAACTATGTGAATGCTATTTGACGTTATTAAAAAACAGTACATGTAAAAAAAACGCTGCAGGCAAGAGCCTGCAGCGGGATCCCTTCCTTCAACAAGAATTTAATAAGATTTAAAATAACTGACATCACCGCCCGGGCTCACCTGCAGGATGATCTTTTTATTTCCTTTCTGCAGTTCAGCAAAATAATTATCGGCGTCGTCAAACTGCTGGTCGTAAAGGACCATGTCGGTTTCATTCTGCTCATTGTCATCAAAAAATATCACATTGCGGATACTGTATCCTTTGTAGTATTTTTTTATTTTTTGCTGTGCTTTCGCCGGCAGGGCGGTTACGCTGCTGGGAGAGGAAGTGCCTACCAGTTTTGTGTCCTCGTCATAAAACGCGGTAAACGGCTTCCCGTTTTTTACAAAACTCACTTCATCAAAATAGGACGATCTTGTCCATTTGCTTACTGGCACATTTCCGAAATCACTGTAAAACTGCGACTTCAACCCGGCGCTTACCTGGCCATTTTTTAACCTGGACAACTCTTTTTTTTCGTAACTTTTTTCTTTTTTCAATGCTGACTCCTGTTGGTTCAGGGTGGAAATATTTTTCTGGAGGGATACAGCCTCAGGCTGTGCATTGGTTACGGCTGAGCTTAAGCAGCCAGCAGCGAGTAACATGATTAACTGTTTCATAGTATTTTTTTTATGTATGCTGCAACAGAATGTTGACAGTTTTTACTGGTTAATGACGTTGTTTCATCCGGAAGGTTTACCAGTAAGCTGTTAATGCAATGGTAACGCGGAGTATCAAACTGTTTGCAGGGTGTTGTACTAAATTTTTACATCATAAATTCTTTTTATGAAATGGATCTTGTTGTGTTTTTTGATTGGAATTGCTGTTTTGCCGGTATTCAGCCAGCAGGTTGAACTCAGCAATTTCAACAGGCAACGCGTTGATATTGCCAAAAGAAGCATGCTGGTGCTGGGTGGATGGGGCGCAGCCAATGTGGCCTTTGGTGCTGCCTTAACCGGGAACTCAACAGGGGTGGATCATTATTTTCACCAGATGAACCTGGTTTGGGGCGGTATTAACCTTGGCATAGCGGCGCTGGGGTATTGGGGTGCCCGTAAAGAGAATACAAGTGGCTTTACCTCCAGTATCAAAAGACAACACCAGGTTGAAAAAATATTTTTATTCAATGCCGGGCTCGACCTGGCTTATATCAGTACGGGACTGTACCTGAAGGAGAAGGCAAAAAGCAGTATGAACCACGCAGACCGTTACCAGGGCTATGGGCAAAGTTTTATCATGCAGGGCAGTGCTTTGCTGCTTTTTGATACTGTATTGTTTTTCGTTCACCACAAACATGGTACAGCCTTGTATAAGATTGACCCGAAACTGGTAATAGCCGCCACCACAAATGGCATCGGCTGCTTGGTGAAACTGTGAAAAAATAGCGGGCCACCAGGCACTTCGTTTTTTTGAAAAAGAAATTATCTTTGTAGCAATGCTTCCCGATTATCCGCATAAAATATTTGGCGACAAGCGCAGCAACTACATCCTCCTGATGCTGGCGCTGGCGATGGATGCGACTGCCTGAATGTTGGCGGGCAACAGCCTGCCTGTATGATCCGTTTTTTATTCTTCATTTACCTTCCGGGTTAAATAATTTTTTATGGACACTATTACTGCTCAGCCGGCATTAAACGGCAATGCAATCAATGATTTTCTGCCATTACAGGGAACAGACTACGTTGAATTTTACGTGGGCAATGCCAAGCAGGCGGCGCATTTTTATAAAACGGCTTTCGGTTTCCAGTCGCTGGCTTATTCAGGTCCGGAAACCGGCAGCCGCGACAAAGTGAGTTATGTGATCCGGCAGAACAAACTCACATTCGTTCTTACCACGCCCCTGCGGCCCGAAAATGCCATTGCAGATCATATTTATAAACATGGCGATGGTGTGAAGGTACTGGCCCTGCGGGTGGATGATGCCCGGGCAGCCTGGAAAGAGACCACATCAAGAGGTGGCAAATCATACCTGGAGCCAACGGTGCTTACAGATAATGATGGGGAACTGGTGATGAGCGGGATACACACTTATGGGGATACCGTTCACCTTTTTATAGAAAGGAAAAATTATACAGGAGCTTTTATGCCGGGATTCAAAAAATGGGAAAGCAAATACAATCCCGAAGAAACCGGGTTGTTGTACGTTGATCATTGTGTGGGCAATGTAGGATGGAACCAGATGAATCCATGGGTGAAGTTTTATGAAGACGTAATGGGCTTTAAAAATATCCTGAGTTTTGACGACAACGACATTTCCACAGAGTACTCAGCATTGATGAGTAAAGTGATGAGTAACGGTAACGGCTATGTTAAATTCCCGATCAACGAACCGGCAGAAGGTAAAAAGAAAAGCCAGGTGGAGGAATACCTCGATTATTACCTGGGAGAAGGAGTGCAGCATGTGGCCATTGCCACCAATGATATTGTAAAAACCGTTTCCGAATTGCAAAAAAGGGGCATTGAATTTTTAAGCATTCCCGCCAGTTATTATACTGATGTGCTGGACAGGGTGGGTAAGATTGACGAGGACCTGGCGCCATTACAGGAGCTGGGTATCCTGATTGATCGCGATGATGAAGGATACCTGTTGCAGATATTCAGCAAGCCGCTTGAAGACAGACCTACACTTTTCTTTGAAATTATACAGCGCAAAGGCGCAAAAAGCTTTGGAAAGGGCAATTTTAAGGCCTTGTTCGAAGCGCTCGAACGTGAGCAGGATGCAAGGGGAAACCTTTGATTTATGTAGCAGTATGTTGAAACCTTCCGTTAAAAGGCTATTAAAGAAACGATCCTCAGTTCTCTTTTTTAGCCTTTTACTTTATATTTGCTGCTCAACAATCCTTTTTTATATAACAAACTCAAACCTTATTGTAAAACAGTTTTACCTTACCCGTTTAAATTTGTTATTTAATGAAGCGTATTTTTTTGCACCTCTGCCTTACCGTATTTGCATTGCCCGCTTTCACCGGTGCAGTGCTGGCCCAAACATCCTATACAAGTTTAAAAGCGAGCAGCACCAAAGCGCTGGGCGCTTTTTCAAAAGTGGAAGATTCTCTCCGCAAACAATTTGAAGCAAAAAAAATCAACTGGCCTCCACAGCAGGTGTATGTTCGTAGTTTTAAATACGATCGCCAGGTGGAAGTGTGGGTAAAAGGTAAAATCGAAGAACCTTTCAGGCTGTTCAAAACCTATCGCATGTGCATGCAGAGTGGTACACTTGGTCCCAAGCGCATGGAAGGTGATTACCAGATGCCCGAAGGATTTTATTATATCAACGAATTTAAGCCCTACAGCAATTTTCACCTGGCGCTGGGTATCAACTACCCGAATGCCTCTGATAAAGTGCTCAGCGATGCACGCAGGCCCGGTGGTGAGATCTATATTCACGGTGGCTGTGTATCTACCGGCTGTATCGCCATCAGCGATCAACCCATCGAAGAACTGTATGTACTTACCAGCAATGCCCGTGAGCAGGGACAGGATTTTATCCCTGTTCATGTATTTCCTGTAAAGTTCAATGTTAAAAAATCATTTGAATACCTGGCGCAGCTTACCAGGGAGAACCAGCAATTGCAACGGTTCGCCATTTCGTTAAAAGCTGTGTACGATGAATTTGAAGAAAAAAAGCAGTTACCCCTGATCCTCGTTAATAAAAAAGGCGAGTACATAGTAGAGTAAGGCCAGTGGCTTTACAGCAGTACACGGATCTGTGTGGTAATGGTACAGCGGGCTCCTGTAATCATAGTATTTGTATTTCCCCAAAAAATCAGTTTACTTTTGCGCATCTATCAGCCAGGCTATCGCTCCTGCCTGCAGGAGAGGAAAGTCCGGACAGCAAAGGGCAACACACCGGCTAACGGCCGGGGACAGACGATGAGCGAACCTGCTTCGGCAACAAGCTCTTTGCCTGTTACAGACAGTGCCACAGAAAATTACCGCCCTGCTTTG
>CAYVLT010000184.1:0-9019 GCA_964452405.1 uncultured Ferruginibacter sp.
ATACATCATGATCAGCCTCCTGTAAGCATCGTAGGCAAATCTTTCGTCGCCGCTTTGTGCAATGATACCTTTAATGGTATTTTCATTCAGCCCCACATTCAATACGGTCTCCATCATACCGGGCATGCTTTTGCGGGCGCCCGATCTTACAGATACCAACAACGGGTTGGCAGGATCACCAAATTTTTTGCCGGTGATCTTTTCCATTTTTCCCAATGCTTCCTGTACCTGCGCCTTTAAAATTTTGGGATAGGTTTTTTTATTTGCATAGAAGTAGGTACACACATCGGTTGTTACTGTAAACCCCGGAGGCACCGGCAGGCGTAATTTCGGATGCCCTGCCATTTCAGCCAGGTTAGCACCTTTGCCACCCAGCAGGTTTTTCATTGATTCATTTCCGTCGGCTTTGCCGCCACCGAAGAAGTATACATACTTTCCGGCATTTGTAGATTTTGCCATAAATAGAGCTTTTTTGCTATTGCAGAGTTAAGCACTATCGGCAGGGTATTTAAAAACAACAATCAGACAAAAACTTGATTCTTATCATTGAACCGCGTAGGGAATATCATGCGGCTGGTGGTGACCATCACGCCAAACCGCGGCTTGCGCCGCGGTGAATCCATTAATGAAACTCATGAATATTTTATTTCTTTTTCAGCAGCAAAGGCTCTCCGAGATACTGGAACATCTTTTTGTAAAACGCCTGCAGCAGCGGGTATTCACGGGGACTATACAGGCTTTTTGAAAGATCGAACTGAATAATGGCACTTACCGTATTCAGCGCTTTATCGTATTCAACCGTACGAACCAGCGTAATATCCTTTGCTTCGCTTACCAGCCTGGTGTTTTTAGGCAATTCCACAGGTTCATATCCGGCCGGAAGTTCAACATCTGTGCTGATCATGACCGATTTACTGTAACCAAAATTTACATTTGAAAATCGTTTGTTGCTCAGGAAAGGATTTTGGGAAAAGCCGGCAAAAAGATCAAGCGGCAGGTACAGGAATTCACCTGCACTACCCAGCTTACCTCTGAATGAACAGCTTTGAATAAAGGCAAGAGAGGAATCATTGGCGCCTTCGGTGGAGAAATCAGCTATATCCAGCGGGAACTTTTCATTCTTATAATTGTCTTTTATGAACGCATTTCTTTTCTCCATGTATTGTTCCAGTTTGGAAACTTTTGCATACTGCGAACTGATGATCCGTGCCGACCCCACAATGGAATCATTGCTGATCACCTTCACCTGGTTGACAATTGATTCGGAGTAACGAAGTGAATCATTCCTGATCTGTACCAGCCCCCCGTCTTTTTTGGTAACCAACAAGCCGGTGGTGTTCAGCAAATCATAGGGGGTAAAAACTGCAGGCGTATATTTTTCCACTGCGTCAAGATAAAATTGCCGGCCGTTTATTTTAACACAGGCTACCACATACCTGAACTGGTCAACAAACGGATAGGTTTTATCCACGTAACCATTCCAACGGGGACTTACCAATGTGGGACAAACATCAAGGCCCGCTTCCCTTAGCAGGTTAATGAGCACAAAATTTATTTCAGCGCTGTTACCGATCTTTTTTTGCCACGCACTTTTCACCCCATTTACAACATACGGGGAATACAAACCATCCCACCCCATGGTGTGTACAACATAACTGTAAATTTTCTGCATCCGTTGCTGCTCATCCGTAATCGCTTTTGCTTCATTGATGAAACGCTCGGTACCCGCAATTGTTTTACCCACCTGCCCACCGAAATTCTTTTCTGTATTCATTTCCCGTATCACTTCTTCCCACGACGTCATGTACTTGCTGCCGGAAGTGCCGTCACCTCTGCCATAAGCGCTGAGTTGGAACACCACTTTTTGCAGGTAGTCTTTACGGCTATCGATATAGGGTTCATCATCCAGGCCAGGGATATTACTCATTTCAAAATAGATGGATCCGTCGGAAGAATTGGGCTTTGCCACGGCATTATAATCCTGGCTGATCCTCACCTGGTAAGCAAACTCTGTGTTGGGAACCACCACAAGGTTATAAGCGCTTTTAACAACGGGCAGCCTATCCTGGAAATCCCATTCGCTAAGGCCACCATAACTCTTCATGATGCTTTGGTATTCGTATTCAAGAATAGATCCCACCTTAACGGAAGGAAACGCAAAGCTAACCTCTCCCCACCGCTCATTCACATCTCTGCTGTAGATCGATTTTCGTTCAACCGGTACCGTTGGCTTACCGTCGCCATAGTTAAAAGTCGCCGCCTTTGTCACCAACAGGTTTTCAAAATCATTTCTCCGGTAAAACGGAATGGTCACATTTGCCTGGGCAATACCTTTCTCCCGGAGAATTTTAATCCGGAGATGATGTTCGGTGATCAGTTGATAGTAATCGTTGTAATAAGATTTTGCTTCGTGTAAAAGGATGACCGCGTCAGCATCCGGGTCAAAACTGCACTGAGTCATTTCAAGTGCTGCCTGTGAAAATTCTCCGAAGGGAACAAATTCCTGTGCATTGGAACGGGATGCTAACAGCAACATCAACAAGAGTAAGCACGAACGGGTAGATAGAATGAAACGCTTCATAACCGCAGATTAAGAGTTAAAGAAAAAGAAACCGGTTAAAGCTAAAATAAAATTTTCAATCAGCGCTCGTAATAAGGGATTTCATCATGGCTTACTGTTTCCTTCTGTTGCCAGTATGCCTGGGTTACGATGTGGCCATCGGGTGTTTTAAGCATACGTCCGAATATGGCGTTCACGCTGTTAAATGTATAATCCGTAACTCCTACAGTAAAAGTGGCGGGCGCTTCCGGTGCAGGGCTGTCAGTACCTTCAGCAGGTTTGGGTGCTGCTTTTGGAGCCGGAGAAGGCACAACGATCACCGTATAATGATTAAACCCGAGCAGGTTCTTTAAAAAGGCCGCTCTCTCCGGCGACACATTTTTTTCCACGATGCCGCATTTAACACCGTCGAGTTCCTCAAATTCATGATTTTTATTAATAGCCATTGAAAGGATAATTAATTTTTCCTAACTCAGTGAGAGTATGTATTGGTAGATCCAGCTGATCAACCCGGTAACGATTATGCCCCCTGAACAAATCACCAGCGCAGTTTTTGTTGCGAAAGGCAGCGATAAGGCCTGCACCGGCTGTTCATTTTTATCCATGAACATGGCTCTCACAATACGGAGGTAATAATATAAAGAGATCACCAGGTTAAGAGCAACCACTATTACAAACAGGTAGTTGGCCTGTTTGGCCCCGGCAGTTACCAAAAACAATTTACCAAAAAAGCCTGCTGTTGGCGGCACACCGGCCAGCGAAAACAGGGCCAGGGCAAGCATCCAGCACAGGAAAGGATTTGTTTGATACAATCCCTTATAATCATTCACCTCTGTTTTACCCGCCTGCGATTCAATAGTGCCGGCCACAGCAAATGCAGCCAGGTTTGAAAACACATATATCAGGATAAAAAATACCACCGAGGCAAGGCCTTCCGAAGAATTACTGCTGACACCCACCAATATGAAACCAACCTGTGCAATAGACGAAAAGGCCAGGAAGCGCTTGATATTTTGTTGGCGAAGCGCAAATAAATTTCCCACGATCATGGTTACAATAGAAAGCAGCATCACCAGGTTGAACCACACATGGTGCAACGGTTGAAACACTTTGTACAGCACCGTTATAAGTACAAAGGCAAAAGTGCCCTTGGAGATCACTGATAAAAATGCAGAAGTGGCCGCAGGCGCTCCCTGGTACACATCGGCCGTCCACAAATGAAAAGGCACAATTGACAATTTGAAAGCAAACGCGGCAAACAGGAATACAAATGCCAGTACCTGTAACGTGCTGCCGGTAACAACAGCAGGCAGTACCTCAAAACTAACTGTACCGGTTACCCCATACACCAGCGAAATACCGAACAACAGTATGCCGGAAGAAAAGGCCGAAGAAAGGATCATTTTCATGGCTGCTTCCGAAGAGATTTTTTTATGCAGGTCGAAATTAGCCATGGCAGCCACCGGGATACTGGCCAGTTCAAGCGACAGGTAGAACATAAGCAGGTTGCCGCTTGATAACAAAAAGAACATGCCTAAAACCGCTGAAAGCATCAGGATGAAAAACTCTGCGAGGTGGTCGTTCTTTTTAAACCAATCGCTGAACAGCATCGATAAGAGTAATATTCCCAGGTTAAGCAGGTTTTTCTGGTAAATGATGAGTAGGTCGGTTTTATAAAGTCCGCCAAACAAAGTGCCTTCTTCCACACCCACAAACCCTGCGGCCAAATTGATCAGCAGCAAAACCTGTATCACAGTCAGCATCATACCATTGCTCATCCCTTTCCCTATCTTAATAAAAAGCAGCAGGAAGATGAGGACGCTTAGTGCCAGCTCAGGTTTCATCAAAATAAAAAAATCATTCATCGTATTATTTTAACCCCGTTGCCACGGAGCTTATTTTTTGCATGATAATGTCTGCACCAGGGCGCACCAGGTTGTTCAGCCAGTAAGGTGCCAGCCCGATTGCAAGGATGCCTGCCACCAGTATGAGGGCCGCCATCTTTTCATTCCACTTCGCATCACTGATACCTGAATAACTTTCTTTCAACGGACCCATAGCCACTTTGCCAATGGCTCTGAGTATATACACTGCCGTTACCACGATCGACATACAGGCAATGATGGTGGCAATGCGGTGAAACGCATCAGCACGTTGCCATGAGCCGACAAATATGGTCATCTCTGCAACGAACCCGCTCAAGCCAGGTAATCCCAATGAACAAAGACCCACAATGAAAAATATGGTTGAAATGAACGGGATCGTTTTCAGCAATCCACCCATCTCGTTCACCTGCCGTGTATGTGTTCGTTCATAGATCATCCCGATCACAGCGAAGAAAAGTGCGGTCATTAAACCATGACTCACCATTTGAAATACTGCTCCAATAATGGCCGTTTTGGTGAGCATGCCGATACCCAACAACACAAAACCACAATGGCTTACGGAGGAGTAGGCATTGATGTATTTAAGATCTTCCTGCATCATGGTGGCGAAAGCGCCGTAAATGATGGCGATTGAAGAAAGGATGATGATGATATTGCTGTATTCTTTGGCAGCTTCCGGCATAAGGGCCGTGGCCACCCGCAAACAACCATATCCACCCAACTTCATTGAGATGCCCGCCAGGAACATGGATCCTGCTGTTGGAGCAGATGAGTGACCATCGGGTACCCAGGTATGAAACGGGAACAATGCTGTGAACACACCAAAACCAATGAACAATAATGGGAAACAAATTTTCTGCACAGCGGGCGGAATGGTTGTCGCCGACAATTGCAGCATGTCGAAGCTTTTACCATTCGTTCCGTAGTAAGTTCCTAACAACCCAACTAACACCAACGCAGAGCCGAACATCAGCATCAGTGCAAGTTTGTTGGCCGCATATTCTTTTTTACCGCTTCCCCAAACGCCTATCAGCAGGTATTTGGGAATCACCGCCACCTCAAGGAAAAAGAAGAGCATAAACAGATCTAATGACATGAAGAATCCATAGGCACCCAGGCTAAGCAGTACCAGTAAAAAATAAAATTCCTTCGTCATCTTCTCGATATTCCACGAAACCAATACGCCGGCGATCACCACAAAGGCTGTCAACAAAATCATGGCTACTGCAATTCCATCCACGCCAATATGAAAACTGATATTCCAGTTCGGGAACCAGTTGAAACGTTGCTCAAACAACACGTTGGCTTTTTCACCAAGGTGCCTGGCTGTTCTGTATTGCGAGTATAACCCGATGGAGAGTACCAACTGTGCAGCAGCACCCAACAGTGCCATCCACCTTACTGCCGTTTTATTCGGCATCAACAGCACAGCAATCGCTGTAGCCAATGGAACCAATATGAGTAATAGTAAATTCATCCCTTCCTTTCTATTTCCATAAATAAATAAACAACACTGATAAGCCTATCACACCTGCCAGAAAATAAATAGCATAACGCTGTACCTTACCCGATTGCAGGGTTTTGATTTTTTCTGCCAACAACCCCGTACCACTACCGGTTGCGTTCACCAGTCCATCCACCACGTTTCTATCTAACCAGGCTGCAGGTCTTCCAACCAGGTTAAACAATATTTTTTTGGTTACGAACAAATACAATTCGTCGATATAAAACTTATGATAAGCCAACTTGTACAAGCCATTGAGAGCATTGGCAAGTTTTGCCGAACGGCCTCTTTCGGTTTGATACATCCAATAGGCGATACCGATACCGGCCAACGCCAGAGTAACCGGTGCAATGGAAAATGTAAGGTGCATCTCTGTTTCAAGCGGCTTTCCATCTGCAGTAACAAAATCCCCAAAATGAACAAACCCGGTAGTGCAGGCGGCCAGGGCCAGCATAACCAATGGGAGCATCATTGCAAAACCACCTTCTCCATGATGCGCTCCATGAACAGAGGCCGGTTTGTTCCAGAAAATTTTGAAATACAAACGGAACATATAAAATGCTGTAAGAGCAGAGGTAAAAGCAGCTACATAAAAAATCAGCTTGTTGTGTTCCCAGCTTGCCAATAAAATTTCTTCCTTACTGAAAAACCCGGCAAATGGCGGGATACCAGAAATGGCCAGGCAGGCAATAAGGAAAGTGATATGCGTAACCGGCAGGTATTTTCTTAACCCACCCATGTCTTTCATTTCATTACTGTGGATGTAGTGAATCACGGCACCGGCACCCAGGAACAACAGCGCTTTGAACATGGCATGTGTAAACAGGTGAAACATACCGGCGGTAAAACCAAGTTCATTCTGGGCAACGTTGGCACCAGATACACCCAGTGCAAACATCATGTAACCGATCTGCGACATGGTTGAGTAAGCCAGCACTCTTTTTATATCCGTTTGCGTGCAGGCGATCACGGCGGCAAATAAGGCAGAGAAAGCGCCTACATAACCAATGATATGCATTACCGGGTGCGACATGCTGAACACATGGTACAACCTGCCCACCAAAAAAACACCTGCCACCACCATCGTAGCCGCATGGATCAAAGCTGAAACCGGCGTTGGACCTTCCATCGCATCAGGCAACCAGATGTGCAACGGGAACATGGCGCTTTTACCGGCACCGCCGATAAACACCAGGGCTACCCCCCACGACAATGCAGAAACACCCATAAACGATGCGGCCACTGCAGCCTGTGCCTGTCTTGTATCCGGCTCTGCCAGCCGTTGAATAATGGTTACAAAATCAAAGCTCCGGGCATAGTAAGAAAGTACCAGGATGCCGATCAAAAACCCAAGATCAGCAAAACGGGTAACAATAAACGCTTTTTTGCAGGCAGCAACAGCGCTCGGTTTATCATAGTAAAATCCAATGAGTAAAAAGGAGGAAACGCCTACCAGCTCCCAGAAAAAATACATCTGGAAAATATTGGTTGACAAAACAAGCCCCAACATTGAAAAAGTGAACAGGCCAAGAAATGCATAATAAGTGGCAAATCTTGTTTCCCCCTTAAGGTAAGACAGACTGTAGATATGGACCATCAGCGAGATAAACGGTACCACCACCAACATCATGGCGGTAATAGGATCGAGCATGGCGCCCATATCAATGGATCTTCCTGATCCAAAGGATAGCCAGTTGTATTTGAATACGATGATCTTCTGGTACACACCATCCGTTTTTCCATATTCAAAAAAATACCCGAATGCAGTATAAAAAGCCAGGGCTGCCACAACCAGCAAAACAGTGGTGGCAATGATTCCGGCCGCACCATTAAAATATTTTCTTCCGAATATTCCCAACAGCACAAAGGAAGCCAGTGGCAGTAAAACGATCAGCAGTATGTAAGCAGCATTTGGCATTGCTTGCGGTTTGTTTTATTACAGCATTAATATTTCATGTCTTCAGCCTGTTCCACATCAATTGATTGATGGCTCCTGTACAAATTGATGATGATCGCGATGGCAACAGCTGCTTCAGCCGCTGCGATGGCAATGATGAATATGGCAAAAAACAGCCCGTCGAGCCGGTTGGGCCAGAGGTATTTATTAAATGCGATAAAGTTCAGGTTTACGCTGTTCAGGATCAGTTCAATACTCATCAGCATGGTTACCAGGTTGCGCCGGGTAAAAAATCCAAACACACCGATAAAGAACAGGGCTGTGCTGATGAAAAGTATATGATATAGTCCGGGTGTAAGCATTATGTCAATGATTCGGTTTTAACAGGAGTAGAACGCATGGCAATAACAATACAGCCTACCAGGGCAGCCAGTAACAACATACTTACCACTTCAAACGGTAAGGCATACCCGCCTTCGCCGGTTGACAGCATCTGGCTTCCGATATTGGAAATATCCGGCGACACGGCAACGTCTGCTGAGGGAACGAATTTATGTTTTACCAGTTGCAGCATGATGAGCGCCACCGCACAGAATACTGCAGCCCCGGAAAATACCTGCCGCCCGATGGATGGCTTCGGCAACAACTCCCCTGCCTGTTGGGTAAGAAAAATTGAAAAGATGATCAGCACGGTAATGCCACCCACATACACAACAATCTGCACAGCAGCGATAAAATCATACTCAAGCCAGAAATAAATACCCGCCACCCCAATGAGCGAAAACAACAGGTATATGGCCGCCCGGAAAATATGACGGGTGGTTACCGCCATCAGCCCGAAGCCGAGGGTGAGTGCCGCTAACAAATAGAATATAAAAACCGCTCCGCTCAATGTTATGATAAGTTATGGTTATGAATCAGGTTATTCTTTTATTAATTGTTCATCGCCTTACTCCACTCCGTCCATGATCTTCGACCCTGGATTGTTCAGCACTTTCGTCAGTTCATTCCGGTCGAACACGCTGTGCTCAAAAGTCTGGGCCATTTTGATCGCATCCGACGGGCAGGCCACCACGCATAAATTACACATGGTGCATAATTCAAGGTGGTAAACCAGTTTGTCGATGGCCTTCTTTTTCTTTCCTTCAGGAGTGATATCGAATTTCGTGATC
>CAYVLT010000185.1:0-9012 GCA_964452405.1 uncultured Ferruginibacter sp.
CATTTTTTCATTCGATGGAAATGGACCTCACCAGGGCCTTCTACACGGATGCCAGGTACAAGGAATATATTTATGGAAGTGCAGAGGTGGTGGGGCTGATGTGCCTGTATGTATTCTGCGACGGCAGGGCTGATGTGTATGAATCGTTGAAGTCATCCGCTCAATCGCTCGGCGCCGCTTTTCAGAAAGTTAATTTTCTGAGAGATGTAAAAGCCGATTACCAGCAACTGAGCCGCACTTATTTCCCGGGAGTTGACTTTGAAAATTTTACCCCGGAGATGAAGCAACAGATTGAAAAAGATATTGAAAACGACTTTGAACACGCCTATCATGGCATCACGCGATTGCCGGTAAAAGCACGGTTCGGCGTGTATGTTGCCTATAAATATTACCAATCGCTTTTCAAAAAGATAAAGAACAGCCAACCCAAAAGCATACTCGAAAAACGCATCCGTATTCCCAATTACGGTAAAGCAGTTATATTAGCGAAAGCAAGCCTGAGAGCCCAGCTGAACATTTTATAATTATCGTACACAAGCATGGAAGTTATTTTAGTAGACGAACAGGATACGCCTGTGGGTACCATGGGTAAACTGGAAGCGCATGAAAAGGCATTGTTGCACCGTGCCTTCAGTATTTTTGTTTTTGATAAAGAAGGCTCGTTGCTGCTGCAGCAAAGAGCGGCGGGCAAATACCACAGTGGAGGCCTGTGGACCAATACATGCTGCAGTCATCCTAAGCCCGGCGAAACCACCCCGGAGGCCGCCAATAAAAGATTACAGGAAGAAATGGGCTTTACCACCCCATTAACGCCTGCCTTCAGCTTTTTATACAAAGCCGCATTTGACAACGGGCTTACCGAACATGAGTATGACCATGTTTTTATCGGGTACTATGACGGCCCCGTGCATCCCGACCCCGGCGAAGTAAGTGATTATTGCTATCAATCTTTGCCCGCCATCAAACAAAATATGCTGGCAAACCCAGGCCTGTACACTGAATGGTTTAAGATAGCACTGCCAAAGCTGGAATCATACCTGGAGCGCCAGGCCTCGTGATGGCTGTTTATTTTCTTTATTTTTGTTGCCAACCAACACAAGATGCAGTCCAAAAAAGCAATTATCATAGGATCGGGTGTTGCCGGCCTGGCCAGCGCTGTAAGGCTGGCAGTACAGGGTTTCGAAGTGGAGGTGTATGAAAAAAATAATTATCCCGGCGGCAAACTGCATGCTTTTGAACAGGACGGGTTTAGGTTTGACGCAGGTCCTTCTCTTTTTACCCAACCGCAAAACCTGGAAGAACTTTTTATGTTTGCAGGTGAATCCATCGAGACTTACTTTAAATACCATTCAGTTCCCATCGCCTGCAAATATTTTTACGAAGATGGCACTACCGTTAACGCCTACACTGACAGCGCTGCCTTTTCAAAGGAGATAGCGGAAAAACTGGGAGAAGCACCAGGAGCCGTGGAAACCTATCTCTCCGGATCTGCCAAAATCTATGACAGCATCGGCAGCATTTTTTTACAGCACTCCCTTCAAAAAAGAAAAACCTGGTTCAACCCCCGTATCAGAAAAGCAATTGCGCACACCAGGTGGTCGCATATTTTTAATTCGCTGCATCAATTTAACCAGCAGCAATTCAACTCGCCAAAAACCATCCAGCTTTTTGACCGCTTCGCCACCTACAATGGCAGCAACCCATACCAGGCGCCGGGTATGCTGAGCTTGATACCGCACCTTGAAATGAACCAGGGAACCTTTTACCCTGAGGGAGGAATGGCCAGCATCACCGCTGCTTTGTACGAACTGGCTCAAAAAAAAGGGGCGAAGTTTTTCTTCAACAAGCCCGTGCAACGGATCATTCACCATGAAGGAAAAGTGAAAGGAGTGGTAGTGGACGACAGGAATATTGAAGCCGATGTGGTTGTTAGTAACGTTGACGCCTACCTTACTTACAAACACCTGTTACTGGAAGAACGGCAATCAAAAAAAATTGCCCGCCAGGAAAGAAGCAGCAGTGCGGTGGTGTTTTACTGGGGCCTTAATAAAAGTTTCCCACAGTTGCAGCTGCACAATATTTTTTTCAGCAACGATTATAAAAAGGAATTCGACAGCATATTTACCGACGGGCAGTTGCCTGTTGACCCCACTGTGTATGTAAACATCACATCAAAAATGGAGGCAGGCCTGGCACCGGCCGGAAAGGAAAACTGGTTTGTGATGATCAATGCCCCGGTGAACATGGGGCAGGATTGGCGATCGAACAAACAGTTACTGCGTGGCATCGTTACAGAAAAACTGGGCCGGGCCCTGGGCGAAAACGTCAATGACCTCATTGTATCAGAACAAACACTTGATCCGGTATTGATCGGGCAGCAAACCGCGTGTTACAAAGGCGCCTTATATGGTACCAGCTCTAACTCAAAGTGGGCAGCCTTTTTACGGCCAGCAAATTTTTCAAAGCATATTAAGGGCATGTATCTCTGCGGAGGTACAGTACACCCCGGTGGCGGCATCCCACTTTGCCTGAAGAGTGCTAAAATTGTAAGTGAACTGATTGCTGCGGATCTTAAAAAATGGAGACATTGATACAGCCATGACTGAACGGCGACCCATACCCACTCATCAACTGGCAACCATCATTGCAATAGTATTTCACCTGGTGGGTTTAACAGGTATACTTTTTTTTAACAGCAAAACCATCTTACAGGCCACCCCACTCAACCTGTTGCTGAGTTTTGTATTGCTCATCTGGACCCAGCAAAAGAAAGGATTTTATTTTTGGCTGTTTTTGTTATTGGTTACCGGTATTGGTTTTGCAGCGGAAGCCATCGGTGTAAACACCGGCTATCTTTTTGGTAACTACAGTTATGGAGAAGTGCTGGGAAAAAAATGGCTCAATGTACCGTTATTGATCGGCATCAACTGGTTCGTGGTGATATATGGATGTGGTACCCTGGTGACGAATTTTCTTGAGAAGATCGTACGCCCGCCCGCTGAACCGGTTATTACTGTGCCGCTGTTAAAAACCGTAGCCATCATTTCAGATGGCGCAACGCTGGCAGTTTTTTTCGATTGGCTGATAGAACCGGTGGCAATACAATTAGGATACTGGAAATGGGATAACAAGGAAATTCCAGCTTACAATTACATTTGCTGGTTTGCCATCAGCGTGTTGATGATGGCCCTGTTCAGGTGGCTGCCATTTGAAAAAGGCAACAAATTCGCCATCAATTTGTTACTCGTACAGGCGATGTTCTTCCTCTTATTACGTACATTTTTACAGTCATGAACAGCTTTTTATTTATACTGATCGTATTGGGAACTTTTTCCGCTATGGAAGGAATCACCTGGCTTACCCACCGTTACGTGATGCACGGCTTTCTTTGGTACCTGCACGAAGATCATCACCAGAAAGGCAAAGGCTTTTTTGAAAAGAATGATGCGTTCTTTTTAATTTTTGCCATCCCCAGCTGGCTCTGCATCATGCTGGGACTACAGCAACAGGCATACTGGGTAGCTGCGATCGGTTTCGGAATCCTGATGTATGGATGTGCCTATTTCATCGTTCATGAAGTGATCATTCACCAACGTTTTAAATGGTTCACCCGGAGCAATAACACGTATATCCGTGCCATCCGCTGGGCACATAAAATGCACCACAAACACCTCGGCAAAGAAGACGGTGAAAGTTTCGGAATGCTCATCGTTGCCAAAAAATACTGGGACAAAGTGCGGGCCGATAACCGGAAAACAGCAAGCTCCCGTGCACAGCCTGAATCATAATTCTGCACACCTTTTTTATTGCATCAGGCTTCCTTTTTTCCTACCAGTAACAACAACACCGGCAGCAATACCAGGTTGGTAAGGGTTGCCACCAGTAAGGTAACCGAGGTGAGCCATCCAAGCGCAATGGTACCACCAAAGCTGCTGAAGCAGAATATCACAAACCCTGCTATAAGTACCAATGACGTATATACAATGCTGAGGCCGGTATGGCGGATGGTGGAGGTAACTGTAATTTTTACGTTGCTGTTATGGGTGGGAAGCTCCTGTTTATAATTTACTAAAAAGCGGATGGTGATGTCGATGGCGATACCCAGTGCCACGCTGAACACCAATACAGTGGAAGGTTTTAACGGAACGCCCACCCAACCCATTACGCCCGCTGTGATCACCAACGGAATCAGGTTGGGTATCAATGAGCAAACCAAAATGCGTACCGACCGGAACAGGTACAACATACAAAGTGAAATGAGCAGGAACGCCCACATGATGCTTTCCTTTAACCCGTTAATGATAAAACGGCTTCCTTCCAAGAAAGTGATACTGGTACCCGTTAGTTGCACATTGTATTGCGGAATGGTGTCGTGCTTCAGGAAAACGGTATCCAGGGTTATGCTTGAATCAATACCCGATACAATCGTATCGAGGCGGTAGCCTCCCTGCCTGTTGGGTTCCAGCATATAGTACCTTGATGTATCAAACAGTTCATTCACTTTTGCCTGGATACTATCCAGTACAAACGGCAGTCGTTTGGTGCCGATATCTGCCATGCTCACACTTACACGGGTGGTTTCTTTTGTGCTGTCCATAAAAGATGCCAGCATCTTTGAAAAACTGTTCCTGGCGCCGCTGTCGGTTTTGTTGGTTTTGAGGTAATCACTCATAAAAGCAATCTCGTACAGCGTGGGCATTTTGTAAAAAGCGGAATCGCCATCAAAAAAAGATTGCTTGGCAAACTTCAATCCTTCCCCAATGCTCAATGGCTGGTTCATGTTGGGCATGGAAGCGATATAACTGGAGAGTGAATCAGCTTTTGAAAAAACGAGTAAGCCCCTGGTACCGGCAAGGCCATTCCTGCGCTTTGTGTCGATCACAATTTCCAACGGCATCACCCCTTTAAAATTTCTTTCAAAAAACTTAAGGTCGGTGTACAGTTTATCCTTTTTCGGAAGATCATCTACGATAAAGCCCACCGTCTTCAACCGGAACATGCCGGCAATGGCCGCCACCAGCAATATACCGGTTATGGCATATACCACCGGTTTGTGACTCAGCACCCATTTTTCAATCTTCAACAAAAACGAAGTCACCAGTTTATTGTGCAGGTATTTTGTTTGTGCTTTACCAGGCACCGGCAGGTAGCTCAACGCGGCGGGTAACAAAATAAAAGACACCACGAAAATGAGCATGATGCTGATGCCTGCCACCACTCCAAACTCCTGCAGTACGGCACTTTTTGTAAGTGCAAATACGCCAAAACCAATAGCAGCCGTGATGTTGCAGAACAGGGTAACGATACCCATTTTGCTCACCATTTCCACCAGGGCCTGGTTTTTATTGCCGTGGGTAAGGTAGGATGTGTGATACTTGTTGATGAAATAAATACAGTTGGGAATACCGATCACCACGATCAGTGGTGGAATGATACCGGTAAGGATCGTGATCTTATAACCGCAGAGATATAATACACCCACGCTCCAAACCACGCCCATCAACACGACGGTTAACGATAACAGCGTGGTGCTGAGAGAACGGAAAAACAATAAAAGAATCAGTGCACTCAGGATTACGGAACCCACTAAAAAAAAGCGCATTTCTTTCTCAATCCGGTCGCTGCTGATGGTGCGGATGAGGGGAAGTCCGCTCCGGTAAGTTTCGGTATGCGTGGCGTTTTCAAAACGGGTAACGCAGGCCAGAATGTCGGTTACAATTTTCAAACGCAGGGGAGAATTGAGAGAATCTTTGTTGATGCCCACGCCCATCAGGTAGCAAAGGGAATCAGGGTTGTACAACCTGCCGCGGTAAAAAGGCAACCGCAAAAAAATATTCCGGGCACTGTCGAGATCCGCCTGTGTATGGATGTTGTCATCAAAAATTTTTACCGCATCGAGCTGCTGGGTGGCAGCATCTTTTTTGAGGTTGATGGCAGCCGGTACGCTGATGATATTGGTAACATTGTGCACCTTACGGATTGCCTCCTGCATTTCCAGGTATTTCTTAAAAAAATCAAGCTGAAAAAATTTATCTGTTTTTACAGCCAGTACCAACACATTGCCATCATCGCCAAATTTTTGCCGGAAGGCCACATAATCTTTGTATTTGGGATTATCAGTAGGAATCGCTTTACCAAAATCGTAGCTTAACTTAACCTTGCTGGCAAAGTATCCCATCAACCCGGTTACTGCAAACAGTGTGATCAAAAGCACCAGCCGGTATTTGATGACAGAACTTCCTAAACGTTGCCACATATCTTAAAGAGAGTAATGAATGACGAATGTTGATTTGTGGCTGCAAAGAAAACAAATTTGCATGGCATTGATTGTTTTGAATGGGTTAATGTTGGTTAATTTTGAAGTTCTTCAAACAAATGCATTGAAGTTTATTCATGACGCATAAAACAAGGGCCATTGTATTAAGAACAGTAAAGTACGGAGAAACCAGCCTGGTGGTAACCGTATTTACAGAGTTGTTCGGCGTGCAGAGCTATATGGTAAATGGCGTTCGCACTTCAAAAAAAACCACGGCAAAAGCCAACTATTTCCTGCCCGGCGCCATACTCGATCTTGTTGTGTATCACCAGGAGCAAAAAAACATGCAGCGGATAAAAGAATTCAGTTGGGCGGTATTGTATGAAAGAGTGCTTAGTGATGTTATAAGGAACAGCATTGCATTGTACCTCGTGGAGCTTTTATACAAAACCCTGCGGCAGCCCGAACAAAACGAAGCACTGTTTTATTTTTGTGAGGATGTGTTACTACAACTCGATGTGGCCTCCACCCCGGTAGCCGCTAACATACCCCTGTTTTTTGCATTGCATCTTTCGCATTTCTTCGGATTTAAAATGAGCGATGATTACAGCCCGCAACAGCCGGTACTCGACCTGCAGGAAGGTTGCTTTGTGGAAGAGCCTCCCACACACCCGCATTTTATAGAAGGCGAGTATGCACTGCTTACTTCACAATTACTAAAAGCGCTGCACCCTGATGATCTTTCGCATTTCCGCCTGCACCACGAGGTGCGCCGGAAACTACTTCAACATTATCTTGAATTTTATGCCCTTCATGTACCTGAGTTTGGTGAAATGAAAACTTTGGCTGTACTACAACAGGTATTGTAGTTGAAGGCAGGAATCTTTATCTTGATCATAATTTACCGGCATGAAACATCAAAAGCAATCATGGCTGAAAATGACTGCCGCCGGCCTGCTGGTTGGCACCCTTGATATTACCGCCGCCTGTTTGCATTATTATATCAAAACAGGAAGGGGGCCCGCAGGTGTGTTGAAATATGTTGCCAGTGGTGTATTTGGACAGGCTGCACTCACTGGTGGTGATACAATGCCCGCCTGGGGCCTGTTGTTTCATTATATCATGGCGCTTGCATTCAGCTACTTCTTTTTCCAGGTATTTCCATTGCTGCAAAGCATCACCCATAACAGGGTTATTACCGGAGTCATTTACGGCAGCTTTACCTGGCTGATCAGCACGCAGGTAATCGTACGATTATCTAATACGCCAAAGTTTCCATTTGATGTTTTAAAAGCTGTTACCGCTGCGGGCATTTTAATAACCTGCATCGGCATACCACTGGCATATATTGCCGCTGCAGACAATCCACACCAGGCCGGTAAAGCTACCAGAACAAAGTTCCGGATATGAAACAATCAGACCTCAAAGCCATTACACCGGTCAAATTTTCAATCCGCAAATAACATTTTTTACCAGGCACAACAAGTCCCTGATTGCATTCAAAGGCACCTAAAAGAACGCAACAATGCATAAAACAAGTATCTTTAAAACCAACTTGGTTTTATGAAAAACAAAATACAGTTCATCCTGCTGCTGGCACTGGCTTTCTGCATCAAAGTAACCGCACAGGTAAGTGACAATTTCAATGATGGTGATTTCACCAATAATCCTGCATGGACCACCACGGGTACCGACTGGATTGTAAATGGTGCCGGTCAACTGCAAAGCAACAACCTCGTGGCGAACAGTAGTTTTTACATCAGCACTCCCAGCACCCTGGCAACAGAAACCCAATGGGAGTTTTATGTAAACCTTACTTTCAACACTTCTTCTGCTAATTATGTAGATGTATTTTTAACCGCTTCTGCCAGCGACCTAACGGCAGCCACCACCACCGGGTATTTTGTAAGAATCGGGAATACCACCGATGAAATCAGCCTGTATAAAAAAACCGGCGCCAGCAGCACCAGGATCATTGACGGACTGGACGCCACCACCAACAGCAGCAATAATACATTGCGGATAAAAGTAACCCGGGATGCAGCCGATCAATGGACCTTGATGAGAGATCTTGGAGGCGGCACCAATTTTATTCCTGAAGGAACCGTAACGGACAATACATACAACAGTGCCGCTTTTTTCGGGATACTGGTGAAACAAAGTACCGTAGCGAGTTTTGCTCAACGTCATTTTTTTGATGACATCAACGTGCAACCCTTTGTACCGGATGTTACCCCTCCTGCAATTATATCTTCCACAGCAACCGGTTCCAGCTCCGTGGATGTGTTGTTCAACGAAGCTGTTGATAATATCAGCAGCCAGGTGGCAGCTAATTATGTTGCCAACAACGGCATCGGCTCGCCAGCAACCGCCGTTATTGACGGTGTAAATGCAGCCCTGGTTCACCTCAGCTTTGCCAGCAGCTTTCCTAACGGCAGCACCAACACGCTTACCATTAATTCTGTAAACGACCTGGCAGGAAATACCCTCAACAACGGCACTGCCAGTTTTAGTTTTTATACACCCCAGCAATACGATATCGTGATCGACGAGATCATGGCTGACCCTTCGCCTCAGGTTGGACTTCCGAATAACGAATGGATCGAATTGCGCAATACAACCGCCTTTCCCATCAACCTGCAGGGCTGGAAAATCGGCGACGGCAGTGGCATCAGCGGCACCATCGGCAATTTCATTTTACAACCAGATAGCTTCGTGATCGTATGCACCAGCAGCGCCGTGCCGGCCCTCGCTGC
>CAYVLT010000186.1:0-8920 GCA_964452405.1 uncultured Ferruginibacter sp.
AGGATACCGCCTACGATATGAAATCCTCTTTCCGTTTCTTCGGCCACCCATTTCTGTACATAATGCCTGATGAGAACCGACATTGCCAGCATGGGCAGGGAGGCCAGCAGGAAGGCGATCACGTCCATTCTTAGCGGAATATACCCGGTGAAAAGGGAAACAACGGGGATCAAAAAATTGATGAAGAAGATGATGCCAGACAGGTAATGAAAAGGCAGGAGGAAGTAATGTATTTTCTGCCGCCAGGTAAATTTGGTGAACAGCCTGGGATAAGTAACCATCAACAACTCCCAGGTACCTCTCGACCATTTCAACTGTTGCTTGAGGTAGGAGGAGAGCGTGGCAGGCACCAACCCGCGGGTGAGTATGGAAGGCAGGTAGATCGATTTCCAACCTTTTGCATGCATCTGCATGGCCGTGTGCATATCCTCCGAAAGCCCCGCTGCGTGACCGCCGATAGAATCCAGCGCCGTACGCCGGAAAGTACAGTTGGCACCGATGGCCTGTACGGTTCCATAGGTATTCATGCACATCATCATGGGGCCGTAAAACTGGTAGGTTTGTTGCGCTGCACCTTTGGCTACCAGGCTTTCCTGCTGGTTGTAATAACCCTGTACGATCTGCACATATCCCACTTCGGGGTCTTCAAAATAACCCACCACTTCATCCAGGAAATCGGGGGCAGGAATATGGTCAGGGTCCATCACCACAACAAGTTCACCCGTAGCCTGTTTTAAAGCATTATTGATATTACCTGCCTTTGCATTTACTTTAATCGTTCTTGTTACATGCCGCACCCCGAGCCGTTCACACATGGCGATCACCGCAGGATCATTGGCTTCATCACAACACCAGGCAGTATGCGGGTATTTCATTTGCCGGATGGCCGTAAGGGTGGTTTCGAGCATATCAACCGGTTCCCCGGCACAATAAGTGGTGAGAACATCAATGCTGTAAACTTTTGATGCTTCGGGCTTAGGCGTAACCGATATGGAGAAGTAGTGATACCATTCGTGCAGGTATTTGAGGCAATAATAGCCCATCGTGATCATCAGCAACACATACAGGGGCTTATACCCGATGTTGTGACTGTTGAACATCGTGTATAAGAAAAAGCCGGCCGAGAAAAAGCCAATGAGGATCATGGCCCTTAACGCAACTCTTTCTTTTTTAGTCGGTGCAGGTGTGGGTGCTGATTTAAAATTCATTGTTCACTACGTAAAACGGCGTATTGGCCGTGGTGCAAAATCCTTTGTTGTTATAAACATTAATGAATATCCTGTAAGGGCCTTCTTTTTTGGGGCAGGTGAATTTCGGATTCATCAACGTGCTGTCTGAAATTAATCCCTGCATGGCAGCAGGACGTTTAAAATAATGCCAGGTGCGTCCCCAGTTAAGCCAGTCTTCCTGCACAATTTCCCAGGCAAACCGAAGACTGTCTGGTTTAACCCCATCCTCCAGCAGCAGGGAGGCGGTATGTTGCGAACCCGGACTCAGTAAAAGATTGTCCCGGGCACCACTGCTATCAACCAGCATGTACTTAATTTTTGTTGACTGGTGTTCTGTAGTGGTTCCTGTCCAGCAATCCTTGAGCGCTTCTTTTATTTCAGTAGGCACGCCGTTTTCAGTAAAAACGCTGTACCAGGTATGAGTGTATTCCTGCCGGCTACCCCAGTAAAAAACGAGGGAACCGAGAAAACGGTTGTTGTTCAATGGCATATACTGCCTGTAAAATTCTGTGTACTGTTCCGCTTTTTTGGTACTGGTATTTTCTATCGGTGCCTGCCATACAGTTGTCTCCGATTCCCAGCCGCCATTCGGCGACCACTCGGAAATAAGGAATGGCCCATTCCAGAACCAGCTTAACATGCCCAATTGTTTATTGATGTCTTTAAGTCGATTGTAGGTATTGATGGATATGAAATCGAGGTCCCTGATCTTCCACCTGATATTTAGAATACTTTGTTTTTGATAGTTGATGATCGTGGTGGTGACGGGATGGTCCTTATCATCTGTGTGTATCATCCGGAGCAGGCGGTTATAGGTTTTATAAAAGCCGGACGATCTGGATGACACCGGCATTACCAACTCGTTGCCCAGTCCCCATGCCAATAGTGCAGGGTGGCCTTTAAACCGGTTTATGACCCGTTGATAATCGTTGAATAACTTATTTACCAATGTATCGTTGTTGTAAAAATCCACTAGTTCCCCTGATGGAATATCAAGGCCAGCAATCACGGAGAGATGATTGCGGTCGGCTTCATTCAATGTTTTTTCAATGAGGGAAGTGTCCCAGATCAGTAATGTGTTGGCGCCACAGGCAGCCAGTTCATCTAGGTGTGTATGGCCAACGGCGCCTTTTACGAAAAATGGCTGGCCATCTTTGTACAACTGGTAACGCCCGTTTTCTTTGCGGATGGCAACCTTTTTACCCTTGGTAGCTTCTGCGCTATAAGGATTGTGGCAGGCCGCTAACGGGCAGCCAATCACGAGCAGCAGCAGCCACTGCAGCCAACCTTTTCTTTTATCAAATCCCGGCTTTGCCTTGCCTGCAAAACGTACACGATCAAACATCATCCAGGTAGCGTATTATTAAAATGTTAATTTTAAAGACAATATAATGATTATCGGGTTAACGCTTTCCGGCGGTGAATAGTATTTAGTTAAGGGAGAAAAATGATGGTTCCGGCTAAAATTCAACTTCTTAGGGTAAGGTGTTGTTGGATTTTATAAAATTCAATTGCGGTACATACCGTAAGCAGTTATTTTTCGTTATTGGCGGATAACCCATCGAAATTCTTCCATGTTTCTAAATATAAAATCGCCGGCAAATAACATCCGGGGCAGGATTCTTTTCCTGCTGTTATTCCTCCTGTTGGGGGTCGGCGGCCTCCGTGCCAATGATATCGAAATCAGGTACCATGCACCCGGAGGCAGCGAGGTTTACCTGGTGTGGGGCATCAATGACTGGAAGTTTTACGACAACCCGCCAGCGGGCACCACCAGGAAAGGAAAGGTGATGCATACGAAAATGAACCGGGAAGGAGCTGATTTTGTGATCCATATTAATATCGAAGCACACAATGATATTGAGTTTACATTTTTTGATGTAAGGTACCGCGGACCTTTTCATGTTTATTCCGAATACTGGGATACAAAAAATCCAACCGGCAAAAAAGGCTACCAGGTGTACACCGATAGCAGCCAGGTGGTAAAGATCGAATCAGCTATTGACTATTCAACTGCCAAAGGGCGTATTTCGTTTGCCCGTTACGGTAAGTTCCTGCTGGTGTTGTTAGCCGTAATGACGCTGGTGGTGATCATTCTTAGAAAGTATCATTTTAAACATAGTCCGCCAGGCAGCAGCAAACCTGGAATTTTTATAGCGCTGACGCTGGCATTGGCCATGGGATTGTTCTGGATTCGGATATACATGGCTGAACTGATCTTTCCGTTCCTGGTACAACCTTTATCCGGGTGGGTTGATATGGCAAGCGGTGCCTGGGATGATATGAAATTCGCTTCCATCCTGGTGGTGTTCTTCGGCACCTTATTCCTGCTGCTGAAAAAGGGTCGAAAACTGGTATTGACCTTGTTTGCCATTACCTGTTTACTTTCCATCACAGCGGCCTTACTGAACGTAAAGGTGACGGAAATGATCGGGAGGCCATTTAATTATCAATGGCTTTACTATTCCGATTTTTTCAACAGTACCGATGCGTCCAAAGCAATTGGTGCCAATGTTTCCTGGTTGTTTATAATGGCTTTGCTCCTGCTGATTGGCGCCTTTTTCTTTCTGGTGTGGCTTTGTTATAACCTTTACCGTAAGTGGCCGTTATTAATCGGTTCCTTATTCCCGGTTTTCTTCCTGGCAGCGCTTATAGCAAACAGTTTTAAGCCGATGTACAATGCAAAAACTGCTAATCCCATTTCTTATTTTATCAACTCTGTTAACCGCGGCGGCACCAGTTCCATTGCTGAACAACAATTAACCGGCATTTGTGAGTTTGATAAAAAAAATGTGGACAGCCTCCCGGGAAAGTACCAATCGCTCTTTGCAACCGGTGCCATAAAGAACGTGATCATTCTCGTTCTTGAATCCACCCCGGCTGAATACATTGATGTGTACGACAGCAGTTATCACGCAACACCTTTTATTGATTCGATCAGCAAACAGGCGGCCGTGTTTCAAAATATCTATGCCCATACACCCGCCACCAATAAGTCGATGTTCTCCATTCTTTGTTCCACTTATCCGGAACTGTCGTTTAAAACCATCACAAAGGAGGCGCCCGCTGTGGCTTTGCCATCGCTTACTTCAGAATTGAAGACGGGTGGGTATCGCAGCCTGTTTTTGAATTCCGGTGACAACCGCTTTCAGAATGCCGAAGGTTTTTTGAAAAACAGGGGCTTTGATGATATTCTTGATTTCCGCACCAATGACTGCGGTAGGGTATTTTCGGATAGCCGGTACAGTAAGAACAATCTTGATGGTGTGGATGATTCCTGCCTGGCAGCAAGGTTTTTTAACTGGCAACAGCAAAAACCGTCGGCGCCGTTCTTTTCAATGATGTGGACCTTTCAAACTCATTATCCATATTTCAGTGCTGCTGAACCAGGCAGGTTTAAAACAGGTAATGCTTCGCTCGACAGGTACCTGGATGCCCTGCACCGGGCAGATGAAACCCTGCAACAACTGGTGGAGGGTTTGAAACTCCGGCACCTGTTCGACCAGACACTGATCGTGTTAGTGGGCGATCACGGCGAAGCTTTTGGCCGGCACAATCAAACCACGCATGCTTCGAACATATTTGAGGAAAACCTGCATGTGCCGTTGCTGTTCATCAACCCCACTGTATTTTCAGGTGAACGCCTGCCGGTTACCGGCGGAATTTCAGATATCGCTCCTACCATTATGGCCGTGATGAACCGCAAAGCTCCTTCAGCCTGGCAGGGGGAGAACCTGTTTAGTCTCAATCGCCGGAAGGCAGTTTACTTTTTTGCACCTTATTCAGACATTCTTTTCGGGCTGCGGGAAGATCATTATAAGTTTATCTTTAATGCCTCAGACAATACTTATTCGTTGTATGATCTTTCTGTTGACCGTTACGAAACCACGAATATTGCTGCGGAAAAGCCTGCCTATGTTCAACAACAACAGCGTAAGCTGCAGTCATGGATCCGGTACCAGAATGCCTATATGAAAAAAGTTGCCTACCCTGACAAATAAATTATTGTAAGATGATCAAAAAACTGTTGCTGTTCCTGCTTGCCGCATTGGTGGCTGGTTTTGCCGGGTACAGGTATTTTTTTGCACGTACTGAAAAAGACCTGGTATCGTTGAGAACAGATGAGCCATTGCTAGCCGTTTGTAATGACAGCGCCCTTACAGTCACAGAAGCTGCACATACCCGCTGCCTCACCCTTCGATGGAATAACAGCAGTGACACGGGATTCCTGGATGAGCTCCGAAAAAACACCCAACCTGCAGCGGCATTGTTACTCACGCTGGAAACCTGGCCGCCGGCAAGTGGTCGTCTGTTTAAAAAGAATGTGCTTGCAGAGGTAGCCGAAGGCACTTATGATGCCAAGTTAAAAAGCCTGGCTCTTTATCTAAATACACTTTCCGCGCCGGTTATGCTTCGCCCCGATCCGGACATGGAAGTATATGTTAACCGCTATCCCTGGCAGATGCAGGGGCCGGATACTTATGCCGCAGCTTTCAGGCATATCAGCGAGCAGGTAAAAAAAGCAGCTCCTGCAGTAAAAATGGTGTGGGCGCCTTCGGGCTACCCGGGCACTGAAGAATATTGGCCCGGAGCTGCATGGGTGGATATGATCTCCGTAACCTTGAAAGGGAAAAGCGAAAGCATGACCGATCAATACCCGGAAGAAAAAAACATGGAGCAACTGATCTTTCGGAAACTGCATCGTCTTCGTTTTTTTGATAAACCATCTTTATTGATCGGATCTGCAAAGTTCGGAGCCGGTGATTTCCAGCGGGCTGATGCAGAAGCCGCCGTTGGTTATATTCACCAGCATAAAGCAATTGAATTCATCGACAGGAATGCGGCGGATAAAGAAACAGACAGCAGCCTGTTGCGTAAGGATGGTACGCTTGAACTGGGCGTGTTTGACCCGTTTGAAAAGCTGCTCGACAGTGTACCTGTTTCCACCGAACATATTTTCGTGAATCTTCAATTCCTGAAATCCGGTGAATTTAAAAAGAGATTTGACAGTGCTGTACGCAGGGATCATCATCTCATCGTAACGATGGAACCCTGGAAAGACAAGGGCCTGGATAAAGATCCGCAGTTGCTGGATCATATTCTGGCTGGCGCTTACGACAGTGTGTTTAATCAATTGTATGCGGTAATCGGCGGTTGCAGGAAAAAAATATACCTGCGCTGGTTGCACGAAATGGAGATACCGATCAAACGTTATCCATGGCAAAGCCAGGACCCGGTGAAGTACATAGAAGCATTCCGATATTTTGTTCACTTCATTAAAAGCAAAAATCCTGTGGGGATTTATTTTGTGTGGGGGCCGGCGGGAGACCGTGGTTCCATGGAGTTTTGGCCAGGTACAGATGTGGTGGATTATTGCAGCATTGCTATCTATGGACTGCCGGATAAAAATATCACCGATCATAACAAACAGGAATCTTTCAATACCATTTTCAAAAGAAAATACCGGCGCACCTGGTTTGCTCACCGCCCCATGTTCATCACTGAGTTTGGCGTAAAAGGTCCTGTCTCTTATAAAGCCCAATGGCTGACTGATGCTGCTTCAACCATTGAAAGGAATAAAGAGATCACCGGGGTAAGTTATTTTAATGATGCAGATAGTCCAAAAGCCTGGGGCGATATTGAAGCACCGGATTGGGGAATTCCGCCCGCAGTGTTTGCCGGGTTCGAGTCGCAATTGAAAACCTCCTGGCATAGAAAATAAAATATTGAAAACAAGCTCAATAAAAAATGCTCCCTGCGGAGCATTTTTTATGTATGATATCTATAGGTGTGGTTTATCCAAATAAGCCCGCTTTCTTCAACACAGCAATGCCTTCGCCGATCTTGAAACCATTGTGATACACTTCAATCCTGTAATTACCCACGGCAAAATTGGTGTTCTGTTTCCAGTCGAAACTAACAGTTTGCTTCTGACCCTGGGTATAATTGATCTGAACTTTTTGGGTGTAGATCTTTTCGCCATCTTCCCGGGTGGTGAACATGCCTGAACCCAGTGCTTCCACGGCGATCGGCTTGCCATCCGGGCCGGTAATGGTGATGTACAATTCTTTTGAACCAGATGGTGCGATCCTGTTTTCGTCGAGGTTGAAAGATATTCTCAACTTGTCGGCTTTTTTAGCCTTCGTGGTTTCTTTTTCTTTACCACCTTTTTTTTCATCGATGCCCACGATATTAAAGCCCGAAGCATGCAGGGTAGAACCTACGTCGAGCAATTCCTCTCTTTGCCTGATCACCGATTTGGCAGAGTCGTAATTTTTTTGAACCGTATTACGTTGTTCTGTCACTTCTTCTTTTTCTTTGGTGAGGGCGAGATTTTCTCCTTTCAGCATTTCCACCTGCTCTTTATAAGATTCAATGTCGGAATTGAGGGAAGCAATCAGCCTTTTGGCTTCGGCCAGTTCTTCCTTGGTTGAATTCGCCTTGGCTAGGATGCTTTGTATCCTGGCTTTTTTGTCAGCTATCTCCCGGTCTTTTGCGGTGATGGTGCTGTCTTTTTTTGCATTGGATGTTTTCAATACATCATAGCGCATGGTTGCATCATCGAGTAATGTTTTCAGGTTGTCTTTTTCTGTAACAACTGATGAATACAATGTGTCTTTTTGCTGTATCGTTTCTTTCACCTTGCTTTTATCCCAGATGATATATCCCCAGGTTCCCAGCAGTGCGATCACCAGGCCGATGGTTAAAAAAAAGCGCCAATCGGTTTTGGGAGATTCTGGTGGTGGGGGCGGAGTACTGGTTGCGGAAGGGAAATTCTCAAATGCCATTGTTGTAGATTTTAATTAGTAAATTAGGTTATATAGGTTTGGGTAACAAAAATATACAAGTGCAATCGAATTTTAGTAATACAAGTTATCACCACCCGTGAACAAGGTCGGATTTCCAAAATCATGCCAAAGCGATTGTAAAAGAATGTTGTGCTGGTTTATTCTTTGCATGATACATTCGTAATATCAACCAAAAAGATGTTTTATGCTACGTACCGTTGGCCTGCTTGTTTGCTCAAATATTTTTATGACCGTGGCCTGGTATGCTCACCTGAAGCATACCAACCTGCCCATCTGGAAAGTGATCCTCATGAGTTGGGGCATTGCTTTTTTTGAATATTGCCTGATGGTACCTGCCAACCGGTACGGCTACCTGGATGGCGCCAGTGGGTACCAGTTAAAAATGGTGCAGGAAGCCATTACCCTGGTGGTGTTTGCTGGCTTTGCCGTTCTGTACCTGAAAGAACCTTTGCAGTGGAAGCACCTGCTGAGTTTTGCTTTGTTGATGGGAGCCGTGTATGTGATGTTCCGGAAATAATGTTATCACTCACCGTTTCAGCTTACCGATCCTTCCATTGGCTCCTGCAAAAAAAACAGCGTTGCCATCTTTTGCTTTGCGGCACACATGAAATCCTTCTGCACTCAGCTTCGTCCAGGTAAGTCCATCATCGGTACTGCCATACACACCGCCCGGGCCGCAACAAATCCATTCGTGATGGTCAATAAATTCCACGCAACTGAGGTAGCCGTGGGGCGGCTTTGCGGGCCGGGTGAAACTGTTTCCTCCATCCCTCGTGATGATAGAATTATTGGCAGCACTGTCTTTGCCGGTGTAATCGCCGCCCACAATGATCATTGTCTTACTGTCCTTGACGGCAATTGAATTGGCGCCGGTGCTTTCAT
>CAYVLT010000187.1:0-8906 GCA_964452405.1 uncultured Ferruginibacter sp.
GCCTGCTTCATTTGTTCTGCTGCCTGGCTCATCCCCTTTGCCACTTCTTCCCGGAACAAGGCAACACCCTGGCCACGGAGTTGTGCGGCCTGCCTTTCAGCTTCTGCGGCAATTTTGATGGAATTACCTTCCGCCTCTGCTGCTTTTGTTTTGGTGATGAGCAATGCCTGCCCTTCGTTTTCAGCAGCAGCCTTCAGGTTATTGGAAGCCACCACCTTGCTCATGCTTTCAATGATGGCCTGGTCAAATGTAATGTCATTGATCTGCAGATCCTGCAGGTGATAACCCCAGCTCTCGAGTTGCAGGTCAACCTGCTCTTTTACATTGTCAACAATATCCCTTCTTACATTCAATACCTCGGCTTGCTTTTTTGTGGCCACAAATGCACGGATGCTTCCTTCCACCGTTCTCACCAATGCCTGCATCAGGTCGCGGTCGCTGATAAATTTAAAGGCAACATTCTTAATCGTTTCCTCATCTACATTCAACACAGAATATAACAACATCGACTTAAAATATACATTGGCCTGGTCAACTGTTACCGCCTGAAACTCCAGCTCCACCGACCGGTTTTGAATACTCACTCTTTTGTAGATCTGGTCAAGAAAAGGCACCTTAAAATTGAGGCCAGGCCTTTTGATACTATGGTATTTCCCTAACCTTGTCACCACCCCGATCGTTCCCTGGTTGATGGTAAATAAACCTCCTGCTATTAATGCTAAAATTGGCAGCAGCCACCAAAATTCTTTTACTATTTCCGGCATTGTTTTTATTTTGAAATGAAGATAACAGTTTTTAAAACATTACAATGAAAACATATTTTTATTAAGCCTCATTCCCACTTCTTTCTTCCCAGATCATCGCCAGGTGAATAACTGTTTCTGCTGCTTTGGCCATGTCTTTTGTGCCGATCCACTCCAGTTTGCTGTGGATATTCTGCATGCCGGTGAACAGGTTCGGGCAAGGCATACCGATATAACTGAACCGGCTGCCATCGGTACCACCGCGGATGCTTTCTTTTTTTACGGCCAGGCCGGCTCTTTGGATGGCTTCCTCTGCAAAGCTCACCACCTGCGGATGTTGGTCCAGCACTTTCTTCATGTTCCGGTATTGCTCCGTGGCAACGTACTCCATCGTTGCACCTGGAAATTTTTCAACCACCGCAGCAGCGATCTGCTTCAGCCGGTCGTGATGTTGTTGTAATCCTTTATCTTCAAAATCACGCACGATGAATTGTATGCTTGCCTTTTCTGCAATGCCATTCACAGCTACCGGGTGTACAAATCCCTGTTTGCCGTCGGTGGTTTCCGGGCTCCATTCTGATTTCGGCAATGCATCCAATACTGCGCCTGCAACCTTCAGCGCATTCACGAGTTTATTTTTTGCATAACCCGGGTGAACGATCACGCCATGGATAGTGATCACCGCACCATCTGCACTAAAGGTTTCATCTTCCAGGCTACCGGCTTCACCACCATCCAGCGTGTAGCCAAAGTTGGCTCCCAGTTTTTTCATGTCAACTTTTGCGGTACCCTGCCCCACTTCTTCATCAGGTGTGAACAGGATTTTTATATCGCCGTGTTGTACAGAAGGATGTTCCATAAAAAAACGGGCTGCTTCCATAATCGCCGCCACGCCGCTTTTATCATCTGCTCCCAGCAGAGTTAAGCCACTGGCCGTGATGATGCTGCTGTTAAGGTGTTCTTTCAGGTAAGGAAAGTCGCTCATGCGTAACACCTGCGTGCTGTCATCAGGCAACACAATGTCTTCCCCGTTATAATTATTGTGCAGGATCGGCTTCACTTCGTAGCCACTGCAATCAGGCGCTGTATCCACGTGGCTGCAGAAACAGATCACCGGGATATTCTTCTTTGCACTGTTGGCAGGAATGGTGGCATATACATAACCAAACTCATCGGTTTGGGCATCTGCAATACCCATGGCCAGCAGTTCCTGCTGCAGCATTACACCCAGGTTTTTCTGCTTCTCTGTACTGGGGTGTGCGGTACTGTTAGGATCGCTCTGCGTGTCGATCTGCACGTAACGCATAAAGCGTTCGGCTGCTTCGGCTGGATTAATATGTATCATGATCAATTTATTTTTTGTGGTTGTAAACGGATGCAATATTACAGAATTAACCGCCTTTTGTACCGGGTAAAAGTCACGAAAGGTTTTGCGCTACCGGCCAGCCGTTAAAAAGAAAACGGCCCGTAAAGGGCCGTAGTTGATAACATTCAATTACAAAGTTTGTGCACCTTGTTTGCTGACAGGGCTAAACGATCTCCACCAGTTCAATATCAAACACCAACTCTTCCCCGGCCAAAAAATGATTGGCATCGAGCACGATCACATCGTCTTTGATACCTGCCACCACTACCGGGAACGGCTGCCCCTGTTGGTTACTCAGCGTAAGCTGCATGCCTACTTCAAGTTTCATATCTTCCGGTACATTCTGTTTCGGAAATTCAATGATCGCCGCAGGATCTTTTTCTCCGTAAGCATCCAGTGCCGGGATATTGATGGTTTTCTTTTCACCCACGGTCATGCCAGGCATGGCTGCGTCAAACCCTTTGATCATCTGGCCCGAACCAACTGTAAATTCCAGTGGTTCTCTTCCGGCCGATGAGTCAAACTGTTCGCCATTGGTTAATTTTCCCGTGTAATGCACCTTTACAGTATCACCACTTTTTACTTGTGCCATGTTGTTGATTTTTTTAACCGCACACGCGGTATTTTGTTAAAATTTTTGTTACCAGCCTCGTCACTCCAGGCGGCTGCATAGGCGTCGCACTCTTGTACATTATCCATTCTATTCTGCAATAAAAGAGAAGCTGAAAAGCAGGACCACTAATGAACGGCAAGTTAAAAATTTAAATCTACAACCACCAATTAAAATGTTTTATTGATCTTTAAACCATGAAGTCGATATTTTTTGTATTCATAATAGCTGTACTATCATGTGGTGAGCAAAGTACCGCACAGGATACCGGCAAAAACAATGTGATCACCGGTGCAGAGCGCATGAATGTGTACCTGCCCATGATCAGGGGAAAATCAGTGGCGGTGTTTGCCAACCAGACAAGTATGGTACAACAAACACACCTGGTTGACACACTTATCCGCTCGGGCATCAGGGTGGTAAAAATTTTCGGACCCGAGCATGGCTTCAGGGGCAATGCTGATGCCGGTGAGCATGTGGCAAACGCGGTGGATAAAAAAACAGGCATCCCGGTAGTGAGTTTATATGGTGATCATAAAAAACCCACTGCTGCCGATCTTAAGGATGTGGATGTACTCATTTTTGATATACAGGATGTAGGCGTTCGTTTCTATACATTCATTTCTTCACTCGAGTATTGCCTCGAGGCCTGCCTCGAAAATCATAAGCCACTGCTCATCCTCGACCGCCCTAACCCAAACGGGTTTTACGTGGATGGACCCGTGCTGGATAAAAAATTTAAAAGTTTTGTTGGCATGCAACCGATCCCGGTGGTGTATGGCATGACGATTGGCGAATATGCGTTGATGTTAGCAGGAGAAAACTGGTTGTCGCCGAAAGCAAATGCCATCAATGCCTACAATGTAACCACGCAACCCACCAGTGATACCCCATTTCATGTGCAGGTGATCAGGTGCAGGAATTACGACCACCAGACCAGATATGTGTTACCGGTGAACCCATCTCCCAACCTGAAAGAGATGCAAAGTATTTATCTCTATCCTTCCACCTGTTTTTTTGAAGGTACCGTCTTAAGCGAAGGACGGGGCACCAGCACTCCCTTCCAGGTATTCGGGCATCCGGGCCTTCCGAAAAACCTGTATGCATTTACACCCATGCCAAACGAAGGCGCCAAATCCGGCAAGTGCTTTTACCTGCGTTGCTTTGGATGGAACGAAAGCGGAACCACGGAAGATGTACTCAAAAAACTCAACGGGAAAATACAATTGGGATACCTGCTGCGTGCCTACAAATTGTTTCCTGGCAAAGACAGCTTTTTCCTGAAAACAAATTTCTTCAATAAGCTGGCGGGCAATGATGTGTTGATGCAACAGGTAAAAGATGGTAAAACGGAAAGCGAGATCAGGGCAAGCTGGGAACCCGCCCTTGAAAACTTTAAAAAGATCCGCGAAAAATACCTGTTGTATAAACCTTAGTTGCCGGGTATTTATTTCACGAACACGATCTGCTCATCCGTCAACAAATTCATTTTTTTAAACCGTAAAATGATGTTGGCAACCGTTACCACATCCTTTTGGCAATACACAACAATCCTTTCAAGGTTATTCCCGTTCCAATACACGTCGCCCACCATGCTGCCGTCAATATCATCTTTGGGCGAGGGAACATTGAGCGCAGCAGCCAGCAGTTTAAGCGAGGTATAATTTTTATAATCACCGAAACGCCAATATTGGAAAGTGTCTACCATATTGGTCTCCCAGGGTTTCATGTTTTGAAAGTTGAGGTAGTCGGGAATCGACAGCCCGTTGATGAGCAGCCTGCGGCATAAAAACGGAATGTCAAACTCCTTGATATTATGGCCTGTAAAACACCATTTATTGTGAGCCGCTTCCAGTTGATTTACGGTAGAGATAAAATTACTGAGCAATTCCTTTTCATCATGCCCATACACTGATTTCACCCGGAGGGTAAGCTGGTTATCCTGCTTTTTAAAATACGCCATGCTGATGCAGATCACTTTGGCAAACTCGGCCATAATGCCTGCCCGTTGCGGATAATATTCACCGGGCATTACATTTTCAGGCAACGAGTTTTTCACTTTTTCTTCCCAGAGTTTTTGCCAGTCGGCATGTAAAGCGGAAAATTCTTTTTGCTGCGAAACCGTTTCAATATCTATCATGAGGAAGTTCTCAAGAGCCATTCTTGCTATCATAATTGGTTGTTTGTTTAAAAATAAAAAAGGATCGCCGTAATTGCAATCCCTTCACCAAATATTTTACCGGATATCTCCGCTTAAAATGTGATGCCCAAAAAAATCTGTATCGATTGATTGTGCCAGGGCTGACGGTCATCGATGGCATTGATATTACTGAGGCCGTATTTATAACGGCCGCCCAGGTTAATTAAAGGGAGTTGTATCCACAAGCCACCAATAGCACTCCAGTCGGCATTTTTATAAATATTGGCGCCACTGTTAAGACTGTCGACTGTTTGTTTCAACATGGCGCCATAGGCTGGCCCTAACTGCAACTTCACATGTTTGCTCTCTCCCACGTTGATGTTGAGCAACAGCGGTATTTCGAGGTAATTGAGCCTGGCATTTTTTTGTCCCCCACCCCTGAACAGATCATCGTAGATCACCGTGGCATCATTGCTGAATTCGGAAGAAGATTGCACGAAATTTACTTCGGGCTGTATGCCAAAACGGTTGCTGAAATTAAATTGCAAAAAGCCTCCTAACTGGTAGTTGTAATTGAACCCCGATTTATACGACTGGCCCGTGATCTTATTTACGTTTACACCTGCCTTGGCACCCAGCCTGAAAAAACGCTCACTGTCAGTTTGCTGAAACTTCTTTTGTTGTGCAAATACGGGGATTGCACACAACAATAAGGCTACAGTTAATAATCTTTTTTGGCGCATAATGTTTTACCGGGTTGTTGCCAAAATTATACCAATAGCTGCAGTAATGATTATCTTCTTCTCCAATGGCCCGCCCGCCACATCCATCCCCGGCGGGTATGTACCCAGTATCCCTTCACCCAAACAGCTCCCGGCCTGGGAGGTGCAATCCAGTAGCCATTAACATATTCGTACCTGCCGGCCCTCCACACCCATTCTCCTTCCACCCAGGTATGCCCCGGCGATGGCGCATGGGTACGTACCACTACGGGCGCCGTTGGGCGCACTTTCACTATAAACTGAGCATTGGCGGCACTTACAGCGCCTGTTATCAATGTTGCCACCAGCAACCATTTAAACAGTATCGGTTTCATAACAATGTTTTTTATTGTGACTTCTTTTATCCGGCCCGGTTTAATCTCATTATTTTGAGGGCAACTCGGGGCCCAACCTCATTTGTCACAATTCTGTTAAACCCCTTTTTATTTTTTCTTTGTCAGTCAATAGCGTTCTATATTTAGGCTGAATTTAACAAACCTAAAAACCAAGTATGAAAAAGTTATTAATGATTTGCTGCGCCATTTTTGTTTTTGCAGCGGCAGGCCACGCACAGGATGCAGGAAAACCGGTTTTGAGCAAAGAAAAAAAAGCTGAGTTAAAAAAAATGAAGGAAGAACACCTGGCAACTTCATTTAAAGAAGCCGATGTAACAGATGAGCAGGCCAGGCAGGTAAAGCAGGCCATGGAGGATGCGCAGGAAAAGAGCAACCAGCTTAAGGCCGACAACAGTTTAAAAGATGAAGAAAAAGAAGCAAAGAAGAAAGAGATCAACGAAGAAAAAAATCAGAAAATAAAAGATATCCTCGGCGATAAGTTCAAAGCCTGGAACGAGATCAGGAAAAAACAAAAAGCCGAAGAAGAAGCATTTTCCAGGGGATCCCGGTAATACGGCCTCAATAAATTTTCACAGCCCCTTTTTGAAGGGGCTTTTTTCATGCTCCATGAAATTTATTTTGAGTAACCAAACGGTTACTTATATTTGCGTAACCGAATGGTTTCTTAAACAGTATAATCAAAATGAGAAGAGATGTTTTCCAGGCAATCGCTGACCCAACGAGAAGAAAGATAATCGGCATGCTGGTGCAAAAACCGTTGCCGCTGAATGCGGTGGCAGAAAATTTTCATGTGAGTCGTCCTGCCATTTCGAAGCACATACGCATATTGACTGAATGCGGGCTGATTGAAATAAACCAACAGGGACGGGAGCGTTATTGTTCGGCCAAACTGCAGCAGTTGCAACAGGTATCCGACTGGGTGAAACAGTACAGTTTGTTTTGGGAACAGAAGCTGGATGCACTCGAAACCTACCTCGCCGACATTCAACAAAAGCCCATGGTAAAAGCGGCAGCGAAGCCACGCAAAAAATCCTGACCACAACTATTTTTAAAACGATGCAGCTATGAACCATGTAACAACAACCAATGCCAACAGGTGTATTAACGGATCAAGATTGCTCAACGCACCGGTGGAACTGGTTTGGGAAGTATGGACCCAACCTGAACACATTAAAAACTGGTGGGGACCCGATGGTTTCACCAACACGATTCATCAAATGGACTTTCATGAAAACGGCGAATGGAAGCTAACCATGCATGGCCCTGACGGCAGCAACTATCCCAACCGGAGTATTTACAAAGAGATTGTTCCGCAGCAGAAGATCATGTATGAACATTTCAACCCGCATTTTATTGCCACGGTCGTTTTTGAAGCAAAGGGTCAACAAACACTTCTTGACTGGACCCTTGAATTTGATACGGCCGACATGCGAGACACCGTGGTAAAAGCCCATAATGCAGCGGAAGGATTGCAACAAAACCTTGCCAAAATCAATCAATATGCAGAGAGCCTTCTTGCAGGCGGGTAGTTGGTGGTGTACAAAGATTTTTCATTCTTACTATAAAAAAAAATATGATACAGGATAACAAGGTGATCATTGAAAAGCGGCTCGCCGCTCCGGCCGGCCAGGTATGGAAAGCCATCACTGACAAGGATTCCATGAAAGAATGGTATTTTAAACCCGATGCCTTTATCCCTGAGCCGGGTTTCAGGTTTCAATTTTTTGGTGAGGGTAAAGAAGGGGAAAAATACCTGCATCTCTGTGAGGTAACCGAGGTAATACCCGGCAAAAAGATCAGCTACAGTTGGCGGTACGAAGGGTATGAAGGGATTTCCTATGTAAGCTTTGAACTGTTTGCAGATGGAAACCACACAACGCTCGTACTTACGCATAGCGGCCTGGAAAGTTTCCCGGATATTGCCAACAAGCCATTTGCAAAGGAGAATTTTGAAGAAGGCTGGACCTACCTGATCACCACTGCGCTCGAAAAATACCTTGGGCAGTTGTTGCCATAAAACGCGGTCCTGTAAAAAAAATCTCACAAAGTCAGAATATAGAGATATCCCGGCTTTGTGAGAAAAATCTTAGGACAAAGATACCTGTTAGTGCCTGCCTGTTACTGACCTGCTTCATGCCGGAATATGATTTTTGTCAACCGCCCCCGAATCTTTTGTGCTATTTCACTTTTGAAAAACACAAGCCCCCCAATTTTAGTTGGGGGGCATAACACACACTATAATTAACAAACAGTCTTGATTAACTTTTAGTCGGGCTTTTTACCATCGAGGAAAGTGTTGATGGTACTGATTTCCGCCTGGTTATTCTCGTCGCTTTTAACGGTGTAGTTACTGTAAAAGCTTTCCACGTCTGCCAGGGAATTGTGCAATTCCATATTGCGGCGAAGGTAAGCTGGTACCTGTTCAAACTCGTTGTTAGGATCAGCTGCGTTAATGTTGAATGACAAATTGCGCAGTTTGGCGATCCTGTCGGCAGCCCGGCGCCTTAATTCTTCCGTTTCGTCCTGCAGCGCAGGCTCCTCAACGAACGACATTGATTGGTTGGGCTGTTGTGTTTGCTGTACCAGAGGCTTTTCCTCCGCCGCTTCATGGGAATCTTTAACCACCATCTGCATTTCAGATACAGGTTCGTCGGCCTGCGAAATACTCTGCAGAGGGGTTAGTTCCTCGGTAGTATTGGATTCTGGGGTTGGCTTCACCTCGGTAACATAAATGTTCTGTGGCTTGGCCAGGTAAACACCTGTTGACGAGACAGGCTTGCTAGCGTCTTTATTAGGCTCTTCGTTAACGTTAGTAACAGGTGGTTCGGCAGCGGGTTTGGTTTCTGCTTTATCCGGTACCGGTGCCTGTGGAATATCGAAAACAACCGTTGGTATTTGATCAACGGATGATGAGATCTCAAAAAACACCG
>CAYVLT010000188.1:0-8891 GCA_964452405.1 uncultured Ferruginibacter sp.
CACTGATCAATGGATCAGACAATCCTGCTCAAGGTGTCCACACGTAAGTGGCAGCGCCGCCTGCAGAAAGCTTTTTCGACTTACCGTGACAAAGACTATCATTGCTGCTGTGGGTAAGCACGAATTTATTTTTCACCGTAATGGAAACAGTGTCTTTTGCTGTACAACCATGTACAGAGGTACCGGTTACCACATAACTGATATCATTGTTCACACTTGTACTCGGATTGTCACAGGTGTTACAACTAAGGCCGGTAGCCGGGCTCCACGCATAAGTGGCAGCGCCTGTTGCCTGGATGGACTGGCTGGTGCCTTTACAAAGGATAAAATCAGGACCTGCCTTCACATCGGGAATAGCATAAGCTTCAATTACTGTTGAGGCTGTGTCTTTACAACCGATGCTGTTAGTGCCGGTTAAACGTATCGTATAAAGTCCGGATGCGCCATACACCTGTGCGGCAGGATTTTTACTGGTAGAAGTATTGCCATTGGCAAAATCCCATTCCCAACTGATGGATGAGCTGTCTGGTACAGTGAGTTGCCCGTTGAAGGTAGCTGTTAAAGGCGTACACCCGTTAGCGGTAGCAAGTATCTCAACCTGTGGAGAAGCCACAATCTTAACCGGAACTGTAGAACGCAGGGTGTCCGTACAACCATGGCCGGTAACAGTCACCAACGTTGGGTAATACAAGCCTGTGGCACTGTATTGATGAACCGGGTTGCGCTGTGCAGAAATATTGCCATCACCAAAGTTCCATTGATAGGTACTCATTGTATCGTTGGTGAGTATGGAAGAGTCACTGAATGAAACCAAACCGGAATCACAGAACACTTTATTGGAAAAACCAAACCGGGCATCAACATCTCTTACAAATATGGTGTCGAGTCCTTTAATAGGAACCTGGCAACCTGTAGGATCGATCAGGATCATTTTGGGAACATAACTTCCTTCGTAAACATAAGTGTAGCTGATCACGGTATCGGTTCCATTAATGATGCTGCCATCATTGAAATCCCACACGAATGAATTCCGGGCGTTGGTGGAAGCGGTAAAGTTTACCGTTACCGGATTACAACCACTCAGCGGGTTATAGGTGAAGCTTCCTTCTGGTCCTTTGATCACAACTTTTCTTTCGTATGTACTGGTACAGCCCCCTTTCCCGGTTACCGTAAGTTTTACGTAATAAGTGCCGGGATAATTGTAGAAGTGTGTTGGGTTGGCAGTAGTGGAATAAGTGCTGTCGCCAAAGTCCCATTTTTTGCTGGTGGCGTTTACCGATTGATCGGTAAAATTAATGATCAGCGGAGGACAGTTACCAACGGAATCACTCATTGTAAACATCGACACCGGGCTTACAATGCTGATGTAATTTGTTTTTGTAATTGAATCTGTACAGCCATACTGATCAACGATAACGAGTTTGATCGTATACACGCCATCGTTACTATACACATGATTCGGGTTTTGGGTGGTGGAAATACTGTTGTCTCCAAAACTCCAACGATAGGTGAGGTTGTTACCGGTGCTTTGGTTTACAAACCGCACCCTTTTGCCCGGGCAGGTAGACGTATCAACAGTGGTAAAGTCGGCTTTAGGTTTCGAGATCACCAATGCGCTGGCTGATGTGGTACTGTCAGTGCAGCCCTTGCTGTCTGTTATCTTCAGTTTTACATTATACATACCCGGCGTGGAGTAGGTGTGCTGGAATGGTGGCGCTGTAAGTGTTTCAGCAGTGCTATCGCCGTAATCCCATGCCCATTGCTGAATCGGGTGGGTACCGTCGGTGGAAGAGCTATCGGTAAATGTTACGGCATTATTTGAACAGGCCGAACCTGTTACAGGTGTGAATTTTGCCGTGGGGCCACTAACGGTTATGTATAGGTTCTTTATCAGTGTGTCTTTACAGCCTGATTTGTCAGATAAAGCCTGGCGTACAGTGTACATACCGGCCTGTGTGTAGATATAGTCAAGGAAATTGTCCGATCTGTTGGCGTTGAACGAAGGGGTTCCATCGCCCATGTCCCAGTTCAGGTAACTCAGGTCGCCCATGTTAAGGCCGGTGGTGAAATGTACCGGTGTGCCTTTACATACGGAAGTGTCATCTGCTGCAAATTGTGCTTTCACATCTGAAATACGAACCTGTTTTGAAGTGGTGAAATCGCAACCAGATGTGTTGTTAACAACCCTCAGGCTTACCACGAATATCCCGGTGGAAGGGAAGATATGGGTCGGGTTTTTAACAGTGGAAGTTACCCCGTCACCAAAATCCCAGAACCAGGTGTCTGCACCGATCGACAAGTCGGTAAACACTTTTTCGAAGGGCTTTTTACAATCGCTTTTGTAATTGAATTTTGCGATCGGCGGGTTGATATGAATGTATTGCGGAACAATAATTGAGTCAACGCAACCACCTTTCCAGATGGTCAGCTTCACATCGAAATACCCGGTATCAAGATATTGATGGGAAGGGTTGTGAAGGGTGGATGTGCTTCGGTCGCCAAAATCCCATAACCATTTTGTAGGTCCGCCGGTTGACACATCTGAAAAGGCAACGGTGGTGTTGGCACAGGTATTTGTAGGCGTAGCTGTAAAAGCGGCCACTGGTTTGTTATTGGTGATAATCGCCCGCGTGATCCTGGTAGTATCGGTGCATCCGCTTGCAGTAATGATGCTTACGGTTACATCATAGGTATTTTCAGCAACATAGGTATTGGTAGGCGATGGATCGGTGGAAGTATTACCATCTCCAAAGTCCCAGAAGTAACCGGTTACCGGGTCAGTTGTATTAACCGAAACGTTAAATGTTTTGCTGAATGGAATGCAACCACTGTCGGGTAAACTTGCGATGGTTGCTTTCGGCGCTTTTATCTTGATGTAAGATGATTTAGTGATTGAATCTGTACAGCCATTGGCAGCCGTAACTTTCAATGATACGGACATACTGCCTAGAAAATTATAAGTATGTAACGGGTTTTGACCAGTTGCCGTGCTGTTGTCTCCAAAATTCCACTCATAGGTTGTAGCATTTGTGGATAGATCGGTAAAGTGTACGGTAAATGGCGCCTGGCAACTGGAGGAGTCGGAGGCAGTGAAAAAAGCATTGGGCTTAGGCATTACCGTTACCTGCTTGGTGACAGAGTCGGTGCAGGCACCAAAATTTGCTACCATTTTTACCTGGAAGCTGCCGGCACTGTTATATGTTTTTGTAGGATTGGTTTGAGTGGAATTGGTTCCATCTCCAAACCACCATTGTACCGAGGCAGGCTGAGGAACAGATGTATTGGTAAAGGAAACAAGGCTGCCTTCGCACACACTGGCTGCTGAAGTAAAGCCCGCCTGCACAGAACCTATCGTTACTGCATGCGATTTGATGATCGTATCAGAACAACCATTGCTGTTGGTACCGATCAGTTTTACATCATACGATCCGTTGTTCAAATAGGTGTGAGTTGGGTTAAGCAGGTTGGAAGTATTTCCATCTCCAAAATCCCAGGTATAATTTACGAGTCCGGTACCCTGTGACTGGTTGGTAAAATTGATGGTAACAGGTGCAGTACAGGTTTGCGGATTATCGTTGGTGAAATCCGCTATCACGCCGGTATTAATCTGGATCATCGATTGCCTGGTGAGGGTGGCAATACAACCGCTTGAATTTTTTACCAATAAAGTAACACTGAAGGCCCTGGCAGAAGTGTACACATGGGCCGGGTTTTGCAGCGTGGACGTAGCGCCATCACCGAAATCCCAGAGCCACGAGTCGATCGTGCCGCTGAGTGGGTTAGATGCATCAGTAAATTGAACCGGCAATGGAAAACAGCCGGTGGTATCTGAAGCCGAAAACTGGATCACAGGTTTCCCAAATACTTCGATGTACTCAGTTTTTTCCAGGGAGTCTTCACCGGATGCGTTGCTCACAACCAGTTTAACGGTATATTTTCCCGGGCTAAAATAAGTGGCAGACGGATGCTGCAAAAATGAAATCGTTCCGTTGCCCAGGTCCCATCTCCATTGATCGGGATTGCCGGTGCTTTCATCAGTAAAACGTACAATCAAAGGAGAACATCCGCTTAAAGGACTGGCGCTGAACTTTGCAACCAATTGTGCTTTTGAGATAACCGATCCCGTGAGTAATAAAAAAAGCAATGGGATCCGAAGCAGGATTTTCGAGTTCATGAATATTGGCTTTTGTTTTTATAAATTGTTGGGGCTGGAAATTCCACGCAACAACCTTAATAACTCCAAAAAGCCGAAAAAATTGTGAAATAATACAAGAAACAATAAGGCGAAAAACGCAACAGGCGCAGGAGCGAATTTACAAACGCCTCATATGCAGTACTTTGGGGTCGGTACTGCCCCAGGGAGATAACTCCATGATGGGGAGAGATTTTTTAGTGAATCGCCAGGCACGGTTGATGAACGCAAATGAGGCAGGGGGCGCCGGCGTATTGAGATTAATGACCAGTTTACTGTAATCTTCATTACTCGTCCAGGTGCCTGAATAAGTAACACCCGCCTTCGTTCCGGTCATCGGTCCGTCATAATAAGAAGTGGTTCGTGTAAGTATAAAACTGTAGCCATCAAATTCTGTTGTTCTGTCAACACTGCTGTCAAGTGCATAGTTCACCACAAATTCTTTATTCAGGATATTATCTTCAAAATACTGTTGCAGGGTATCCTGCGGCACTTCTGTAACCGTTTTTTTGCACGCACTTAATAATAACAACAATGCACACAGCAGGGCGATGATGAACCTGTTGTTGAAAAGGAAGGATGACATACCTTCAAATTTACGTATAAAACTGCTTTGGGGCATAAAGGCCAGTATTTAACTGGTTTGATGGATGAATTGTTGCTGCCTTTTTGTTGCAAAATCTGAGCCGTAAACCATCAACCAGTCAACGGAACGTTTCAGGCGGGGAAAAATTGTTCCCGGGCGGGAGCTGTAAAAATTAAATTTCCCGGATGGCCGGTTAATTGATCAAGCTTTTTGGGATAGTTTTACAAACACTAAAAGATGAACATGAAAATCAAGGAAATTACCCGTTTGCTCGAACAGGTGGCACCTCCTGTACTGCAGGAAAGTTACGACAATGCAGGCCTGCTTACCGGGGATGCCGAATGGGAATGTACCGGCGTACTTGTCACGCTTGATATTACGGAGCAGGTTGTACAGGAAGCGATCGAAAAAAAATGTAATCTCATTGTGGCGCATCACCCGGTCATTTTCGGCGGACTGAAAAAAATCACCGGGAGTTCCTACGTGGAAAGAACGGTGATCGCTTCCATCAAAAATAATATTGCGCTGTATGCGATACATACCAATCTCGACAACGTGATTGCGGGCGTAAGCGGCAACATGGCAGACAGGCTCGGCCTGGTTAAACGCAGTACCCTGCTACCCAGGAAAAACCTGTTGAAGAAATTGCAGGTATTTGTGCCGGCTACGCATGTGGCAGTGGTGCAGGAAGCGATGTTCAATGCAGGGGCAGGTAACCTAGGTAACTACAGTGAGTGCAGTTTCGTTACTCCGGGCGAGGGCAGTTTTAAAGCCGGTGAAGGAGCCAGCCCTTTTTTGGGTGAAATTGGCTTGCGTCATACAGAGAATGAACAAAAGGTGGAAGTGATCTTTCAAGCCTGGCATGAAAAAGCGGTACTGGCAGCAATGTTGCAGGTTCATCCTTATGAGGAAGTGGCGTACGATATCATCGCATTACACAATGAGTGGGCCGGAGCCGGCAGCGGGATCATTGGTGAATTGGTGCAGCCTATGGAGGAAACAGGTTTCCTTTCAATGATAAAAGAGGCCTTTGCATTAACGTTGATCCGCCACACCGGCCTTCGCGGCAAACCAGTGAAAAAAGTGGCGCTTTGCGGTGGGGCCGGCAGTTTCATGATCAGGGAAGCGCTTTCCCAGGGGGCTGATGTCTACATCTCCGGGGACATTAAATACCACGAATTCTTCGATGCTGAAGGCCGCATGGTGTTGGCCGATATCGGGCATTATGAGAGCGAACAGGGTACCATTAGCCTCCTTTTTGATATTTTAAAACAAAAATATCCTAACTTCGCCGTCCTGAAAACGGGAATAAACACCAACCCGGTGCAGTATTTTTTATAAATAAATGATACCCAACGGATAAAAAATCCCGTTCAGTACACACTCAAACAATCAATTATGGCCTCAGTAAAAGACTTTTCAGTAGAAGAAAAATTAAAATCACTCGTACTGCTTCAAAAAATTGACGGCAAACTGGATGAGATCCAGATATTAAAAGGGGAGCTTCCTATTGAAGTAAAAGACCTGGAAGATGAGATTGAAGGATTACATGCCAGGCAGGTAAGGGTGGAAGAAGAGATCAACGGGATGCAGGAATTCATCGCCCAGAAAAAAGAAGCGATCAAAGATGCGGAGGCACTCATTAAAAAATACGAAAAGCAAAGCGAAAACGTAAAGAATAACCGTGAGTTTGAAGCAATCAACAAAGAAATTGAAATGCAGACCCTCGAGGTAAAGCTTTGCGAAAAGCATATCAAAGATGCCACCGAGGAAATCGCAGAAAAAGCAAAACAACTTGAACTGGCTAAAAAAGCGGTTAGCACCAAGGAAGGTAACCTGAGCGGTAAGAAGGGTGAACTGGAAAAAATCATCAGCGAAACAGAAAAGGAAGAAAAGCATTATGATGAATTGGGTGCTGATGCAAGGTCGCATGTGGATGAGCGCCTGCTGGCCAGTTACGACCGTATCAGGAAAAGCTACCGCAATGGTTTAGCAGTGGTGCCGGTGGAAAGAGATAGCTGTGGCGGATGTTTCCATGCCATTCCCCCACAAAGGCAGAGTGAGATCAAATTGCGCAAAAAAGTGATCGTGTGTGAAAACTGTGGTCGTATCCTGGTTGATACCGACCTTAACGACAGTATTGAAGTAAAATAATCTTTGTAAGAAATATTGGTAAAGCACTTCCCATGGAAGTGCTTTTTTTTGCAGAAACAAGTACCACAACTTACAGGTTGATGTTGAAAATTAGCTAATTTGCCTACCCGATTATGTTGCAGCATTTACACATATCCAACTATGCGATCATCGAAAAGATCGACATCAGCTTTTCCGCACAACTCAATATCATCACTGGCGAAACAGGCGCCGGTAAAAGCATCCTAATGGGTGCATTAAGCCTTGTATTAGGCGCCAGGGCCGACAGCAATGTGCTGCTGAACAAAGAGAAGAAGTGTATTGTGGAAGCCACCTTTAAGATTGATGCTGTTACCGCCGTTAAAAATTTTTTGGCTGCAGGTGAATGGGACAACGAGGCTGAATTGCTGGTACGGCGTGAGATCGCCGTAAACGGAAAATCGCGTGCATTCATCAATGATACGCCTGTAAATCTTTCGCAGTTAAAGGAGCTGAGTGCATTGTTGGTGGACCTGCACCAGCAATTCGACATGCATGAATTGGGAGATAATGATTTTCAGCGCACGATCCTCGACGCTATTGCCGGGAACACCTTATTACAGCAGGATTACAGTAAGCTCTTTTCATCTTATAAAAAATCGTTGCGGGAGCTGGAACAATTAAAGGAAGCACAACAGGCTGCCAATGCCACGCTTGATTACAACCAGTTTTTATATGATGAACTCCTGGAAGCTGCATTGGGTGAAAACGAGATTGAACAACTGGAGGCAGAATCTAAATTGCTGGGCCACGCAGAAGAGGTAAAGCAGCAATTGGCAGGTATTTATTTCGACCTCAAGGAAAGCGATCCACCGCTGGTTCAACAATTAAAATCATCGGCCGCCAGGTTAATGTCTTTAAAGGAATTTCACCCGGACCTTGAAGAATTGTCCCGAAGGGTTGAAAGTGCCCGCCTTGAACTGGATGATGTGGCAGGTACGCTGGATGCGATCAATGAGGGTATCCGCAATGATCCGGGGCGGTTTCAACTGGTGAATGATAAAATATCTTTGGGCTACCGCCTGTTAAAGAAACACCAGGCACAAACTACGAATGAGTTGCTTGCCATACAGGAAGGGTTGCAACAAAAGCTCAGCGTCGTGCTGAATACCGGCGAGGCCATCGCAGCGAAAGAAAAAGAAACCATTGAATTGCTGGCTGATTGTAATAAAATGGCGGCCGTATTGTCCGTCAACCGTAAAAAATCAATTCCGTCATTTACTGAAAAAATAAACGGGCTTTTAAAGCAGGTAGGCATGCCCAATGCCCAGGTGCAATTGCGTATAACCCCGGCTGTTATCAATGAATATGGAACCGATGATATTTCATTTTTATTTGACGCCAATAAAACCGGGCATTTTGAATCCATTCATAAAGTTGCAAGCGGCGGCGAACTGAGCAGGCTCATGCTTTGCATCAAATCGATTGTGGCTAAAAAATTGCAACTCCCCACGCTTATCTTCGACGAAGTGGATACAGGTATCAGCGGTGAAGCCGCCAGGCAGGTTGGCATTTTGATGAAAGAACTATCTGCTGCTCACCAGGTGATGGCGATCACACACCAGCCGCAGATAGCAGCCCGTGCCACAGCCCATTATTTTGTGTATAAGAACTCCGTGAACAATAAAATTTCCACTTCTGTACGCCTGCTGGAGAAGAAGGAACGGATCAATGTGATCGCACAAATGATCGGCGGTGAACAGCCAGGTGAAACCGCCCTGCAAAATGCAAGGGAGATGGTGGAAGAAGCAGTGTGAGGTAGTGCCATGTACATCGTCCGCATATAAAGTGGCTCCCGGGTCAGTAAAAAACTTTGGGGTGATTGCTAAGATTACCCGCTGGCGGGTATTCAATGCTTACCGCCAATATTTAAATTGCAACTGAAACCAGCATTGTATGAAATATTTCTGTTGCTTCCTGTTATTGTTTTTATCCCACACC
>CAYVLT010000189.1:0-8821 GCA_964452405.1 uncultured Ferruginibacter sp.
TTCTGATAATATTCTGTATTTTGGAGGTACAAGGGCAACTGTAATAAGTGCCAGCACTACACAATTATCAGCCATTGTTCCGGCTGGTAGTTTTTATGGTCCTGTTACTTACACCGATTCTAATAACCTTACAGCCTATTCATATATATCATTTCTCCCGATCTACATCAACAACAGCACTGCGCCATTTACAGACAGCTCATTTGAACAAAGAAAAAGTTATGCAGCAGGTACAGGCGTGTCTGGTATTGCGACAGCTGACTTTGATGGAGATGGGAAAACCGACCTGGCGGTTATTAATGCCACCAGTAATACAGTAGCGATTTTTCAGAATACCGGCGTCGCAGGTAATATTTCCTTTAGTCCTGTTACAAGTTACCCAACAGGCAATGGAGCTTCCAGCGTTGTTACAGCAGACATTAATGGGGATGGAAAACAGGACATCGTGGTTACCAACAGTGGGTCAAACACCGTATCGGTCTTTAAAAACTCTTCTGCCGGAAGTGCTATTTCGTTTGACAACAAAGTAGACTTTTCTACCGGCAACACACCGTACAGTTGTTGTGTAAATGATTTTGACGGGGACGGGAAAACAGACATTGCAGTGGTGAACAGGAGCGCCGACAACAGCATTTCAATTTTTAGAAATACCGGATCAGGCACCGATATCAATTTTGCTGCACGGTTAAATTTTGCAACCGGAAATTTTCCTGTCAGCATTGTAAGCGGTGATCTTAACCAGGACGGGAAACCGGATATTGCAGTTGCAAATTATTTTGGTAATACTGTTTCGGTTTTAAAGAGCAATTGCACCCCGGGCATCATTTCCTTTTTTGCGAAAGTTGACTATCCCACTGGCTCTTTTCCGATCAGCGTAGCCATTGCTGATATAACCCGCGATTTTATGCAGGATCTTGTTGTTGCCAATTATGTTGACAACAGTATTTCAGTTTTGAAACATTCACAACCAGCTTCCTTGGTTAATTTTGATGCCAAAGCTGATTTCGCAGTTGGTAACGGACCAATAGCAATTGCTCTAAGCGATGTTACCGGCGATGGTGTAATTGATATCAGTACCATCAACCAAAACAGCAACTCTGTATCGGTTTTAAAAAACACAACAGTGTTTAACGTGAATACTCCTGATTTTGCTGAGAAAACTGATATTCCGGCGGCCGCTTCCCCGTTTGGTATTTTCAGTGCTGATTTTGATACTGATGGTAAGCCCGACATCGCAGGAGTAGGAAATGATTCCTTTTTCGTGATGCGCAACAAGGTGTCAGATGGTGTTGCGTCTGCCAGTGTTATTTCATGCCCGGATGGTTTAGCGACATTTACATCGTCCCTTTCTGGCTATACTTATAAATGGCAGTCGGATGGCGCCAGTAACGGAGCTTTTTATTTTGATCTTTCGCCGCAGGATCAAAGTTTTACCGGAGTTACTTCCGCCAGCATGACGATCCCGGATACCCGCACTTTTTTTAATAACTGGCAATTCCGATGTATGGTGGATGGCATTGCTGGCAATACATTTTTACTGAAAATAACGGATACCTGGACAGGCGCATCCTCCACCGACTGGAGCGATCCCAATAACTGGAGTTGCCTGGCCGTGCCGGATATCAATACCAATGTAATCATCAACAATGGTACTGTTACTGTAAATGCAGATGTACTCTGTTATTCCCTGGTGGTAAAACCGGGGGCTTCCCTTATCGTTTCCCCCGGCTTTAACGTTACAGTTGCACACTGAACCAATTCGATTCACCAAAGAATCAAAGACGGTTACATGATTCGCTTTTTAAACCGTCATTTTACCCCTGTAAACATAATGCCCTCCTGAAACGAAGACATTAGTTCATTTTTAAAGCCGGGTGATATAATTTTTTTTCGCTATTTTTTATCGATCATCAATGCCTGCAAAGTGCGGGTTCCATTAGGACTTAATATTTCGCAATGGTAATTGCCACTGGCAAGTACCGCAGGCAACTCAACCTGGTGGGTAATGGTTCCACCTGGATGGGCGATTGTCGCTTTACAGACAATGGTTCCTGCGTAACTGATCACCTCCAGCCTGTATTTACCTGCAGGCTCGTTCTTAAACAAAAGTTGCATGGTATTTTGTTGAACAGGATTTGGTGTTACTGTAACACCAGTCACTTCCAGGGGAGTACTCACTGCTTTCTTTTTTGATAACAATATCCTGAAGCGATTTGCTGCCAGCGAGCCTGCACTGTCGTTAACAGTAAAGTTGATCGAAGTGATACCGCTGGTGGCTAAAGGTGTGAAGGTTTTTAAATATGCATCTTCAAGCCCTGCGGTTAGCCCGGCATCCGCTTCCAGGTTAACAAAGTCAAATTGCAAACGATAGTTTTGTTTTGCCAGGTTCCACATCCTGAATTGAATGGTATCCTTTTCCTCCACTGGTGCTGTTCCCTCTATAGCCAGAATTTGACCATTTTTTTCTATGGCAAAATTTGCGCCCGGGTTCCCCAGCTTCGATGCATCCTCGTTACCTACCTCACTGCTGTAAGCAGCATCTTGCACCACCACCGCCGCATCAAGCATATTATCATTACCAGCACTATAAAGGCGACTTTCTATTTTTGCAGGATTACCAGTTGGCCGGAATCCGAGGTTGGTGTTGCTGCTTACTTTGGCATATTCCCTCAATGTTACCGTACCGGGCGAAACACCGGTTTTTACAAAAAAAGCCTGTCCGCTTTCGATCAGGTAATTAGGTTGCCCCACTGTATAACTCCCGCCTCCTAATATACATTCGTAACCGTTAGTTGCGCTGAAAGTTTGGTATGCTCCTAAGCTTGACCCATTCAGTTTTTTACTATCCCATATATAAAAAAGGTTGTTTACATCTCCAGTGCGATCAATAGAAAGAAAATTAATGGCCGATGGATAGGTGTTTCCAATAAGGTTAAAACTGTTCGCATTCAGGTTAATAGTGGGTTGGTCACCCTGGTAAATATTACCGGTTGTGCGTAAGGTGGTGGAAGAAGTATTGGTAACTGCACCGGCGGTTCCCTTGCTTCGGTCTCCTCTCACATATAAAAAGTAGCCCTTATTTGTTTCAACTGGACTGTTGGTGTTGGTTACAGATGACCACCCGTTACCATTCCAGTTTAACAAAGCAGCAGATGCTGAGGTGTTGTCAAAACCTGCGGCCTGTGCCGTTGCTAATGACCCCGTGCCGGTGATTTGTGTACCTAAGCCAACCAGGTTATTCTGCATGGGCAAAGGGTTTGCATCACCTTCCTGCCATGCCTGCCTGATCGTCTGTCCGTTACCGTAAGTAGGCACACTCAATAACCGCCAACTGCGGAATCCATTGTCGGGAATAAACCGTTCTATGGTCACTTCTCCATTAATATAATTGCTGCTAAAAAAATTAGGTGCAATACTTGCCGTGCCATATTGGTTAGATTGCAGCGTGAGTTTTCCAAAAGAGTTCAGCACTGCGGTGTTCGAATTACTATAAACCGTGCCCGGCCCACTGGCAGCAGTACCACCGGATATTGTAAGAGGTGAACCGAGCGTTACCGCATTGCCCGCTAAAACCAGGTCTTTTAATACCTGTGAACCAGGCGTAAAATAAAGTGTTGTGAACCCAAACCCCATGTTATTATTAATAGACAATCTTGACTGCGGGGATCCGCTAATCGTTCCGATACCTTGTATATCCCCAACCACAAAGGTGTTGTTTCCAATACTTACTGTAGCATCCTGCTGCAATTCAAGATTATTAACTGAAGTACTGGCTGTTAAAACCGGGTACCGGGGTGCACCGGTTGGTATTATAACGTCTTCGTACCCCTGTGGTACTGTATTCAGCAACCAATTTCCAGCTACATCCCATGCTGTCCCTACTGCGCCAGTCCAGGTATTTTTACTGACCGTAACCAAGGCAGTGGAAGAGCTGATAGTACCACAAAGGCTGGTCACCACGCAATAATAATAGGCAGTTCCAAAGTTAGTGGTTGGCGGGCTATATGAATTTGTTTGTGCGCCATTGGCGCTGCCCAGGCTGACACCCCCGGTATTGTCTCCAGAGCCTGAAGAATACCATTGATAAGATAAGCTGGTGCCAGTAGCCGTAACTGTAAGATTTGAAGAAGTTGCATATTGACCAACCACCTGGTTTGCCGGACTTGGGGCGGTAACGGAAGGTGCAACACACGGTGTAAATACCCATGCTGCACCTGCATTCGAATTATCTCCCATTCCACCGATCAACGTGGTGGTACCATCGGATGAAATCGAAATGGAAGACCCCTGAAATGAATTGCCTGTATTCCCAGATCCACTTAATTGGACAGGTTGCAATGTCCATACATTGCCTGACCTGGTATAGGCCCGTGCAGCACCTATATAATTGTTGTCGAGGTAACCCCCAACAACTGCCGAATTACCATCTGCCGAAATCGCGACTGATATTCCCTGTTGAGATACACCTAAAACCGGAGCGACGAGCTTTGGACCTTGTTGTGACCAAACATTTCCAGTTCTTGTAAATACCCATGCTGCTCCTATATCTGAATTATCACGAAAGCCACCCACTAAAGCAGTATTACCGTCGGCCGAAATTGCCACCGATGCACCCTGTAATCCAATGCCGACCCCTCCGGCTCCTACCAACTTTTCCCCTTGCTGCGACCAAACGGATCCTGACCTTGTAAATATCCAGGCAGCACCTATTTGCGCATTGTCGTTAAAACCACCAACGATCATGGTATTTCCATCTGAAGAAAGCGAGATCGAATGTCCTTGTAAAGCCCCGCCAATGGCACCGGTGCCAACCAGTTTTGCACCCTGTTGCGTCCAGACACCGGCAGATCTTGTAAAGACCCAGACAGCACCTGTTTGCGAATTATCCTGCCCCCCCCCGATTATCACAATATTTCCGTCAGCCGAAATAGCAACTGAACTGCCTTGTTCAGCAAATCCGGTTGCACCGGTTCCTACCAGCTTTGTGCCTTGTTGTGTCCACACATCTCCTGACCGCGTAAATACCCATGCAGCTCCTGTATGAGCACTGTCCCAGGAACCGCCTACCACCGCAGTATTGCCATCGGCAGAAATAGCAACCGAAGCGCCCTGGTAGGCAACACCAATAGCTCCGGTACCTACCAGCTTTGTGCCTTGTTGTGTCCATACATCTCCCAAACGCGTAAATACCCATGCCGCACCCGCATTTGCATTATCCAAATTTCCTCCAATTATTGCCGTATTTCCGTCTGCTGAAACTGCAACCTTATACCCTTGGTTCGAGGCTCCTGCAGCGCCTGTTCCTACCAGCTTGGCTCCTTGCTGCCTGGCCGGGAAGGGAGTTGCGGCAACTGTAAAATTTCCAGAAGCTGTGAAAATGCCACCGGTAGTGGCAATTGTTATGTACCCTGTTGTTGCACCAGGCATGATCATTCCCACAAGTTTGTTTCCGTCGTTAGATATTATTAGGGCAGGCAGCCCACCAATGGTAAAACTGGCAGGATTATCCAGGTTTGAACCGGATATGGTTACCAGCGTGCCTGGTGGCCCGGCGACTGGTGTAAATGAGTTGATAATTGGCAATGGTACAGCAGTAAAACCGCCTAGTGAAGTGGTACCGGCTGGAGTTGTGACACTAACATTGCCGGCATTGGCACCTCCAACAACAGCCACTATGGTTGCATCATCCACAACTGTAAACCAGGATGCCATCACACCCCCGAAACTTACCGAAGTAGCCCCGGTAAAACCGCTGCCAGATATTGTTATCACAGTTCCGCCGACCCCGTTTGTAGGGGTAAAGCTGTTTATGACGGGAGGATCAATCACCTGCACTTTGGGGAAACCTGCATAAGCATACAATCCCGCGGAAAAACCCCACCAGGCGTCACTACTGCCTAATAATGCCGAAAGATCGACGACTGCTGATTTAATGAGAACGTTGTTGAAATAGGCAGATACAGTATTGGTATTTTTAACGTAGGTTATTTTATAGGGCTGATAAAAATAATAACCAAATGATCCTCCCTGGGCAATTAATCCGAAAGTGCCGAAGTAATTTGCCTGGTTACATTTAAAATTGTTTTTCACCATGTCTATTCTTGGTTGACTGGTTACCGGGAAATAGGCAGTATTTTGCCCAACGCTGCAAAACTGGCCGTCTACGGGCATCGTTACACCAAACATATTTGCGATGGTAGCGCACCCAAAAGAGGTATTTGTTTGATCATCGAAACCAATACCAGGAACTGAAGCTGTAGGTTGCTGAGTGCTCTGAAGCAGAAAAGCAAGTCCGTTTGAATAATCAGCAGAACCAAAGGCAATATTGAAATTCAGTTCAAAGTCATGCATAAGATCAATTTTGGTGTTTTTCCAAAACCTGCCAACATACGGAGCATCTGCGGTTGCCAGCAGCGAAAATGTGTTTCCATTTTGGGCACACAACCCCTGGGTAGTGTATTGAGCGGTAGTTTTGTTATTGATTTGTGAAAGCAGTAACAAAAAGATGAACCCTGCAATGCGAATGTTCTGGTACATAAAAAAAAATTGTGTGAGGTTTGAGTATGACAATCAGCTTATTCTTAAATACTTAACGCAGCTTTTTTTGTTTATCGACGATACAGTTCAACTGGATTAAGAAAAGGTTAGCAAACAGGCGCATTGTAAAATTAATGGGATGGTAATGAGCTACCTATAGCAAGAAGTTGTCATTTTAAGCAATTGATGTATATTTAATACAGCATATCGGATAAAACGTTAATCAGCATTTTATGCCCGTCAAGCCTGCAATTACATGGATTAAATACTTTGAACAGTTAACGAGAAAAAAGATCAATCCTGATCATTTAACGGTACAAAACATCGATAGCATCATCAATGCCAACCAGCACACATTTAACATACTTAATCACAGTGTTCCGATGATCTACCTGTTGGATTACACCACTGGCAGGTACATGTTTGTTTCAAGGCAATGTGATACTCACCTCAACTTTTCATATACAAAAATGATCGAAGGCGGAGTGGACTTTGTACTTGACAATTACCATCCACAGGATCTTAAATTATTTAACGGGCAAATTTTTCCAGACCGTCTGAAAATGCTGGAAGACATTCCACCGGATCAGCACAAAGACCACATCTTCTCTTTTAATTACCGGATCAAAAATGGCAAAGGGCAATATGTAAACCTGCTTCAACGGAATTCTTTTATTCAGTCAGACGAAAATGGACTGCCATTGTTGAGTCTTGGTGTAGTGACCAATATCAATCACTTTAAGATAGAAAACCCAGTGATACAACTGGTTGAAAAAGTAGACTCTGCAACCGGTAAGGTGGAGGCAGTTTCTAAAAGCACTTATTATTTTGAAGATGACTTCAGAATGTTTTCAAAACGGGAAATGGAAGTGTTGCGTTATCTCACGGAAGGATGGACAAGTAAACAAATTGCGACCAAACTATTTATTAGCGAATATACTGTGATCAATCATAAAAGAAACCTGCACCATAAATCCAATACCCAAAATACCGCCTCGCTGATTAGTTTTGCATTCAGGCATCATTTGTTGTAAACACATCTTTGGCAAAGGATGCCAGTAGTTCGTTAAAGTCTTCAGGTGCATCTATATTCACCAGGTGACTAGCACCGGGAATAGTGTGAATGATCTGCTTCCATAGATTGAGTGGCGCATCGTTTAGATACTTTATATTCAGTATTTTTTCATCTGCACCAAAAATAATAGCAATCGGCACTCCAGAATTTTGCAGTTGTTTCACTTCATCATTGTAGTTACCTGCTGCTATGCTGGCATACAATGCTGACCTGAAATTTCCCTTTACTTTATAATAGTCCGCTAAAAAAATCTTTCGGTCATCCCTGTCGGTGGAAAGGGAGGCTTCTGCCGCATATTTTTCAATCATTTCATGCGGTATATTTTCAGCAAATACAGCTGAAGCATCAGCGCCTGGCAATACCAGTCTATCTAAACCATATCCTTCACCTATTATACAGGGGCCGGCCATTACCAGGCCTTTAATGGGTAAATCGTTAGTCAACATTTCAGCTACAATATTGCAGCCCAGCGAACTTCCACATATAATATAGGGCTTATTGCCTGCAAGTTGTTTGATCGCAGGAACCAGGGTGTCAGCAATCAACGGCAAACTGTATTTATCTGATTGCTGAAGGGTTGAAGAATTTCCATGATTGGGCAAGTCGATACATACAAGCCTGAAGTTGTTCAGTAAATGGCTGGATACCTGCTTACGCCAATAGTTTGAAGACGTTGAATTTCCATGAATAAAAAAAATGCTGTTTTCTCTTTCCCGGTGATATTCATAAAATGCCAATCGTATGTCACCCACTGGTATTTCAAATTGTCGCATTTGTTGATCCTGTGTTTTGTAAAAATAAACTACTCTAAAATATAGAATGATTTTACAAAAACATCAGTCAGCAAGTATCATTAACAAGGTTCAGGCTATCTGCATGCTTGGCCTTTTTGTTTAAACACCTGAAATAAGGTCGCTCAAATAGAGTCAGCCTCTTCCCAACTCAAATAATTACGCCCTTCTTTTAAGAAGGGCGTAATTGCCTTATGCGTTACCGTTAGCCTGCCAATGCAGGACCGGTTTTTGGTTTGTTATTTCACGAACAGTGTCTGTACCGTACGGCTGTTATCAGGTGCGATGATCTGTACCTGGTAGGTGCCGCTGGCAAGTCCTGCCGGCAGTTCGATCAACTGGCTGGCATTGCCACCCGCGTGTTCGATGCTGCGTACCAGCAGTCTTTCGCCATTATTGCTCAACACCTGTACCTGGT
>CAYVLT010000190.1:0-8800 GCA_964452405.1 uncultured Ferruginibacter sp.
TCTATGGATACACCGGCACTGCCTGGAATTACCTGCCAGCCACTACCGGAGAACAGGTAACCAGTCATGAAGGATGGATGCTCTTTGTAAGAGGATCAAGAGCGATCAACCTGCCGCTATCCACCACCACCACGGTGGCTGACATCACCACGTTGCGGCCCACAGGAGCCATTAAATATGGCACCCAGCCGGCAGTAACCAATGCAACAGGCGGGTTTACGGTGGTGGGCAATCCCTTCCCTTCCGGCATCAATTTTAAAACCATCAATAAAACGGGTGTGATTGGTGGTGTTGGCGGCAACGCATACTATTTATGGGATCCCAACCTTGGCGGTTCCAATGGAGTAGGTGCCTTCGTTTCATTTAGCTGGAATGGATCTACCTACGACAAAAGCATACTAACAGGAACGGGTACCTCTAATATCAGCAATGCCGGCATCATTCCTTCAGGTGCAGCAATGATGGTGAACCTGGGCGCCGGCGGCAGCATCACGATCGCAGAAAAAGACAAAGACACCAGCATTTACTACCAGCCCTATGTATTCCGGCCGATCGCCAACAATTCATCCATCAGGACCACCCTCTACCTTATTGACACCGATGGTAACAAGGGCATCGCAGATGGCAATCTTGTAACATTCAGCAACAGTTACAACACGGGCGTGGACAATGAAGACGCTATGAAGCCTGCTAACTTCAAAGAGAATTTCGGCATCCTGAGAGAAGGGAGCAAATTGTCGATTGAAAGAAGAAATGCACTTGAAACCAACGACACGCTCTTTTATGCCATGTGGAACCTGAAACAACAAAGCGATGAACTGGAGATAGCCACTACCGGTATCGATATACCTGCAGGCAGCATCGCTTTGCTGGAAGACCGGTTCCTGCAACAGGAAAATGTTTTGATGGCAACCGATACCCTTCGTTATCGCTTTGCTGTAACACCGGATGTTGCCAGCAGTGCGGCAGACAGGTTCCGGATTATTGTAGTCCCTGCCACGGTGGTGCCGGTAACCATCACCAGCCTGCGTGCCTTCAAACAAGGCCATGATATAAAAGTGGAATGGAAAGTTGAAAACGAATGGAACATGGATCATTATAAACTGGAAAAATCCGTGGATGGAATTCATTTTCTCCCCATCCGCCAGGTGAGAGCGGGCTCAGTAAATAACCTGTATGATCACCTGGACGTACACCCGGTTACCGGGAATAATTTTTACCGCGTTCAATCTGTTGATAACAACGGACGGGTCGCCTATAGCCGCACCGTTAAGGTGCTGATCAACGCCGGTAAACCTTCGATTGAAATTTACCCCAACCCTGTAACCGACGGGCAGGTACACCTGGTATTCAGTGATGCGGCAACAGGTATTTATGATGTGGTACTTTTCAATATTACGGGTCAGCAATTGTTCAGCAAACAAATAACCTATGCAGGTGGCAGCACGCCCATCATTGTGTCATTTCCGGAGTCACTTGCGAAAGGTACTTACCAGTTGGTATTGAAGCAGGCAGCGGCCGGTAAACAAAGCTTTAAACTGATCATCGAGTAAACAACCATAAGGAATCGTGGAGCCACCAGCAAATACTGGTGGCTTTTTTTGCATAGAAATGTTGTTCGCAGCCATCGATGAAAATGTTAAGAAAAGGACACCCACATTGGTGAACTGAACAACTTAAAATCAAAAGCCGTTAATTTGTATAGATCAACCGAATGGACATGAGATGTATTTTTCTTTTTTGTTGCTTACTGTGCAGTTGTATTTGGGCGACAGCACAAACAGAAAAAAATTCAAGGGCGGAACACTGGGCAGACAGTGTGCTTAACAGCCTGGCGCCAGAACAGCGCATTGCGCAATTAATGGTGGTGCGTTTATCCGGCTATGATTTTAAAACAAAAACAGCGCTCTACTTCGACTCCGCCGTGGAAGCGCAAATAAAAAAATATAACCCCGGCGCCCTGTGTATTTTCCAGGGCGACCCGGTAAAGCTGGCTGAAATTGTAAACCGCTTACAATCTGTAGCGCAAACGCCGTTGATGGTGTGCATGGATGCCGAGTGGGGCGTAGGTATGCGGCTGATAGATAGTGTTGATCCCTTACCCAAACAAATGATGCTGGGTGCGATGCAGGATAAAAACATCGTATATCAATATGGCAGGCTGGTGGCGGCGCAATGCCGCAGGCTCGGTGTGAATGTAAACTACGCTCCCGTGGTGGATATCAACAACAACCCAGGTAACCCCGTAATCAACGACCGCAGTTTTGGTGAAGACAAATACAAAGTGGCCACTTTTGGTATTGAGTACATAAAAGGATTACAGGATGCCGGCGTGATGGCCTGCGCCAAACATTTCCCGGGGCATGGAGACGTAAGTGTTGATTCTCATTTAGACCTGCCTGTGATCAATAAGAGTATCCGCGAGCTCGACTCACTCGAACTGTATCCATTCAGGCAGGTATTTGCCGCAGGAGTTGGGAGCGCCATGATCGCACACCTGTATATCCCGGCGATTGACAACCGGCAAAACCGGGCCACCTCCCTTTCAAAAAACAGTGTAACCGACCTGTTAAGAAATACACTCGGATATCGGGGACTAACGTTTACCGATGCCCTGGAAATGCAGGGCGTGAAAAAATTTTTTCCGGAAGGTGAAGCCTCGGTGGAATCGCTGATAGCGGGCAATGACATGCTTTGCCTGCCGGGCGATATTGACCAGAGCATTCAGAAAATACAGGCTGCCATTGCTGATGGACGACTCACCACTGCAGATATTGATCAACATTGTAAAAAAGTGTTACTGGCAAAATTTGCCTATGGTGCCGATAATGTGAGCCCGGTGAACCCTGCCAACATTACAGCGGACCTTAACAAGGGTATCCCGGAAATGAGACGGCTGGTTGCTGAAAACGCCATTACTCTTTTGAACAGATCAGAGGAAGCCTTCTTTCCTTTAACAGACAGCGGCGCTAACGATATTGCGTATGTAGGCATCGGTATCAACAGCGACAATGATTTTGCAAAACGAATGAAAGCCGACCTGCATGCTTCCGTTTTTTATTTTGATTACCGGCAACCGGCCAGTGCTATTCCCGTATTGCTGAACAACATTAAAAACAAGTACAAAAAAGTGGTGATCGGCATACACAATTATAACCGGGCGCCTGCCAATAATTTCGGCATCAGCAGTGCTGCACTGGCATTGGTAAAACAATTGCAGGAACAAACCAGCAGCGTAACCTTTGCATTTGGAAACGCTTACGCGATCAAAAACTTCTGTACTGCTAAAAATTTGTTCGCCTGCTACGAAGATGACGGCATTGTACAAAATACAGCCGCAGACATATTGATGGGCAAGGTAAATGCCATTGGGAGGTTACCGGTAACTGTTTGCGACCTATACCATTTTGGAAGCGGCCTCAATACCGGTTTTTTTTTGCCCGCAACAAAGCCAACGCAGTAGAGCCCTTTGAGGATAAAACCCACACGATCGATTCTCTTGCAGAAGATGCCATCAGCAGTGGCGCAACACCCGGCTGCGTGGTAATGCTGGTGAAGGATGGCAGGATAGCTTACCAGAAAGCCTTTGGAAGTTTTAATTACGACCATTCGGAACCGGTAACCATTCAATCGGTGTACGACATGGCTTCGGTAACAAAAATCTGTGCCACCACTCTTGCCATTATGAAATTATACGAGCAGGGAAAAATCAACCTGTTTAAAAAACTGGGCGATTACCTGCCGATGGTTAAAGGCACTGATAAAGAAGAACTGCTGATCCGGGATGTTCTGTTGCACCAGGCCGGCCTGGTTCCTTTCATCCCTTTTTACAAAGAAACGATCGATTCAACCGGCGCACCTCTGGCCACTTTATACCGCCCTTGTCCGTCAGACTCATTCCCGGTTTCCGTAACGGGAAATCTTTACTTACGCAGCGACTGGACAGACACCATGTTCAAAAGGATCTTGCAAAGTCCGTTAGGCCCTGCAGGAAGGTACCTGTACAGCGACAACGATTTTATCTTCCTCGCAAAGATTGTTGAGGCAGTGTCGGGTGAAAGCCTGGATGCTTACGTGACCAAAAACTTTTACCGGCCACTTGGTTTAACAAGCACCTTCTTTAAACCCATGGAACATATAAAACGGGAAAGCATTGCGCCAACAGAATCGGAACCTGTATTCAGGCAACAGTTGCTGCGGGGCTACGTGCATGATCCCGGTGCTGCCATGTTTGGGGGCGTTGCCGGGCATGCCGGGTTATTCAGCGATGCGTATGGCATGGCGGTGTTGATGCAATTATTGCTGAATGGCGGTGAGTTCAATGGGCACCGGTACCTGCAGGCCAAAACAATTTCGCTGTTTACCGCTTACCAAAGCGCCGGCAGCAGGCGCGGGCTGGGTTTTGACAAACCCGGGAAAGACAATTATAAAAGAACAGATCCATACCCCGCCGCATCAGCTTCGCCTGCAGCCTTTGGTCACAGCGGCTTCACCGGCACCTGCGTGTGGGCCGACCCAGCCTGCAACCTGGTGTATGTTTTTTTAAGTAACCGCGTAACTCCCGATGCCACGAATAATAAACTGGTAAAGATGAATGTGCGGACCAATATCCTGGAGGCGTTTTACAAAGCTTTGTGCCGCTAATCCCACTCAGCCTGCCAAGGTTGATAGAAGCTAATACTGTATTTTTGCCAGGTGAGCATTGTTACCACTGTTGAACGGAGCGTCGCCAATGAAGCTGCTGGTGGAACAAATGCCGGAAACAAAAAATATATGTCGGAAACTTCAGAAATATTCATTGCAAAAACAACGATCAAAGCTGCTGATCTCGATCACCGGCGCAAGATCAATTTTAATATCAACCAATACAACGCCAAAGTACCCGAAGGAAAAGAGCAGTTTGCGCATCTTTCCTTTGCCAGGGAAAAAGCAAAAAATATAAAGTGGAAGGCCATAGAAACACTGGACCAGCAACTGGAACGTTTTGAGAAAAACTTTACCAGTCGCGGTGGCAAAGTTATCTGGGCCGAGGATGCTGCCCAGGCCATCGACGAAATTTTGCGTATATGCGCATCCGTTAACTGTAAAACGCTGGTGAAAAGCAAGAGTATGGTAACGGAGGAGATTCACCTGAATGAAGCGCTGGAAAAAAATGGTGTGGTAAGCATTGAAACAGATCTTGGTGAATACATCCAGCAACTCGATGGAGAACCGCCCTACCACATTGTTACACCTGCCATGCATAAAAGTAAAGAGGATGTGGCAAAATTATTTTCAGCCAGGCTGGGTACGGCTCCCAACCTTACGCCGCAGGAGCTCACACTGGTGGCGCGGGATATTTTACGCAAAAAATACACTGCTGCAGAAGTGGGTGTTACGGGGGCCAACTTCATCATCAGCGATACGGGTTCAGTGGCCGTTACTGAAAACGAAGGCAATGCCCGCTTAAGCTGCGCCTTTCCCAAAGTGCATATCGTGATTGCCGGCATTGAAAAAATGATCCCTTCCATCACTGACCTGGCTTTGTTCTGGCCATTGCTGGCTACCTATGGTACCGGTCAAAAAATAACGGTGTACAACAGTATTATATCAGGCCCACGGCAACCGGGCGAAACCGACGGGCCTGAAACAATGTACGTGGTGTTACTGAACAATGGGCGCACCAATATACTTGCCAACCCGGTACAAAGAGAAAGCCTTTACTGCATCCGCTGTGGCGCCTGCCTGAACGTATGCCCCGTGTATAAAAATATCGGTGGACACAGTTATGGCACCACTTACAGCGGACCGATCGGCAGTGTGATCACCCCGAACCTGCGTGGCCTCGACGACTTTAAACATCTAAGTTATGCGTCATCGTTATGTGGCGCCTGCACACAGGTTTGTTCTGTTAAGATCAACCTTCATGAATTATTACTCGAAAACAGGAAACAATCCGTTGAGCAGGGACAACACAGTTTCGCTGAGAACATGGCCTGGAAAATCTGGAAATTATCCAGTTTAAAAAGAGGCCTGATGAATATGGGGAATGGTGCCATTAAAAATAAACTGGTGAATGGATTGTTTAAGGGATGGAAACAACACCGCAGCGATCTTGACTTCAGTAAAAAAACATTCAATGAAATGTGGAAGGACCGCTATAAACGCTGAGGATATCTTAAAAAATATTAAAGGCCCGTTGCTGACAGCACGGGCCTTTGTATTTTGTTTGTTTCATATTGATCAAATCGTGGAGCGGTTGTTGTGTTTTTTACGAAAGATCTTGCGGCTTTCTTTCCGCTGGTCTTTGCGGATTTCCCTCCTTTCTCCGGGTGTTACCACGCCATCTGCCCTTGCGGCTTTTTTCTCCCTGCGGATCTCTCTTTGTCCATGCCGCAGGTTGGTCGCTTCGGCCGGCGTAAGCTCACCACTGCGAACTCCCTGCCTGATGCGTTTGTGCTGTACTCTCTGGCGAACCACTGTTTGTGCCTCTGCACTTGAAACCGCTAATGCCATGATGATGGCTGCAAATAAAATTTTTGTTTTCATACGTGTAATGTTAAGCTGGTTATGTTATTAATTATTGTAGCTGGTAATGCATATACAGACGAAACAACTGGTGAAAAGTTTAATGGCAGAAAAACGAATACCGTTTTTTTTAAAATAATGGGCTGCTTACATCCGGGTAAATGCTAAAACTGCGGCGATGATACTTGCATAACCCGTAGGTATCAATGGCTGTACGGTGCGCCTCCGTACCATATCCTTTGTTGGTATTCCAGTTATAGTGCGGAAATTCATGGTGAAGTTGCTGCATGTATTCGTCGCGGTAGGTTTTTGCCAGGATGCTGGCTGCGGCGATGGCTGCATATTTACCATCTCCTTTTACCACGCAGTAATGAGGGATGGTTTTGTACCTGCGGAAACGGTTGCCATCCACCAGCAGCAATTCCGGCACCACCTGTAACCGGTCGATGCTGCGATGCATGGCCGCAAACGATGCCTGCAAAATGTTTATCTCGTCTATTTCATTGTTGTCAACAGCGGTAACTGCAAAAGCGATGCTCTCTTTTTCTATCACAGGCCTTAATAAATCACGCTGCTGTTCAGTAAGTTTTTTGCTGTCGTTGAGCAGGGGGTGATAGAAATCTTTGGGTAATATTACCGCAGCCGCATATACGGGTCCTGCATAACAACCCCGGCCCGCTTCATCAAGACCCGCTTCAATCTTAGATTCATGGTAAAAGGCTTCGAGCATATCTGCAAACAAATATCCATAAAACGAACGGGAATTTTTACCGTTGTGAATAAACAGCTTTGCTTTCTTAATTTTGCGGCGTTATGGAAAGTGAATTATCCGGCCTGCAGCCCGGGAACAAAGCGCAAAAGCAGGTAGCCACCTGGTTATTGATCGGAGTGGCGATGATCGTAGTACAGGTAATGCTCGGCGGTATTACCCGCCTTACCGAATCTGGTTTGTCAATCACAGAATGGAAACCGATCACCGGTGTATTACCTCCTTTGAATAACACTGCCTGGCAGGCCGAATTTGACCGTTACAAAGTAACCGACCAGTTTAAATATGTACACCCGAATTTTTCATTGTCAGATTTTAAATCCATCTTTTTCTGGGAGTGGTTTCACCGCACCTGGGCAAGATTGATGGGGCTGGTTTTTTTGGTGGGCTTTGTATATTTCATCGTTTCCAAAAAATTGCAGCGTTCCATGATCACCCCGATGGTGGTGTTGTTCATTTTAGGCGGACTACAGGGAGCCATCGGGTGGATAATGGTGAAGAGCGGACTTGTACCGGAGAAATATTTTGTAGGTCATGTTGAGTTAACCACGCATTTTATTGCCGCTCTCGGCCTGCTTTGTTATACATTGTGGTTTGCCCTGGGGCTATTGATCACACCGCAACAACTGGTGATCAGTGCACGTTTAAAAAAATTACTGGTTGGTATCATTGCGCTTTTCATTGTTCAATTGATCTTTGGCGGTTTTATGGCTGGATTGCGTGCGGCCATTTCTGCACCCACCTGGCCCGACATCAATGGAAAAATGATTCCACCTTCCATCGGTGAACTGGAGCCTCCACTTCGCAACATCGTGTACAACCCCATTGCTGTGCATTTTATTCATCGCGGTATCGCCTACATGCTTTTTATACTTGCTACCTGTTGGTTGGCCGTTTCAAAAAAAGTGACGGGCAACCCCTTGTACAATACACTCCGTGCCGGGTTTCCCGCGCTGGTATTTTTGCAGGTAGTGCTGGGCATCCTTACTGTATTGAACGCCACTTACAACAACCGGCTGGTATGGCTGGGCGTTATACACCAGTTTACCGCTATGTTGATACTGGTGGTATTGGTGTGTTTATTGTTCATCACCCGTAAGCGGCAGGCTTCTTTATAAAATATTAAATGATCCGGGCGGCACTTTCCGCGTTGATATTTCGTTGTACATTTAAATTGTAAACGATTATTATGCGCCGGTTGCTGCACGACATATTTTATTCATTCCCGGTACAGCTTTTCATTCTTCACTTTCGGAAATACCAGGTGTTGCTTATATTCTGGGCTTTGCTGGCCAGCACCATCGACAGCGGTTTTATGAAAAGCTTCGGCGCCGATGCACTTTTTTTTGTGCCTGAATACATGGGAAATGTAAATGCGTTGGCCGCGGCATTTTTAGGCGTAGCCATGGGCGTGTTTTTTATGAGCTGGAACATCACCACTTTTATCCTGCATACCAAACGGTTCAAATAGAGTTACACAACATCCCAAAAACCTCAACTTTACGGCATATCTTATGCTCCCCG
>CAYVLT010000191.1:0-8783 GCA_964452405.1 uncultured Ferruginibacter sp.
CAGGCAGGCCTTCACACATAAATATTCTTATGGGCATGGCTTATTGTTTGCCGGGAGTGAATTTATGATGGGTGCTGCGGTGCTTTGTGCAACTGCCTGCCTGCGCAGCGGTGCCGGCCTGGTAACGATGCATACAACCGAAACGCTGGCCCATGTGCTGCAGGCTGCCGTTCCCGAAGCCATCAGTTCAGCAGAAAAAGATATTGCTGTAATCTGTCGCAAAAAAACCGCCATCGGCATCGGTCCCGGGCTAACGGACAACGAAACAAACCGTGAAAATCTCAGGCAATTGGTGACCGGCTGGCAGGGACCGTTGGTGATTGATGCAACCGCACTGGCCATGCTTCCATCCTGTATAACGGCACTGGCTACCCGAAAAGAATTTCCGGCCATCCTTACCCCACATGCCGGGGAGTTTGCCCGCCTGTTCGGTGACAGCGACAATGAATTTGAAAGAATGAAACTGGCGATGGAAAAATCGGCCCAACATCACTGTTACATTGTTTTAAAGGGAAAGAACACGCTCGTGGCCTGCCCGGATGGAAAACTGTTTTTCAATACTACGGGCAACAGCGGCATGGCAACCGCTGGCAGTGGCGACGTGTTGACCGGCGTAATCACCGGGTTATTATGCCAACGCTATACCGCTCTTGATTCCTGCCTGCTGGGCGTGTACCTGCATGGCCTGGCAGGTGATCTTGCAGCGGCAGATCTTTCAGAGGAAGCAATGATTGCGGGAGATATTACCAGTTATTTAGGAGCGGCTTACAAAACGATCAAGGCCTGCAGAAAATAAAACGGCACCCGGTAAAACCGGATGCCGCATTTCATTATAGGCTATCTTATCCTTTCTTTTTTTTGTTTTCACTGTATCGCATATCGGGTGTTCCGTCTTTCTTCAGTTTCCCGGGAGGAGGAGTTTTCATTTTATTCGCTTTGTACCTCATATCCGGCGTGCCATCCGCTTTTTTAGGAGCTTCCCCCGTTTTTGCAGCCGTGGCGGCTGGTTTGGCTTTTTGTAGCTTGGTGGCGGTGGGCACTACTTTTTTAGGAGCCTGCTGCGCTGCCGCAATGCCGCTGAAACCCAACGCAAATACCAGGGCAATCAATAGTTTTTTCATAATTGTAAATTTAATTTTAGATCAAGGTATATGTAATTCTTTATTTTTTCTGTTAGCGGGTGGTTAACCACCTCAACAGTGCCGTTCATTTATTGTTCAACAAATCTTTGCCCATCAATTTATCCGGTTTTAAAAATAAGTATTATTGCAATATGAACAACGATTCTCTTAACCAACGATTTGGTATTGCCGGAAAAATTTCATTTGTTGAAGGGAAAGGCGCACTCCCCTCCATTCTCGTAAATACCCCTCATTCAAGCGCAGAAATTTCGCTGCATGGCGCCCACCTGCTCAGTTTTAAACCCCATGACCAGCAAGACCTGGTATGGATGAGTGAACGTTCAGTTTTTGAAAATGGGAAAGCCATCCGCGGTGGCATACCGGTTTGTTTTCCATGGTTTGGCCCGCATGCCAGCGACAAAGAAAAACCCCAACATGGTTTTGCCCGCCTGCAACCCTGGCAGGTTAAAAAGGTGGAGGATGAAAACGATTCCATTTCTGTAACCATGGAACTCACTGAAAACAGTGAGTCACTTGCCCTTTGGCCACATCCGTTTAAAGCGGTCATTGAATTTGTGATCGGGAGTGCACTTGGGGTGAAACTAACGGTTACGAATACCGGCACCAGTACTTTTGAATATACGGATGCACTTCATACCTATTTCAACATCAGCAGCATCGACAGCATCAGCGTGGAAGGATTACAGGATGCAACTTTTTACGAAGGCTTTGATATGAATCTTAAAACCCAGCAGCCTCCCTTACTGCGGTTTAATACTGAAACCAACCGGAGGTACGTGAATACCACCAACGACTGCATCATTGATGACCCCGGTTATCAGCGGAAGATCAGGGTGAGTAAAGATGGAAGTAAGGTAACTGTTGTATGGAACCCGGGTGAAGACGTGGCTAAAACCATCGGCGATATGACCGATGACGGGTACCAAACATTTGTGTGCGTGGAACCTGCCAACGCTTACCAGGGCATTGATGTGATTTCACTCGCGCCGGGCGATCAACACACACTCAGCACTTCGGTGGCATTGATAAGTTGATGCAGTTTACCAAACATTACGCGGACAGGAATCACTGTACCGGTTACCCAACAAAAACCCGATGATAAATTCATGGGTGTTCCTGGAGTAATTTTTAAGGGAAGAAGTGGAGACATCGTATGAATAACCGATGTTGAACGTGTTGGAAACATTGATACCCGCCATTGCTGCAAAACCTCCTAACTGGTCACCAAAGCGGTAACCACTGCCGATCCAGCATTTATCCTGGTATTGCAACTTCACATTGGTATATAACTGAAGCGGCATTGGTTTTACGTATTGCAACATTACGGAAGGCAACATGGTGATGTCGTCGTTTAAGAAGAACTTATACCCGGCCGTAGTAAAAAAATGCGGCACATAATCACTTCCATATATTGCGTTGCTGACAAACTTTGATTTAGCCGGCACGATATTCAGCACTGAAACACCCACATAATACCCGGCACCGTATAACCAAAGTCCGGCCCCCAGTTCAGGCTTTACCTTAGCAATTTCACCATTTGCGATCCCGATTGCCGGGTCAGACGGATCAAGTGAACCCCATTGTATTTTGGATGCATCAAGGCTTACTGAAGTTATGCCTGCCATAAGACCCGCTGCGAGCGTGGTTCTTGCACTTAAGCCTTTGTGATAGGCATAGGTAAGATAGCCTCCCCACCTGCTCAGATAACCGGTTTTATCAGCCACCACTATCGCACCGATGCCATGGTGGGGTTCGGAGGCAGTGTAGTCTTCTACAAAAGATCGGCCCCGCGGATTTTCTCCCGGCACGTCAAATGAAGTGGCATTGGTTTTATAATCCTTTTTTCCGATCGGGCCCTGTATTGAAACATAGGTGGTTACAGGAGCGCCGTCAATCCCCGTCCATTGCTGGCGGTGACTGATCTTTACATCTGTATAATTTTCAATTCCGGTAATGGCAGGATTGATAATGTAGTTATTCAACACATACTGGGTATAGATCGGCTTCTGCTGGGCTTTTGCAGCAACGGTCATTACCAACAAAAAAATGAAAGATCGGATCCTCATACGCTTGATAAAATTAGCTTGGTCTGCTTCCGAAACCCCGGCAGTCAGGCTCCGGATGTTTATATTTGCAGGCCGCAAATATAATTGAATGCGGGCGAAATAAGGGACCAGGGGCGCAGGCGGGTTTGTTAAACTTTTCCACCCGCCGGTTTCCATGATTACGAACCAACAATATTATTCTAACCAATGGATACAGCACTAAAAATCGGACTTACCTATACCGGCTCTGAAAAAAAACATCAAAACTATGTGCAGTGGCTTAAAGAAAAGGATGACATTGAAGTGATCCGCCTTTCTGCCGCAGATGACAACATCTCCATGATGGATCAACTCGATGCGCTGGTAATGTCTGGAGGAGTGGATGCGCATCCGGCTGTTTACGGAAGTGATACTATTGATTATCCCAACGCTCCTGCCAGCTTTCAACCCGAAAGAGACAGCTTTGAAACGGCCGTGTTTAACCGGGCCCTGGAACTGAAGCTGCCGGTGTTGGCTATTTGCAGGGGCATGCAACTGGTGAACTGCCTGTTGGGTGGCGACCTGGTGCAGGATATCGGCCCGGAAGGAAACGATACCCACCGCAGCGATGACGGAGATGAACAACACGAGATCAATATCATACCAGGAACACTCCTGCATACCATCACCCAAAAGGATAAAGACCTCGCCAACAGCGCCCATCACCAATGTGTAAACAGGCTTGGAAAAGGTTTGATGATCAACGCCGTATCGGAAGACGGGATCATTGAAGGTTATGAATGGGAACAGAAAGCGGGTAAGCCGCTGTTGCTCGGTGTTCAATGGCACCCGGAGAGAATGTACCAGCAACAGATTGAATCCTCTATCCTATCCAAAAATATCCGGGAATACTTTATTGCCACGGTGATGGAGCAGGCCGGAACGGCCAGTTAATGATTGGTTAGCTGTATGCACTATTAGTGCAGAAACCTTAGCTTTGCGCCTTGCCAAACAAAAAAAAGATACTGCCGATCTTAGATTTTTTGTTGCTGATGTCCCTGTGTATGGTTGCCAGGGCCCAAAATCCGCACATAAAATGCTATTTCAATCACCCGGTTAATACCAGCATTTCCTCAGGGTTGAATGCTGCTTACCTGAACAACAGTTTTCCTGATACCATTGCAGCTTATATCACCCGGGCAAAATACAGTATTGATATTGCTTTGTACAATTATACCGGCAGCAACAGCAGTAACGTAAAAAAAATTGCCACCGCTGCCAATGCTGCTGCTGCAAGAGGCGTTACCGTACGGTGGATCTACAACGGCACCTCTTCCACTGCCAATAGTGGCTTATCGTTACTAAGTTCATCCATTCATACTTTTCCCAGCGCCAACTACAGCAACTATATCATGCACAATAAGTTCATGGTAATTGATGTAAACTCGCCGGATACCACGGATGCGGTTTGCCTCACCGGGTCGTACAACTGGAGCGATCAGCAAACAAGCGGCGATTATAACAATATTGTTTTCATCCAGAGCAAACAGGTGGCGTTGGCTTTTTACAACGAATTCAACAAGATGTGGGGAGGTCCCCAGGCCACCCCTGATGCCGGCACAGCCACCTTCAGCACCTACAAGACCAAAAGCAACCTGACCCATTTTGTAGTGGACGGTACACCGGTAGAAGTTTATTTCAGTCCGAAAGACAGCCTGGGCGACCGGCTCGAAACCTATATCAACACTGCCAACTATGACCTGTTTTTAGGCATTTATGCATTTACTGACTATTCCATTTCTGACCGGATCAAAACCAGGTACAACAATGGTGTTACTGTCCGGGGCATCATGGATGAATTCAGCAATACATCGAACGCCTATAATAATCTATCGCCGGTGCTGGGTAGTAACCTGTTGGTTTTTTCAGGTGCTGACCTCTACCATAATAAGATCATGCTGATTGATCCGCTGAATCCATCTTCCGATCCACAGGTATTCACAGGATCTTTTAACTGGTCGGCAGCAGGACAGTATTCCAACGATGAAAATGCAGTGGTGATTCATGATGCAGCAATCGCCAATCAATATTACCAATCCTTGTGTAAAGATTTTACCAACCTGGGCGGTGTGGCCTGCGTAGCGCCCCCCTGCCCTTCCGGCAGTTTTTCGATTGCCTCCAATGTACACGGCAGCAGCTATCAATGGCAGGTGAATACGGGCTCCGGTTTCAGTAATATCAGCAACAACCCTGTATATGCTGGTACCAATAACCAGAACCTGACGTTTACGGATGCCCCAACAGACTGGTATGGATACCAGTATCGCTGCCTTGTGAACGGCAGTACGTACAGCAACACCAGCACGCTTGTGTTTACCGCTTACTGGAACGGCAGCACCAGCACAGCCTGGGAAAACCCGTCCAACTGGAACTGCGGTGTATTGCCTGATGCAAACACGGATGTAGTGATCAATGAAGGTGTAAAATATTACCCGGTAGTAAACAGCAGCACAGCCTGCCGGAGTGTACGACTCAATAAAAATGCCACTGCGATATTGGTTGCCGGTGTTAACCTGGTCCTTACCGGCAGGTAGCCATTTCAATTCGTGTATCCATTGCCGTAAGAAACCTGTAATAAGTCTATTTTGCTTTTACCGGTATCCAGATCTCTTCCTCTGAATCCGCGGCCTCCTGTTTATACTTTTCTGTCATGAGGGCGAAATGAGGCCGTTGATCAAGCTGGTAACCCGATGCCGGCAACCATTCCGTAAAAATATATTGGTAAGTGACAGCGCCTGTACTCGCCGGGCCGCGATGGGCAAATACAGCGTAGTGCCCCGCTTGTAGTTGCAGCAACTCAACAGTTGCCGGCAACGCTCCAACGGCCGCCAGTTCCACGGCAGCCCATTTTTCAAATTCCCGCCCGGGATCAAACGGTTCAAAAAAACCGGGCGGATAAATTTCGAGGCTGTACAAATGGTTGCCGGTAACCTGAGCAATTTTTTTCCGAACCGGCATAAAACTGCGCCAAAGCACTGTTGTAAGGTTATTGGTGAACGACATGGAGAGGTGCATACCAGCCAACAGCTTTGGAGAAAGCGTTTCAAACCGCGGTTCCAGTTGCAACTTATTTAATTAATTCGGTGATCACATGTCCCACACAGCCGCTTGGCATTTGAATACCCAACATAGCGGCCAGTGTGGCAGCAATGTCGGTCATGTAGGTTTCCCGGTTCAGTTTACCGCTTTTAGTACCCCACCCGTAAAACAATAACGGGATATGCGAATCATAAGGATTCCAAAGCCCGTGTGTGGTGCCCTTATTGCCGCCATCGAAATAGCCCGGCTTAAAAACAAATTGGATGTCGCCACTTCTTGACGGCATGTAACCATTGATGATCCTGGTTTTCACGGGTTCAGGCACGGTGGCTGATGCAATCGCATCCAGTTCCACTGCTGTTACCACGGCGGGTTCTTTTTTCAGCACGCGGATGATCAAGGCTTTCACCGCGGGATTTTGGCGGGCACTGTCAGAAAGGTACACCTGGTAGTTCACTACATTTTCAATAGCATTGCTGATGTGCAGTTGATCCTCCAGTGCGCTGTTCAGGCGCCTTTTGATATCACCATCATCCACCCCGCCGCCGCCAATGTGATGCTCCGCCAAAAACGCCGGCACATGCGCTGCCCCATGATCGGCTGTCAGGAACAGCAGGTAATTGCCCTTGCCAACTTTAGTGTCGAGAAAGCTTAAAAAATCGGCGATGTCTTTATCAAGTCTGAGGTAAGTATCTTCGGCTTCAACAGAATTGGGACCAAAGCTGTGCCCCACATAATCCGTGGAAGAAATGCTGAGGGTTAAAAAATCAGGCACGGAATTTTTGCCCAGCGCCTCGTTTTCAATTGCCGCTTTCGCAAATTGAAAAGAAAAGGAATTGGCAAAAGGGGTCGTTTTGAAAGCCTCATATTTTCCTTTTGAAATAGCGGAAAGCCTGTGCGGGAACGTGACTGTTTTTTCTCCCATGATATGATTTTCCCATGGCTCATCATCTGCAGTGCTCTGGTCGTATTGCGACAGCGGCAACAGGGTGTTCCAATCTGTGCTCATGTATTGACCGGGGATATCTTTATCATTGAATTGATTTACCCAGGCCGGCAAAACCTGCATATAATGGCTGCTGCTGATCCACCTGCCCACTTTATCATCGTACCAGTAAGCTGCATTCGCACTATGCCCGGCAGGCAATATTGCTCCACGATCCTTCAATGCAATGCCGATTACTTTGCTTTTAAAATTATCGCTCAACCTTAATTCGTCTGTAATGGTGGTTGTCCAAAGATTGGCCGGGCTCATCTTGCCGGCTTCGGTGGCACTGCCAACGGTTGTTACAGAATTATCGTCGGTGCAGTACACATATTTTTTAGTTTCCCTGTTGTACCAGCTGTTACCCACAATTCCATGAATGGCCGGTACGCTGCCGGTATAAATACAGGTATGGCCCGGAGCCGTGTAGGTGGGTGTGTATGGGATCATCGTGTTTTCGCAACTGAAGCCCTGCTGTAACAGCCTTTTAAATCCACCGGTTCCATACAGGGATTTGTACCGGTACAGGTAATCCCAACGCATTTGATCGATCACAATGCCCACCACCAGTTTTGGCCGGGCAGGGCTTTTTGAAGCAGTTGTTTGTGCGCTCATAGTAATGGAGCAGCATGATAATACCAGGAAGGAGATCAAGTTTTTGAGCATAACGGAAAATTTTAACAAAGATAAACAGCCTGTTGTGGAATTAATGTTGACGGAAGAATTAATGCAATGGTAACAGTTTTAGCAGAATCAATTACTTTTGCGGCTATTGCAACAACCCTTTCACCAGGCGCAAAAACAAGATTGATATTTTATACTCGCAGCGTTTGGCAGGTGTGTTGGCGCATATATGGTTGAAGCTGTTGATGCGGTACAAGTGAGTGACACAACGATGTTGCCCTGGGTTACCGGCGCCGGCAAACAAACATATATCCTGAATCAGCAATTATACAGTTTATTATGGCAGATGTTTTTGAAAAATTAGTGAAAGACGGCGGCCCGATCGGTCAGCATATGGACAGGGCGCATGGCTATTTTGCATTTCCCAAACTGGAGGGAGAGCTGGGGCCGCGGATGCAGTTTCGTGGTAAAGAGATGATCGTATGGAGCCTGAATAATTACCTGGGCCTGGTGAATCACCCGGAAGTAAGAAAAGTAGATGCGGAAGCCGCAGCCAGGTATGGTATGGGCAACCCGATGGGTGCCCGCATGATGAGTGGTAATACGGCGAAACATGAAGAACTCGAAAAAGTGATCAGCAAGTTTGTAAGCCGGGAAGATACCATGCTTTTGAATTTCGGCTACCAGGGCATCATGAGTTGCATTGATGCATTGGTGAACCGGAGAGACGTGATTGTATATGATGGAGAAGCACATGCCTGCATTGTAGACGGCATCCGGTTGCACATGGGATACACCTATGCTTTTAAGCACAATAACGTGGAGGATTTTGAAAAGCAGTTACTGCGTGCGGAAAAGATGGTGGAGAAAACCGGCGGCGGGATATTGGTGATTACCGAAGGTGTATTT
>CAYVLT010000192.1:0-8735 GCA_964452405.1 uncultured Ferruginibacter sp.
CTGCACCGGCACTAATCAAATAAGACTGGCTGCCACCGCACAATACATTCGTTGCACCGGCAGGACTGATGCTTCCGTTGCTGCCTGCCGTTGCATTGATGGTATAGTTAACTGTGGTTAACACGGCTGTTCCACTGATATCTGCAGCGTTGCCGTTACATACGGCATCGCTCAGTGCGCTGATGCTGTAAGTGGCCGCCGTTGCAGGAACCGTGAATGTGTATGGGCTTGAGCTGATGCCGGCTACTGAAACCGGGTTAACACCATCTGTGTATGTTAAGTTCCATGGCGCGGTACCTTTCAACACAATGTTTAAGGACGGTTGAGCACCACCAATACAAACCGGTTGGCTTCCTGAAATGATTGCAACAGGCCTTGGGTTTACAGTTACTGTTGCTGTAACCGGCGTGCCCTGGCAGGCTCCATTGGAACCTGTTATTACAAAATTCACTGTTTGGGCCGTAGTGCTATTGTTGATCAAGCTACCAGCAATCGTAGTTCCGGAACCACTGGTTGAAATGCCCGTTACTGCATCAGCATTATCTCTTGTCCAGGTATAATTTCCTGCTCCGCTCAACTGGATGGTTGCAATACCTGCGCCGGAACAAATAGTTTGTGCCAAAGGACTCGCCGTAGCTGAGCCAATGGCATTGTTCACGATTACGGTGGCGGCAACCGGTGATCCCACGCAACCATTGATGGAAGCTGTTACATTAAATGTTACGGTTACAGGTGAAGAGCCGGTATTGTTTAACAGACCCGAGATGTTTCCGCTTCCGCTGTTTGCGATACCGGTTACTGTATTTACATTGTCTCTTGTCCAGTTATAGGTAGCTCCTGTAACGCCGGCAGGTATAATCGTATTGATAGCTGTTCCATTACAGATGGTTTGTGAAGAAGGATTCAGTATAACCGACCCGGTAACAGAAGGATTCACCAATACGGTGGCAGTAACGGGTGTTCCGCTACAGCCATTTGCAGTTGGGGTAATCGTAAACGTTACCAGCACTGCAGCGCCTGAAGTATTGGTGAGGTTGCCTGAAATATTGTTGCCAGTTCCGCTGGAGGCGATGCCGGTAACCGTAGCTGCATTGTCTCTTGTCCAGGTATAGGCAGTGCCACTCATGGAGGAATTAACAAGTATCGGGCTGATGCCGGCACCTGAACAAATGGATTGCGATGGAGTGATTACGGATGCGACAGGTGACGGGTTCACGAGAACTGTAGCCCTGTTGCTGCAACTGCTTGAGCTGGCGGTAATGTTAAATATTACATACTGTGGACTGGTGGTGTTATTCACCAGTGAACCTGAAATACTACCGGTGCCGCTGGCTGCGATTCCGGTCACGGCAGAAGTATTATTCCGGGTCCAATTGTAGGTACCACTTCCTCCTGACGGAGTGATGGTGCTGATCGCTGCGGCAGAACAGGTGGTTTGCTGGGCATTGGTTGCTGTTACCACATTGGAAGAAGTACTCACCGTAACAGTTGAAGTGATGTTGGAACCGTTACAACCATTAGCTTTTGGCGTAATGGTGAATGTTACGGTTTTGGAGGAGGTCGATGTATTTCTCAGGCTTCCGGTTATATCACCGGTACCGCTGGAAGCAATGCCGGTAACAGAAGAAGTGTTATTCCGGGTCCAGGAATAAGTAGCGCCGCTGGCAGCGCTGGTCAATATAACAGGTGTAATGGTTGAGCCCGAGCAGATGGATTGTGAACTAACGCTTGCGGTTGCACTAACACCAGGATTTACCAAAACCCTGGCAAGCACCGGCGAGCCGGAACAGGTACCATTGGTTGGGGTAATCGTAAACGTTACTGTACTGGTATCACCGGTAGCATTATTAAGTGTACCACTGATATTACCTGTACCACTGGTGGCAATACCGGTAATCTCGGCATGATCCCGCGTCCACCGGTAGGTAGTGCCGCTGGCGCTGCCACTCAGTATAATAGAACTGATGGAAGCGCCTGAACAGGCAGTTTGGGTGGCCGGGGCAGCCACTGCGCTCAACGCCCCGATATTGAGTGTTACAAGCGGCAACACGGAACAATAATCAACCGGGTCATCTTTATAAACATCAAGGTAAATGAAAACAGACCCTTTGGCAATATCCTTCGGGCCGGGCGTGTAAGTGGGGTTCTGTAACAACGGGTTGTTGAAAGTCCCGTCGCCGGAACTCAGCCACTGTACGTTTTCGCCGGAAGCGATGGCATTGGCGAATGTGATGGAGCCGGTGGTTACACAAAACGTGTTGTTGCTGCCATCGATAACGCCGATGCAGGTAGCCTGTGCCTGTGACTTCACAGAAAACATAACGCTGGCGATAAAAAATACGAGCCGCAACATTGCGTGTAGGCTACGCCATTTAAAATGCCTTACATTTCCAGGGTGGGTAAGTTTTGTCATTGTAGTTGCTGTTTGAGAATAGGGTGATGAGTTGTTGTTGCTTTGAATATATATGGTTCAGGTATACGTATCGTGTGTGAATCGCCGCTGATTCACTGCTGCGCCTGTTAACAAAGGCACAGCAAATTCATGCATGTGATAATGGAATTAAAACCGCCTTCCGGCAAATATTGGAATGAAAAGGGTTTTCTGACGGATATTAAACCTGTATGCTTTCAGGGCAGCATGCCCGGTAATTGAAGGGATAATGGGTGGATCAAAAAAGGGATAACAGGAAAAAACTTTGCCAAACATACAATTATAATCATTACGGCATTAATTTTTTCCTGGTTTTTATTTAGCGGTGTAAGCCCGCAGGCACAATATTTTTCCTGCTGCTATTACAATTATCAGGATTTTAATCCGTTATTTTATATTACAATCAGCCAAACAGCGTTGTGAGAAGCCCTGTTTGCACACATTCCCGGCCTGTATGCCTTGCTACCAGCGTTTTTTGCGGTACCAGCAGTAATTACAAACAATCGGGTTACCTAACCTTAATGAATCATTAAAGCAGTTAAATGAAAAATTTCTTTTTTGTTGTGGCAGGATTGCTATTTGGCAATTTTTTGTTGTTCAACTCCACCCTCGTTACTTCAAACAGTCCAGCCCAGAGACCAACCGTCTCGATTGTGGAATGTTTGCCATCGTCTCCGATCCTGCTGGATGCTGCCGCTTTCAAAAGTCGTTTTGGAGATGAACCGCTGCGGGTTCGTAAAAATATCGACCTGCTTACCCAGGCTGAGATCAATGCCATTAAAGTGGGCGTGTTAAAAATGAAATCACTGCCTTATACGAATCCAACGAGCTGGATCTACCAGGCAGCGATCCACGGCACCACGCTCCCGGATAACCTGCCTTCCTGGAACACCTGCCATAAATCTTCTGAGTCCATTTACTTTTTTGCCTGGCACCGCATGTACCTGTATTTCTTTGAACGCATTTTGCGGGCACAGTCCGGCAGGGCAAATCTTACGCTGCCTTACTGGGATTACCAGACGGACCTGGTGATGCATCCCGCTTACCGGGATAACAGTCCGGGTAACCCATTGTATGTTGCCAACAGAAGCTCAGCCATTAATGGTGGCGGCGCATTACCCACCAGTATCCGCACTGCTTTCAATAACTCTCTTGACATCATTCCTTTTACCACTTTTCAAACCAACTTAAACTCCGGGCCTCACGGTTCCGTACACACGACTGTGAATGGCGACATGGCTGTGGTAAGTTCTGCCGCCAATGACCCTATTTTTTGGGCACACCATTCAGAAATTGACCGGCTGTGGGAAGTATGGAGAAACAGGTGTGGAGGAAGAGCAAATCCTAATGATTCTGTATGGTTGAATAAAACATTTGTATTCTTCGACGAAACCGGAACTGCTGTTGCCATCAAAAGCAGCGACATTCTCGACATCGCCAACCAATTACATTATAAATATGATGACCTTCCCGGCACGATCAGTTGTCCTGCTGCCAGGCCCGTTTCCGTTACCCGTGAACCACTCATCACCAAGGAGGCGGCCACTGAACTGAACGGCCAAAAACAAAAAGCTGACTTCAGCCAGGAATCCGCCACCGGCCTGCAAAATTTTGCCCGTACGAAAAACAGGAGCACTTTCAATTTTACCGACCGTACATCACCCGAACGCCTCGCCATCATTTTTGAAGGACTAACAGTGCAGCGTATCCCACAAGGTGTAATTGAAGTGTACCTCAACCAACCCGCCGGTGAAGCACCAGATGCTTCCAGCAGGTATTTTGTTGGATTGCTCGATCTCTTTTCAGCCGAACATCATACCAATCACCATGTAGCCGGGCAACCGGTGGAAGAAGTGGAGCTCGACGCCACCAAAGTGGCAAAAGCCCTGGGCCTTACCATAAACAGCCTGCAAAACGCCAACGTGTCCTTCGTTGTGCGGGGAGCCAGCTTAAACGGAAGCGAGGTAACCACCCAGGCGCAGATCAATATAAGGCATATAAAATTTTCTGTTGACCGCTTTCAATACTAATACGGTGCAGTTCGTTTTCCTGCTTGTAACCATGCTGTGTGGAGTTAACTACCGGCCACAACCGGTGATACAACCACTCATGGTAACATCATCCGACACGCTGCGCTTGTTTCATAAAGACAGCTCCTTCAATGCTTCAGCGAAAGATATGATCATCAGCTGCCCTTTACCGGGCAGCTCTTTTTTTAAAGTAAAAGGTAAAACGCTCCTGCTCCTCCACCAGCCCCGCGTAATAAACTATCCCGAAGGTGTATACGAATTGTATATCAGCCGCGAAAAGCCTTCCGCGGGATCCTTCAAGCCTTCCTCCCAAAATTTCATTACCCTCCTCGACCTGTACGCTTTGAGCTCACCTGGTGCACCAAAGCAACTGGAAATTGATATCAGTGCAGTTGCCGGAAAATTAGTTGCGCAAAATGATCCTGCTCCCGGTCTATTTATCAGCCTGCATTTCGGCCCAGTTAAAAAGAAACATGGCAGCCTGTCAACCAAAGGTGGCTGTGTACAATTCAGCGGTCTTTCAATTGTACAGGTAAAATAATAAGCAAACCTGCAACTGCCGGCTATTTCTTTTCCCGGTCATCCCGGGCGGCCCCGATTCAGACCGTCGTTGCCCACCCTCCCCTCTCACCGGTTTGGAAAATAATAGTAAGATAACACCCATTGCCACTCCCTTTGCCGGGATTATTAAAGGATTTGCCCCCGATGCACTATTTTTGAGCAGGGCTGATCCGGCCTTTTAAAAAAACTGTTTATGACAAAATTTCACCTTTCAATCCTTTCCATCTTTTTTGCCCTTTCCATCACAGCACAATGTCCAGTGATCAACGGAGCGCTCATCAATGCCTGTGCAGCCGACGGCATAACAGAAGGCATCAATGAATTTGTGTTTTTCACGTCTCCGCAGCCCGGCGCCGTGTCCTTGTATAAATTCAGTTATGGGTCACGCAACCCGCCGGCTTCTCAAACTCCCACAGGTATTTTAGCCGGGGTGGATGCTTCCGCAAAAATTGGTCCCGGCACCATCATCGTTCAGCCCGGTAATACCCTGCACGAAATAACCAGCGCCGCCGGCCAGGTGCCTGCCAACAGCCGGGTGGTTTTTATACCCAATAATTTCGACCAGGTATACGACCTCACATCGCTCTGCATCAACAACGAATTGTATGTTGTGTACATCAATATCAATTCTGCCACCACCACCGCCAGTAAATGGATGGCAGGCGGTACCATGGCCAATGCAGCCACCACCCTTCGTTATTTACAACTTGAATATAACGGCAACGCCTGTACGGGAAATGTAAGAACCTACGATGCCACATTGTGGCCTAACCCGGGCAACACTCCCGAAGCCGAAGGCAATTCACTGGCATGGACCGACCAGGACAGCACCCTGTACCTTAACAATGGTTGCTCCGCCATTACCACACCGGTTAAGCTGGCTGACTTTACTGTTAGCCGCAACGGCAGTTCAGCCATTCTCCACTGGAGCACGGTAAACGAGTTAAACACGAAACAATTTGGGATTGAATCCGGCACGGATGGAAAAACCTTTCGCAGTATCGGCAATGTAAATGCCGGTAACAACAGCGACCTGTTGCAGCAATACAGTTTCACTGATCAGCAATTACGCACTGGTAATAATTTTTACCGCCTGAAAATTATTGACAACGACGGCAGTTTCAGTTATTCACCGGTTAAAAAAATATATTATTCCAACCAGGGCGGCATCAGCCTGTATCCTTCCGCCACAACAGGTGCTTTATTCCTGGAGGTAAATACCAATGTACGTGAGCAGGCGGCCATTCATATCTATGATCAACAGGGGCGATTGCTTAGCCGGCAAACAGTACAACTGGCAAATGGCTTCAGCAAAATATCGCTGTCGGTGGATGCCCTGCCAGCCGGTGCCTACCGGTTGCAACTCATCAGCAACCAGGCCAGCTTCATCAAAGGATTTACGAGGTTATAAATAAAATTCCTGCAGTTAGATGATGCAGGCGAATGGAGCAGCTCATCGCGGGGGAGATTTACGAACGAAACGAATAACGGCACTGCTCTGCTCCGTGCTTTCAAGACGTTCTTCATAACGAACACCATCCACCTGCGCCACCATCAGCGAAGTATTGGGAGGTATCGATCCAAGATTTTCTGCCACCATCACCAGTTCGTTGGCAGAGTCGAGGCTGCTCACGGCCAGGTTCACGGTATAAGGCTTATCTGACAAACGGATATGCTCATACAGCATCTTCCCGTTGAGGAAGATGGCAATGGAATCTCCATCCACTTCCGCATTGTCGTAAAACCGGAGTTCGATCGAATCGCCGGCCACAGCGATCTCCTTCACCAGCTGGCGTGTGCGGCTGGCAAATTTCTGTTCATTGGTGAGTGGCGCCGGTGGCGTGGGAGCCGGTACCGGTTTTACATCCGGCTTTTCAACAGGAAGGGGTTTACTAACGGTGACGGGCACCTTTTTAACAGGCCGCGGTGGCGGGGGCTGTTGCTTAGGTGATTCGAGGGGTGGCTCTTCCTTAGCCGGTTTTACTACCGCAACGGGCACGGGTTCCACAGGTACCGGTTTGGTAAAAGCAATGCGGCCAACACTATCAATCAACCCAGGATCATTGGCGCCCACCGTATAATTTTCAATGATAAAATCCCATTCGTCCGGGAATAATGGCGTATCAAATTTCTGCAGGGCCAGCCCGGCTTTCACATCCCCGGGTTCATCCCTTGGACCTGCCTGGCCATTGAGGTACATTTTTGTTCCACCCGGGCAATTATAGTCCGCAACAGCAGCCTGCGGAGCCGCCAGTTTTTGAAGGGAGAACCGGTTGCTGCGCTTCTCTTCTATCAACTCATCATCCCACCACACAAAACTATTATCACTGCCATCGAAATAACCTTTGATACTGTATCGCCTGTAATTACCGGCTGATTCATAATAATAACTGGTGCCGGTGATGCTGTCGCCGTTCTTCACTATTTTCAGTTCCACTCTTTTATGGTTGATCTTTCCACGCCAAACGCCGGTAACGGGCTGTGCATACAACAGGCTGCCTGCCGCCAGCAGCAACAGCATTAATAACAGTGAGGTTTTATTTTTCAAAATGGTACCACCTGGCTTTGTGAAACAGGTGTTTCAAAAATACTGATTTCAACGCTACCCGCTTTTTGATAGCGGCATAATCCACTACAGGAGATGTTAAACTTTACCTGCGATGGGAGTACGTGGACCGGTACCGGTCATTTTGAAAAACGCCGGCCCAGGATCAATTTGAATACCTGTTGATTGCTTCCGGGTGTAAGTCCGAATAAAAAGCCGGTCTGCAGTTCCCAATCGGGATTGCTGTAAAGATCGAACATGGGGCCCAGTAAATGTTCCTGCGTCCTTAAGGGGCTGAACTGTTTAAAACTGCCGAGGTCAACATAATATTCAAAGCCCACTCCAAATTTATTGGGCACGGTGTACACGGCTTTCAACTGTGGACCAAAACGGATGTCTTTTTCATCCCCGGTGAGTACGAATGCCACATTAGGATTGAAAGAAAGGTACACGTTACCGTAAGTGCGGTCAATGATGGGCCGCAGCTCCCCATCCATCTGAAAGGGATCGTTCACAGATGCCCTTATAAAACCCAGCTCAAGCGACAGGCTCAGTCCGAAAGAACCGGGCTTTGTGGGGAAGGTATAACGGGGACGTATATGGTTGCCCAGGTATTCAAAACGGCCGCCAGGCGCAATGCCGGTAAAAGTATAGAAACCCAGTTCAAAATTTTTCCCGAATCCATGGGTAAGCTCCAGCGTTTCCTCCAGCCATCTCGCCTGTGTTGGATCAGTAAGATTTTTCATCCCGTTAAAAGTATAGTTCTGGTGCAGTTCGGCCAGCGTAACTGCTTTGGGAGTAATGGCCGATGCATACACCTGTATCTCGTTATCAGCCTGGCAAATACCGGTAAGCGGCCAGGCCGCTATCAAACAATATATAAGAAAATGCTTCATCATTTTTACAACTATGAACAAATGTAAACATTCTGTTGACCGGTAAAAATACCTGCTCCTCCTCTCCAGGAACAGGTGCCGGTGCGGACTACCCGATTATATTGATGATTCCTTTTTTATTTTCACCATTCAAAACAATAACCGCACGCAATACCGCACAGAAAAAATACTGGCCTTCAGCAGCAGCCGCGTGGGCGACTCCGGCTATCTCAGCGAAGCTATCAGTCCCATCAGTAAATTATTGGGATCTGTCCCGGTCCGCATTGCCTTTA
>CAYVLT010000193.1:0-8594 GCA_964452405.1 uncultured Ferruginibacter sp.
TTCATCAACAGTACAAGGATTAAGCTTTTTTAAAACAGCTTTAATTGAGGTTCTTCTTTAACAGGTTTTGGAAACGTAGGATGAAATGTGCCAATAATAACAAATGGATTCGGATAGTTTTTTACATGGCTTTCATACACAGTTCCCAGAAATAGGTGCAGATCTTTTGTCAAGGCGAAATCATCCCAATATTTTTTCTTTACATCTTCACAAGCTTTTGTTTCCCGGTCATGACCGTCATACTTCGCTAACATCTTCCAATACAACGCTCCAATTTCCCAATCTTCAATCATTAATTTGGATATGGTACCAGCATCGTCTTTGAATCGGTAAGAAAACTTAAAAGGCAGTTTGTTTACTACATCAAAAGGGTTCTCAGCATTTTGAAACAAATGTAATTGTTGGGCTTTTGCTTTAAGTGCCGCCAGCTTTTCTTTATCCCATTCCCGTTCAACCTGCTCTACAGTAAAATCAAGAATTTCAGCGGGTTTGAAAGTGGCTAATGATGTGGCTATTGTTTTGTCTTTCGCTTCCGATATAAGTTGGGTGAGATTGGTATAAACTTTCTTTAAAACAATATCTTTTCTTTCCTTCCAGTTATTATGCGTTTCTACATGGCCAACTACATTAAATGCATTTTCGATTGACCGGGGTTTATAACTTTCAGGCCTAAAATCAACAGTGTTTTTTGTCAAATCAATTTCTACCCAATCGTACTTACTGTATCTTTTATCGTACTCTAATTTTCTAAATGGAATGGGAAAAATCCTTATCCAACTTCCGTTTTCTAAAAAGCCGGCAGTACACACTAACTCATCATATTTTGTAGAGAGTGAAGGGTAAGTTTTTACAGCAATCAGTACTTTGGTAAGGGCCATTCTAAATATGCTTTAGTTCATAATTCCAAGCTTTAAGTTGTGTTATGGCCTCTGCTAAATGTTTACGATGGCATTGGCAAATATTTGCTTCAAAACAGGTCAATGCAATTCGTTTCTTTTCCTTCAATAAGCCAAGTATTTTTTCCTGTGTAGCTATGGTTTTTGGAAGTGTTTTCTTTTTGTAACTGGTAAAGAGGTTATCATAATCGCTTTGCTCTTTTAACTCCTGCCTGTATTCTGATTGTATGCCAACTTCAGCGAAATGAATATATTCAATATTTAACCCCTTGCAATAATTGATTAGCTGGCTTTTTGAGAATCCAAATTTTTGACTTAGTGGATTATTCCGTACATCAACCAATACTTTTATATCGTTCTTAATTAGCTTGTTTAAATAAGCTTCCAGCGATATTCCTTCATATCCAATAGTATAAAGAGTTGTACTATTTACATTGGGTCGAATTGCATCCACTTTTATCAGTTGTTCCTTTGTCAATAACCTGGTGGCAGTAGTGCTGTTTATGGCATAGTAAGGAAAGTTTGTGTAAGTATGTTTCATCAATCCATCGCCATCCATTTTATTGTACAACACATAAGCCTGGTTCACCAATCTTTTGTCTTCTTCATCTAACAAAGACAAATAGTTTTTTCGATCCTTTTTTGAATAGCCGGTTTCGTCCTCAATTAAAAAATCCTTTTTAACCATTGTAAACAAATCTGCCTTGGCTGAATGAGAATAACAGCCGTATAAGTATGGTATAAAATCATACTCCGGTTCCTTTTGTTTTTGACAAACCAGGAACAGTAACTTTTGCAGATTAATTTTTTCCAATCTGCCACCAAATACCTGTAACAAGGCCAATATAATTTTTCTGCGGTAAAACATATAGCAAAGATACTTTAAGTTCCCGGGCTTTGAAAAAATGCATGAATCACCATTTGTATTGCCCGCTTGGCGTCACTCTCCATTTGCTCTCTCTTGCCGTATTGATCGTCAATCGTAACCGCGGGATTGTCGAGTTCAAGATGTACATATTTATTGCGCAAAAGTCGCAGCCAGTTTATATCTACCCCAGTAAAATAATGACTCAATAGTTTTGAAGTACCGATTTTATTGTCAACAGCTTCTGTTTCTCTTAATTGTGCATCAATTATTGAGATTGAAAGAATTACTACCGATAAAAAGGCACCTGCACAAAAGCAACTTTGTAATTCAACAAGTAAAGCGGTTGCCTGGTCGCTTACAAGATAACTTGCTAACGGGTGCTGTTTGTTTTCTAATTCATTTTCAAACCAGTTCCTTCTTTCTTGCCACAATTCAAAGTTTGGATGTTCAAGTTGGTCCATGGGTAATTGTGTTTTTACATTTATTTCCAGATAAATGAGGCCATATCAAATAATAATTTATGCCTTTCTTCAAGTTCAGTTTGCCCGAAATCCGGCATAGGTCGAAACGTAAGTTTATATGTTGTCATCATATTTGAAAAGTCAAGCTTTTTTGTGTAGGTATCCTCACGTAAAGTTTCATTCCAGTACAATGTGTTTGCATAAGTCTTTAACTTCTTCTTATACGTCTCATTATTACTTGAAATATTATCTTTTCCTTTCAACAATAAAAGTCCTCCCAGCCGGTTGCGTTCGCTTTTAAATTTCTCCTCGTCACCGCTAAACAATGCCAGGTTTTCATCATTGTCTGCAAGTATATGTTCAATATGAAAACCATTAACAGAGCCAGTATTCTGGACCAAATCGTAAAGTGAATGTTTTACATTCATTTTCGTATTATCTGCAATAAACTTTTCAACCCTTGCGAAAAAGTAACGTTTAAATCTTTTATCCAGTTCTATTCCAGTTTCCTTAAAGAAGCCATATGACAGTGGCGAACCAGCTTCTACACCTCTTGTTTCAGTCAGTAATTCCATCAGAGTTTTATCAAAAGCGGAACGTATTTGTGATACATCTTTATTTCTTATTTCAACACTGATTTTATAGATTGCCACAGCCAATGCATTACTGCCGTAACTTCTCTGTATTTGCAATAGACAAAACAATCTGTCTAACTCATACGCTACCGCCTTAATTTTTTCATTCTCCTGTGGGTCGTTAATGGAACATGCTGATAAAATAAGTAAAAACTGATTGTCCATTTCTGTCAAACTATTAAAATAAACATACTCATATCCACTGTTCGACCCTGCATCTTTATAATAGCCATAAATTTTTGCATACAGGTTGGTATAGTACTTAAAATCATTTAATAAAAATTGCTTTACCTGGCTGGGGTTATGATCAAGTTTAAGCTTGTTTTCAGAAAATATAACCCTGTGATAATCTCTATCGTATTTTCTACCCTCGCCAATTGTATCAGCAAGTTTTGCTTTAAGATAGTAAGTGAAAAATTGGTCAATTTCATCCTCTTTAAATGCATTAATTGAACCTACCTGTTGTTCCCATAAATCATTTAATCCCAGGCCTTCCAATTCTTCTTTTGAAATTTGCCCTAATAACTTTCCCTTGATAATCTCGTAGGGTTTTAATTTAACACCTCTGTCATTGATTACTTCAAATACCATTGGCACATCAGTTTGCTCTACATTTAAATTAATTAGAACAAGCCGATGCATAAAATAAAAGATAAAGCTTTCGAGTCGGTGTAAATCCAACAATTCATTGTCAAGCCGAGAAGAAATAATTCCATAATTGCTTACCATATTCTGCGCCGTAAGTCCACTGGAAACATCAATGTCTTCAGCATCTTTTCCATCATACAGCCCTTGCATTGATAACTTATGTGCTTCATGGTTCATCCAAAAATCTGTTTTGTAGCCGGACAAACCAACAATTTTACTACTAACCCAGCCTTCTAATTTTGATTTAAAATCCTTGGCTTGGTGCCGTAGTTTTAGTAACAAAAGAGTGAGAGTAGTTAATCTTTGTTGACCATCTACAATGTACAGTTTTCCATCTACGTTATTTGTTACGTAGGTATTAAGGTAATACCAACCATATTTGCTTACCACTTGGTCCAGAGGCAAACTTAATTCTTTATACTTTTTATACTGCTCATTAAATTTGTAAAATATGTCATCCAGCAACCGTTTTACAGGCTCGTCGCTCCACTTGTATTGGCGCTGATAAAAGTCAATATAGAATGTCGTATTTGAGAAGAGTTTATCGATGTTTTGATTTTGGGGTTGAACGTCCATAGTTAAAGGTTGTTTTAGTTTATTTTCCTTCGATGATTTTAATTTCATCGGCTGTTAATCCGTACAAATTATAAATTAACTCATTAATCTCATTTTCTAGCGCCGCAGTATCAGCTTGCGAATTATGTTTTTTAATTAAGAGAATTTCATTTATGATTTTGGTTATTTTATTCTTTTCATCGCCAGTCGCTGGTGCAATTGGAATTTGTCCAAAATACTTCCATATCAATTGATAACCGTTTTGAATTGCGGAGCAAAACTTAGAAATCAACCACCATGCAAGTTTAGAATTTAGTATTGCTAATAGTACTTTATCTGTAGATGGGATGAACCAAATGCTATCATTACAATAAAGCCCTTGATCATCGTAAATAAAGCATGGTTTGATCTGAAATTTTTGATACATAATTTTGGGCTTTTCAAATTCTTGCGAGTATTCAGATGCCCATCTTTGCAAAGCATACCATTCATATCTTATGCCTGTTTCTACAATATTCCTACTTGAAAGCTTTTGTTTAAACTTCAACAAATGATTGTAGACTTCTGTATATTCTTTTTGAAATAATTTTTCTGCTTCTAACGAAGGACCTGATATTTTAGGGGTATTATGTAACGGGAAATGCCAAGGAACGAATAATAAATGCTTTTCAATTTGAGGTAAGCTATACGGCTTTAAATCTCTGCCTTGCAAGATTGGCTTGATGATATCAGAATTTTTAGAATTAGCAAATATTAGTTCCTTCTTCTTTTCGTCGTCAATAATAAATGCTTCAGTTAAACCTGTAACGATCCCCCGGTAAGATTCTCCATTGATATATTCATTTAATTTAGGAAACTTTTCTTTTAAACGATCAAGAAGGTTTTGATTCCCACTATCGCTAACTATCCATGTTTGCTTGGCTAATTTCTCTTTTGAAACTACATTTTGGATACTTTTTAAGTAGGTTTCAAATTCATTATATTTTGGTTCTTTAACAACATAAGAATAAAAATTACCCTGGCTCTGACTTTTAGTTAAGTTTATAATACAAGGATATGTAGTTGCTTCTTCAAATATTTGCAAATCGCCAAAATCAATCAAAAAATTAATTTTCAATTCTAAAAATAAATCTCTTAGCATTTCCCCATACCCTGTCTGCATCCACTTATTTGGTATAATATAGCAGAATTGTCCACTTCCTTTCAAAATATTAATCCCTTTTTCCACAAAGAAGACAAACAAATCGGCTGCACCTGAATACGTTTTATAGACGGATTTCAAATAAGGTTTAAATTCTTTAATTTCTTCCTGTCTTATATAAGGTGGATTTCCAATTACCATATCAAATCCAATAAAATCACCATCGCCGTTCAATACTTCTGGAAATTCAAACCGCCATTCAAATGCAGTTTCATAAATCTTATTACTCTTTATTTCTTCAATCTCTTCTTCCAGGTTCGTTATTTCTTTGCTTAATTGTTCGTTTTTTTTCTTTGTATCCTTATTCTTTTTGTTCCCTTCATCAAATAATTCTTTTGTTTGACTAAGGTTAAACAAATCACCCCGCAATTTTGAAAGCTTTTTATACTTGACGTCATTAGGACTAATATGACTTTTGAAATCCTTTTTAATAGAGTCTATTAATTCTTCCATTGACCTTTTTTGCTCCTTAGTATCAGCTTCACGATAGGCCTGTACTGCAACTTTATAACCATCAATATTAAATTTACTTTTCTGTAGCGCAACTTTAATATCAGCATCTAAACCAAAGCGACTTACCAGGCTATTACCACATTTGATATTGATATCGATATTTGGTAAAGTTTCTAATTCGGCGTAATTGCTGGATGCGGTGTAATACGCATTTTTCAGTAACTCAATCCATAAGCGCAGGCGACAAATCTTTACTGAATTTGGATTTATATCCACACCAAATAAACAGTTCTCTATTATTGTTTCTTTTTCATGAAACAGGGTTTCCTGGATACGCTGGCTTTCTTTGTTGTGTGGGTTATAGTCGAATAACTTTCCGTCTTCATCTGTAATAATAAGCTCGTCGTTTACAACTTCTACATGATAGTCTCTTAACGATTTGCCCGTAGAATCCTGTAATATTTTCAATTCGCTTTTGATAGCAATTATTTCATTAAGCGCACTTACTAAAAAATGACCACTACCTACAGCAGGATCGCAAATATGCAGGTTGTTAATGATCTTATTAGCTTCTTTTTTATCATCAATCTTATTATATAAACAATCAAGTGTTTCACATTGCCATCCCTTTGCTTCATTGAACTTTTGAAGTACTGACCTTCGAATGGTTTCTTTACACATGTACATGGTTACAAAACCGGGAGTAAAAAAAGCCCCATCTTTATAACCATTAATTTTTTCAAAAATCAATCCCAACACAGAAGCATTGATAAGATTTTTATTCTCTTCCTGTATCTCTTCACCTCCTTCACTTGTGAAATCATAAGCATCTAAAAATTCAAACAGATATTGCAGGGTTGGCAGGGAACCGGTTTTTCTTTTACCCTTATCATCTTTTAGTACAGTGCTGCCGCTTAGTGGAAGTTGCAGGCGATTATCTAATTCGCTTACATTGATTGTCTGTCTTTCCAGTTCAATACGTTCAAACAAAGAGCTATTGAGGTAAGGAACTTTATTGAATTTCTCCTGAATATGGTTTCTTCTGCTTCCCGGCTTTTCGGCTAACACCTGGAAAAACAGGTTACTCAGTTCATCAAAATCATAAACAAGTTTGCTGTTCAAAAAAAGGTAGTCTTTGTTTCCTTTGTGATACTTGTAAAGTTGGGCTTCCAGCAGCTTTATAAATAGCACCCTGTTAATCCATGTAATGCATAACTCTAAAGCTACATTGAATAGCTGCTCCTCTTTGTTTTCACCAAATGTTGAAAGGTTATTGATATTTCGCAGTGCATCCTTATCCTCTAACTTTATAATAGTATTCTCCAATAAGGATGCTTCATCAGATTTTGTTTTCCGTCTAATTAGCTTTTTACCGCCATCTTTAATTTCTTCAAGTCCGATTATATGTAGTAACTCCGTATAAAACTTTGTATCAAGACTATTACTGTCATTTATAAAAGGCTGCTTCAGTAAATGTGCGGGAGATAAAATTTTATAAAGACCGATCAGCTTTGTGTCGTCTTCCTTATCTGCGTTAGCAACAAACTTTTGATAATCACGAACGTCGAAATAAGCTGCCGGCATTTCTTCTGTTACTTCATCCAGAAAAGCTTTGGCGATACTGTCATAAAAGAATTTGGTGTCTTTACCACTCAACTTCCAGTTTTCATAATCCCTCTTTAGTTTACTATTGCGAAAAACATTCTTTTCAAACCAAACTTCATCAATGATATACCACTCATAAATATTGGTAACTACCAGGTATTTAATATCGGTGTTGCTATGGTCAAAACGTTCTCTTAAATAGTACAAAATAAGCTCCTGCAAAGCCTTTGCATTTGGCTTCGCTTCTGTCATCATTTCTGATTTATTGGAAGGCTTTTTAACTTCAAGAATAACGCCTACAGGTTCCTTGGTTGTTTTTCCTGTGTGTATTACCAGGTCATTCCTGTCTTTAGTGTTTATTTCAAACTGCTCTTTGTACCAGGTGTCTTTTAGAAAGTCGGCAATCACATTTTTTAGGTGTTCTTCACTTTCCTGCTCGTTGATTCGGCCAAGTAATTGCTGCAGATTTTTCTTGAATAATTCTATATGATCACGACTTACCTTTTCTTTGAGGTAGGCTTTGTTCAGGGCTTTAATGGGCTTAATTAATTCCAGTTGCATGTATCAGTCTCCGGGTTAGTTATTAGTTTATGGCGTTTACTAAAAGAGTTAGTTGTAAATATAGCTTATAAGCGGCAAACTCAGCTGATTACACCATTTTAACTGCATAAAAAAGGGGCCTATAAAAGCCCCTCATCTGCAAAGGAATAATAAGCATCGGTTGTAAGTATTAGGTGGTCTAATACTTTTATATCATGGTAGCTTGCCGCTGTTTTAATCTTTAAGGTTAGTTGCTCATCTGCCTGGCTTGGCTGCAGATTACCACTTGGATGATTATGCGCCAGTATGATGCCAACAGCTAAACCTTTAAGGGCAGCAGCTAGTATCAATCTCGGGTCTGCAACAGTTCCTGTAATTCCTCCGGCAGATGCTTCATAAACACCAGTTACTCTATTGGCACGGTTAACTAATAATACTTTAAACTCTTCCTGCATCTCCATTTTATTTTCATCCCACACTTTCAGAAAGGTTTGATAACAATCTTTAGAAGTCTTAATCAATGGTCTTTCAGAAGCTTTCACTTTGGTTTTATAAACCAATTCTACTTCTGCTACTTTACTCCAATCTGGTTGAATCATTGTGTTCTGTTCCATAACATTCTTTTTTAAGATTTATAAATTAATTATGGAACCTGCCCCGTCTTTTGGCGACCAAGGCAATGAAGCAACGGAATAAATAGCGCAGCGGTTTATGCCGGAATTTCATTGCCGC
>CAYVLT010000194.1:0-8546 GCA_964452405.1 uncultured Ferruginibacter sp.
GTCGGGATAATCTTTGTTCGCTTTAAAAAACATGTGCTCAAACAGGTGACTGAGCCCGCTGTACTCAGGTCCTTCTGTGTAGGCCCCGTTTCTCACAGCGATCTCAATGGTGGCGAGCGGCACTTTGTGATTTTCTATCACCACCACCTCAAGCCCGTTGGCCAGCTTTTTCCAGAAATAACTTTCGGGTAGGCGTGGCTGTGCCCCGGCCGACAACATGGTTACGATCAGTGTTGTCCACACAAAAATTTTTTTCATACTCAACAGTTTTAAAAATGGAAAATATAGATACCGTATATGCGGTTACAGGTCAGTCTTTAAAATCCTGCTCCTCGTCCACACATAAAACAACAAAAGGTAGCCCAATGCCAGGGCCAGTGTTACATAACTATAGTCGTGTGGCATCCGGCTTGAATTATTGGCCATGTCAGAAATTGGATTTTTCGGAAAATGCAGCAATCCGTCAGAAGCATTCATGGGCAGGTAGTCACCCATGTTACCAATGTCGAAGCCATAATCTGCTTTCAGTTTTATCGAAAGGCCATACAGCATTACAGAAATAATGTTTTCCAACCCCATGTATATAAAAAACAAGCCGATGGCAAATCCTGTTTTACGCACCAGTGTACCAAACAACAAAGCCACCATATTATAGGAGATTGCTTTCAGAAAAAAGTAACCGATATTTTCTATTCCTTCTGTAGAAAAAGAAGAGCCCGAAACAAATCCAAAGATCAATGCTGTAAGGGCTACCAGTAAAGTGGCTGTTACCGCGGTGATGATCGCCATCACGATCTTCACATCAATGAAATCTTTCCTGCTCCAGCCATCCAGCAGGTTTTGCCGGTGTGTCCGGAATGCGAATTCATTCGTCAACAACAATATCAGCAACAGGCCTGGCAACAACAACAAGAATCCACTCACATAACTGGTGGTTTGCCAGGTATGGGCGAAGTCGTAAGGTGATGCACTGGCGATCATCCCGGTAGGATCCGCTTTATCGATCAGGTTTTTTTTGGTATAAAAAACCCCGTAGTTAGCCACCAGGATACCCACCAGGAAAAAAAGGCTAAGCACAATGAATGCTGAATAGTTTTTTACTTTAAGCCATTCAATTTTTAGTAATTGTACCACGTATCACTTAGTTTGTAAGTTCGAAAAATTTAGATTCCAGGCTTTTCTTTTTCAGCAGCAGGTGAGTCAGTGTGATGCCATTGTTGAAGAAATGCTGGTTGATCCTTTCAAGATTGGCGGTGCCAACCGGGAAATATAATTGCAGCAGCTTATCAAGCTGCCGGCTGTTACTGTACCCGGAAAGACCAGTAAGTGCCTGTTGCAGCCTGTTGAAATCTGCGGCGCCTACCTCCACAATATCCTCGTTGGCCAGTATCTCATCTACCCTTCCGGTGGTGATCAATTCACCTTTTTTGAGGATAGCCACATGCGTACATACCTTTTCCACTTCATCCAGCAGGTGACTGGCCATGATGATCGTTTTACCTTCCTGGGCCAGCTTTTTTATCAACTCCCTGGTTTCTGCAATGCCCACCGGGTCGAGTCCGTTGGTGGGTTCATCCAGTACCAGTACATCCGGGTTACCCAGCAAACAGGAGGCTATGGCGAGGCGTTGTTTCATACCAAGTGAATAGGTGCTGAACCTCGAATGTTTGCGCTCGGCCAGGTTTACCCTTTGCAATACCTCGTCAATATCTTCAGCCCCCCGTTGCTTGATGGCCGCTGATATTGTAAGGTTTTGCACGGCGGAAAGGTAATGGTAGAAATTTGGCGTTTCGAGAAAGGTGCCGATCTGCCGGCGCAATTGTTCGGATGGCTCCTTGTCAAATAATTTATACGAACCCGCTGTTGGTTTAAGGATGTCCATGATCAAACCCAGCAAGGTGGTTTTGCCACTTCCGTTAGGACCAAGAATTCCGAACACGCAGCCTTTGGGAACAGAGAAACTAACGCCTTTCAGGGCCTGTATCCGCCCATAGTCTTTGCGGAGACCCTCAATTGATAAAACTGGCATACTTTAATTTGAATTACTAAGAGAACAGAAAGATAAGGGATTTTGCGATGTGCCTTTTAAAAAAAATACACGAGCGGTTTAGTATTTTACTTCTGCCTCATGCCACACAGAAGAAAAATCACCGATCATCGCCATCCCGTTTTCGTTGTACTGCAGGCGGTGCAATTTCAATGCTTCAATGTCTGGTGGCAGTACTTTCCTGAAAAAAGGATTCATGGTGCCGCCAGGTGCAAGCGGCTGTGCCAGCGGGCTGTATTGAAATGCCGGATCGGTGATGGTACCTCTCGGGTACATGATGCCGGGCACTCCTTTGCCACGTATATCCAGCACATCGGGATGCACCAACCCAAGCGTGTGTCCGTACTCGTGAGCAGCGGTAGTGGAATCGTTAATGATATTGTCGAGCAAAAAGTAGCCTGTATTGCACCCGATATCATCCACGTAGGAAATATTGCCGTGAGAATAGGGCTCTATGCGGAAGTAATTATTCCTGGGATTTACATTGGCCAGTACATCAATGGCAGTAAGACGGGGCGCCCAAAAACCACGGATGTTAAAATGCACTTTAAAAGACTGACCTTTCAATGAAACAGTATGACCGTGTTCGTTCCATTGCACGCTGATATTTGCTGCCACCTGTTCACTTAATGATTCAGTGGCGGCATTGCCATAAAAGAAAAGATCCGAATGAATGATGATCACGTGCTGCTGGCGAACGATCTCCACTTCTCCCATTTCGAAATAGTTATTGTTTATTCAGGGGTAAAACGCTACCTGCTAAACTTCAATTTGCGGAAAAGGGTTGCAACGCCGCTTGTTAATATTTCCGGCAGGCAGGTAAAAGCCCCGTCGCGGGTGTAACGGATGCCCGGCAGTAACCGGGCAACAGCGACGAATATCACAGCGCTGCCGTGTAAGGCATTGCCGGGGCGGGCAGTTATATTCGTCGGCCCGGCCTTACAGTAAGATCGGTACCAGCATGGCTTTACCGGCTGCCGCTGAGATTGGCCAGGAAATAATCGGTTACCTTTTGATAGAGATGGGCCCTGTCTTTTCCCAGTACATTGTGTTCATGCCCGGGATAGATCATGTAATCAACCTGGATATTTTTATCTACACAGGCTTTTACAAAATTCACCGAGTGTTGTTGCACCACCACAGGATCCTGCAAGCCATGTATGAGTAACAGTTTGCCACGAAGTTTCTCCACCTGTTTTGTAAGATCTGTTGCAGCATATCCTTCAGGATTTTCCTGCGGAGTATCCATATATCTTTCGCCGTACATCACTTCATACCAGGCCCAGTTCATAACCGGTCCGCCTGCAACGGCAGCTTTAAATATACCTGCATGGTTGAGCATAAAATCAGTGGTCATAAATCCGCCATAACTCCAGCCAAATAATCCCATCCTGTCTTTATCGGTGTATGAAAGTTGCTGCAGGTACTGTACGCCGGCCATTAAGTCTTCCATCTGCATCACGCCTGCCCTCCGGAAAATGCTTTGCTCAAAAGCCCTGCCCCGGTTATCACTTCCTCGGGTATCGAGTGTAAACACCACAAAGCCCCGTTCAGCCATGTATTGAAACCAGTAATCTCCCGCACCTCCGTTCCAGCTATTCGTTACCAGTTGTGCATGCGGACCGCCATACCAATACACGATCACCGGATATTTTTTAGTGCTGTCAAAATTTACCGGGCGAAACAGGCGGGCATAGAGTTCAGTACCTGCGTTGTTTTTGATGGTAAAAATATTGAGGTTGCCTGTTGAATATGATTCGAGCGGGTTGGAAGCCTGCAGCAATGTTTTTGTTTTCCCGGATGCTACCTCTCTCAGTTCGATGGTGCGGGGATCGGTTGTACTGCTGTAAACATCGAGTACATATTTGCCATCTGTGCTTATTTGTGGAAGATGTACAGCATCAGCTACCGTGATACTTTTAACTGTTCCCTTTTTAATATTCACGGCCGCCAGTTGTTTGGTGATGGGCGATTGCTGCGTGGTGACGATGAAAAGATTACCACCCTTCTCATCAAATCCTTTTACGTCGATCACTTCCCAGTCGCCTTTGGTAAGTTGCCTGAGCATGGTTCCGGCTGTGTCGTAGAGGTACAGGTGATTCCATCCATCGCGGTTACTTTGCCAGATGAATTGCCCGGCATTATCCGGGAGGAATAACATCGGCACCAGTGGTTCCACATATTTGTCGTCGGTTTCTTCAAACAGCGTTTTCACGAATTTACCACTTGCAGCCTCATACTGGTTCAGTTTCATATGATCCTGTTGGCGGTTAAGTACGGCAATGAAAACATATTTATCATCGGGGCTCCAGGCGATATTGGTAAGATATTGATCGGCAGGTTCGCCGGTTTGCAGGTAGAGCAACTGTTTTGTTGCCGCATTATAAACCCCTACCGTTACCTCGTGGCTCTTGCCACCTGCCATCGGGTATTTGATGTTTTCATTCACTGCCGGTACTTTACTCCAGTCGATGATGGGATAATCCGCCACCATACTTTGATCCATCCGGTAAAAAGCAAGCAGTTGGCCATCATGGCTCCAGAATGTACCCTTGGTAATACCGAATTCTTCCCGGTGTACCGATGACGCATATACGATATCCTTGCTTCCATCACTGGTAACTTTGTTTACGGCTCCTCCAACACTTCGTACCACCAGATTATGATCTTCCAGGTAAGCAATATACCCGCGACTGCTTTCTTCTGCATTTTCTTTTGAAGCCACTTCCGCAGGCACCAGTATGTTCACTTCATTGGCCAGGGGATTGAAAGAAATCTTATTTCCCTTTACCGTAAATATCCACCCCGGAGACTGGTTAAACTTTATCGCCGGCATGCTTTTCAAGTCGCCAAAAGAACTGTTTTTCAATTTTTCATTGAGCTGTTCCAGCGTTAAAAAAGGACTTTCTTCTTTTGAAATATTTCCTTTCATCCACACCTCCGACGCTCCCTCTTTTTTAAGGTACACATAATCGTTAGTGCCATAAATAAATTGAAGTTGCTTCAGGTTCCCCGGTGCCAAGGTTGATCTTGCTTTCAACATGGCGTCTTCCATGCTGAGCATATTTTTTTGGGCAAGCAGCTCTAAAGAGATGATGCAGGATAAAACCAGTGTGAGCTTTTTCATGAGATCTGTTTGAAGAAGCAAATGTATTGTTTCCCTTTCAAAAAAGGCCCGGCGTTTGTTCAAACAGGTACGCCGGCATCCTACAGATGATAGCTGGCAATTAGCGGTGTTAAGCTACAGCAGCAACAGGTTTCCACTGCGGGTAACAGGCACTAATGCCCGGCCCCAATAAATTGCCTGCCACACGAAATTTCCCGGAGCCTGGGGAACGCCTTTATAAGTACCATCCCATTTATTCAACGGATCAGTGCTGTAAAAAACCAATATTCCCCAGCGGTTGTAAACGGACAACGAATATCTTTTTACAAGCGATAAGTTTCCTACAGGCCCGAAGCGGTTGTTTCCGGCAACGCTGTTTGGGTTAAATGCCGAAGGGAAATAAATTTCGGGATGCTTGCTGATAACAGTTATGAGAAGATTCGCCGTACTTACACAACCTTCGTTGGATCGTAATATAGCTGATACCTTTACTGTTGATTGGGCAGTGAACTGCTGCCACGTTGACTGTTGTAACGGAAATACGGGGGCAGGTTGCCAGGATAGCACTGTAAAATCAACGGGAGCGGCTGCGGTGATTGTAACAGTTGTGCCCGGGCCAACACTGTCTGCTGAGCCCTGCAATACAGGAACAAAATTATTGGGCGTTACAAGGATCACTTTCTTAAAATACAGGCTGTCGCAGCCTGCAATACTCTTCAGCGTGTCAATCACTGCGGCAGAGCTGTTGTATACCCTGTTGTTTACAACCACGCTACCGCAACCTTTTATCAAAGTGTCTTTCTGCATAACGGACGGTTGATCTACAAGAATATGTACAGTCCGGTAAACACTGTCGCAGCCAAGTGAAGTGTGCAGGGTATCCTTCCATTGAGTGGATTGCTGGTACAACACAGACAGGTAGTTAACCAAACCACAGCCACGGACAGTTGTGTCTGTCAGCCCAGGCACCACGGAATTAATGTTGATGTGCACTGTCTGAAAGATGCTGTCGCAACCCAGGTAACTGGATATTGTATTGCTCAGAACGGTTGACCTATTGTAAGTGATGCCTCTATAAACCACGCTGTGGCAGGAACTGATGGTACTGTCATACACCTGTGGTGTTACTGGCTGAATGAGGATATGCGTAACCGTATAGATACTGTCGCAACCCAGGTAGCTGAAGATCGTATCCCTCAGTACTGTTGATGTATTATAAACAATACCTCCTGCCTGTACGCTTCCACAGGATTTGATCGTACTGTCATGCGTTACCGGTGTTACAGGTTGAATATGTATGTTCAGCACTGAGTAAATGCTGTCGCAACCCAGGTAGCTGAAACTGGTATCTCTTAATACTGTTGAAGTGTTGTAAGTAATACCACCTACCGCTACGCTGTTACAGGAATTGATCGTACTGGCATGCGTTACCGGCGTTACAGGTTGAATGCGTATGTTCAGCGCTGAGTAAATGCTGTCACAACCGAGGTAGCTGAAACTGGTATCTCTCAATACTGTTGAAGCGTTGTAAGTAATACCACCTACCACTACGCTGTTACAGGAATTGATCGTACTGTCGTGCAGCACGGGCAGTATGGGTTGGATAACAATATGCGTCAGGAAATAAACACTATCGCAGCCAAAGCTGCCAACAATTGTATCACTCAATCCGGTAGTGCTGGAATAGTTGATTCCGCCATACAGCACGCTGCTGCACGAAACTATGCTGCTGTCAATCACCACAGGGCTGATCACGTTGATATGGCTAACGACATACACACTATCGGTGGCGGATATACTTTTTAGTGTATCAGTCAGTATTGTTGATGCGGTATAAGTGACTCCATTAAACACAACACTGCCGCAGCCGGTGATTGTGCTGTCGTGCGTAACCGGTGGAGTACCTTGTTGCAGCCTGGCAATTTGAGTGACAGCAATAGTAAGAAAATCGGGTGTAGGTGCGCTGGGATTGGTGAGCTCGACTCCCATTACTGCCAGTGGACCTGTGTAAAAACTGGCGATATCCAGCGGTTTCGCTGCCGGCCTGTAAGAACCTGTTTCGGTGGGAGTGACCTGCAGCGCCAGGCAATTGTAATATTCAATGTTAATATTACCGCCCGACGACAGCAGCATTCCCGTTGTAAAATTAATGTTCTGTGATGCCGAGTAGGTTCCATCTGATAACAGAAGCCGGATGTCTCCTTTCCCGCTGTAACTGTTGTTCAGGCACACGATCATGATATCATTCCCCGGGCCATCGAGTACTCCCTGGTTCCAGGTAAGCAACAGCGTGTCCCTAACCGGCGAGTTGATGCCCACAAAACAAAGATTGATCCACCCTTTGTTCATCTGGGAATTGTTGGTGATAAAGCTTACATCAGCATTGGGGTGACTTAAGGGCCGGTGCGCCACATTATTGATAAAATTCGAAAGTGTATATCCCGGGAAAGAAGGTTGTGCAAACAAAACACCTGAAGAAAAAAATAAAAGCGCCAGGGTGTAAACAACCGGTGCCGTCCATTTTACAACCCTGTATTTCTTAAAAGCCAACTGCATTCTTACAATAATTTCCGATGAGCCGTTAATAGTATTTCGGTGGCCGTTACAGAAAGATACTTCCGGGCCGGCTGCACTGAAAATCTTTTACACGAATTGCAGGAAACAGGTGGCCAAATGCAGCGTTAGCGGGAGACAAGGGTGAGTAAAATTGCCTGGAAGGTAATTGAAGCTGCCAGCAAGAGCTCAGCTTTTCTGGGTGATATCCTGGGCCGTACCGGCGATGATCACCTGGTTTTCATTTTCAAGGTACACTTCGCCGAGGAGGTTGATATGCCGGATATCGCCATTGGGTTGAACGATCAGGCAGGTGATATCATAAGGTTGCCTCTTTTTCAAAGCTTCTGTAATTTCTCTTTCTACTATTTCCCTGTCAACAGGATGTACTGCTTCCAGGAAAAATTTATGGGTGGGTTTGATTTCACCGGGCTCATATCCAAAGAGGCGAAATTGTTCATCAGACCATTTTTGTTCATCGGTGGAAATATTCCATTCCCAGCTTCCCATCCTGGCTACTTTCTGTGCATTTTTCAAACTCAGTGTGAGCTGTCGCAACATTTCGTTGATCTCCTGCTGGCGGGTATTGTATTTGTTTAAATTGAACCAGGCCTGCCAGAACAGTACCAGCAACAGGATAAAGAATACAATGAGTGTAACAAAAAGGGTGTACCGGTTGTTGGAGGATGCCTGCAGGTCATCTGTGTATCGTTGTTTCAATACAGAATCTTCGCGAAGATGAATGCGTTGCTGGATGTGGCGGATGGTATCCATGATATTTTTACCGGTACCGGTGGCCACGTAATTAAGGGCCGCAGGTTGCCCCTGGTTACGGGAAAG
>CAYVLT010000195.1:0-8485 GCA_964452405.1 uncultured Ferruginibacter sp.
AGGCAGCGTATCTTTTCCATCTGCAAAGTTTACGTTGCCTGAGTAGGTGACCATTACTTCAACATGGCCGTTGAAAAAATGAGAGCTGGCGGTTCCCGACACGGCGCCATTCTGGCGACCGATGAACAAGCCCCCAACTGTTGTACTGGTAAGCCACACACTGTCTGCATAATAATTCCCTGTTGAGTTGGCACCGATAATAAAATTATTATTACTGCCCCCGTTTGCATATGCGTTAAAAACTGCTTTTGCAAAAAATGAATCTGCCTGTGCACCGGTTCCTGAGCCCATGCGCCAACGGCTGGCTGTGCTGGTGGCCGTAAAGCTTACATTGCCATGATAACTGTTTCCTCCCTGTGCACTGGCATCATCAATGGGAGCTGTCTTTGTAAAATCGCCATTTCCATATAATACCAGCCGTTCAATATTAACACGTCCTGTTTTAATATACAGGTAAACGCTGTTGTTATTGTCACCGATAGAAAACCCATCGATGTTCACATAGGTGGAATCGTTACTGTTTGTAAAACTCACCGATGCTCCGGCGGTGGAACTGATGATGGCGCCGCCGGTAAGCGGACAGGTGATGAAGGTGCCGGTGTTGTTCTGCGAGTTTACAGTAATACTTTTTCCTGAAAGATCCAATACACCTGCGCTATGTGAATAGCTTTGCAGGACCGAGATATTACTGATACACGAAATGCCCGGCGAATTACCTGAACTGTTATTGATGGTGAGATTATAAAAAGTTTCGGTACCCAATATTGTGCTGATCAACTGCGTGCCACTGCTGCCGTTAAAGATCACTTTGCCGGCCTCTTCAACAAATGGGTCTGCATCAGTACTTGTAACACTCCAGTCGCCACCTACGGTTAGTGTCCGGTTCGAGACGCCTGCGTCCAGCCTGGCCATTCCGGCAATCAGCAGGTTGCCTTGCACCGTTATGTTTGCTGAAAGCGTTTTTGATCCGGAGCCGGTGCAGGTGAGCGAATAATAATTGAGGTGAAGAATATCCTGGTCGCCACCGGCCGTGTACACCACGGTACCATTGCCGGCTGTAAACTGCCCGCTGACGATGGAGCTTGCTGTTCCGCCGATCATGAGGTTTCCGTTTCCTGTAAATGTTATTTTATTTCTGTTGGCATTGGAAGCCAACTGGCAGTCTGCCTGGCAATCCAGCGTTCCGTCGTTGATGGTGATGATACATCTCCTGCTGTTGCTGCCTGAGTTGATAGTGATGAGTGAATAGCAGGTCACCGTTCCATCGCCGGCATCCAGGGTGTTATCGGTAGTGCCACCAGCGGGCGGCATGATCGTGATATTGGCTGACACTGTTAAACTAACGGTTCCGGTTACCTGTAAACTGGTGTTGCTGTTTAATGAACCGCTGCCAATGGTAAGCGAGATGCAGGAAGCATTGGCAGTAACGCTAACAGTATGGCCGTTGGAAATAGTTACCACATCACCGGCTGATGGAACAATCCCTCCCGTCCAGGTGGCGGGTGAATTCCAATTGCCCGAGTTGGCTGAGCTGATCGGAAGGGCGAAAATTTCACCTGTGAAAAACAGGAGCATGAGCACACAGCATACGGATAGTTGTTTCATAGCAGCGGATAAGATTAAAGGGTACAATAGTTTTTATGAACGAGTGAACACAGCTTTTATTTCGCCGGAATGGCTTTGCTGCAAAGGGTTTCAGCAACCATCCCCTGTTGAAATAATTATAAGGTGCTGATTTAAAACGGGTATTGTTTAAAGCTGTTGTGGAAAAAAAAGTAAAAAAATATTTTCCTGAAAATCAACCGGCGGCCGTTCTCAAAATGAGAAAAATTCCAACCAAAATTTGTTCGTGGAAAAGCGTAGTGGGAATTGTATTTGTAGTTGCTTGTCTATGCCTTTTCAGTTGTTTCTTCTAATAAATATTTTTGCAGCTGTTGTAATTTTGGAGCATCCAATAATCCCTTAAGTACAAACTCATGAAAACCATTTCTTATTTTTTACTCCTCCTGCTGTTATCCTGCAGCAAGAATACCGGCAACGATTTATCCGTCGCAGGCAAAGAGGTTGTTATTGACAATGCTTCCTTTAATAATTACCGGATATTAAAAGGGAGCCGGAATTGTGTGCAGGACAGCGCCACCATTTTTACCGGCACCCATATCAATTTCATCGTGAAGTTCGACAGCAGTGCGGCATACCAGGCAGCATCTGCCCGAAACCAGGGAATGGTGAACCGGTTGTTTGGCTTTAAGGAAGGGGCCGCAGATAATTTTAACAGCGCCTGTATCGGCTGGAATTTTGAGAACGGGATCATTCACCTGTATGCTTATCAATATGCAAGTGGCGCCGCATACATTTCGGAGATCGCAACCGCGGCGATCGGGGAGCAGGTATTGTGTTCCACCGGTTTGTATCGAAGTCAATACTTTTTTTCTGTGGGAGGAAAAAGTATCGTGTTGCCAAGAACCACCATTAATGATAACGTTAACGGGTACCTTCTTTTCCCGGCATTCAACGAACAGGAAGCGGCACCACAGGATATCGACATTGCTATCGCCGCATTGGGCCGTTAAAAACAGACCGTTCCGGGAGCAGCTTACCTGGTACAATCTCAATAATGCAACCGGACCTGCAGCTTAATTTTTCTCTCTTACAAAATCAGTCCTGGTGTAAGTACCAGGCTCTGCATGATCACCTTTTTTAAAACGGATATCAACATTATTGATACCTGAGAGCTCTGTAAAATTATAGATCACTTCGGCCAGGTAAGATTCAGCGCCGGTGGACCCGATCTGTTTGGTGAGGTAGTTGCTGTTTGAAATTTTTAAAAACACTGTATCACCTGAAGTTTTCACGTATGCCAGTGGAATTTCAGGGTACGTGCTGTTGAGTAATCCAGCCATACTGGATGCATTCAAAGAGTCGGCGCTCACAGGTCTTGTTTTTTTCATCGAGATACCTTTCATATCCTCTTCGTCTACCGCCCAAAAATAATGTGCATCTTTTACCGGAGGAGCACTATCGGCTTTTGGGATGATGGTAACAGAGTCTTTTACAGTAGCCTGCTGGTCTTTTTGATTGGAGTTGCAGGCGGCAAATAGAAAAAGCAAGAGGGTGTACAGGTAGTAACGTTTCATCTTGGTGCGTTTTGTTCCAGCTATAAAGGTAGGGGGTTCGGACAAAACTACTGTTGAAAGGAGGTTAATGTTGGAGGAAGATGAACCCTTGCTGTTGCCGGGATCCATAGAGCCACTGCTGTTTCTGAAATAAAAACAGGAAACCGGCCGGCTTTTTTAATTAGCAGCCTGGCCTGTTTCCTGTTACACTGTTTCGATTCGACCCGGCTGAATCTTATTCCAGCACAAGTTCGTGTTTGCTATGCGCTTCGGTAAGGCGGCGTTGTACGTCATAAGCCACCGGTGCATAGGAATCAAAATACATATTGAATCTTGCCCTTCCCTGTGTTAAACTGCGGAGGGAAGAAGAGTACTGGTGCATTTGCGCCAATGGAACTTTAGCAACAATTTTTTGAAAATGTCCTTCTGCATCCATGCCTTCCACCACACCCATCCGTGTTTGCAGGTCGCCCATTACAGCGCCCACCATTTCATCCGGGCAAAGCACTTCCACGGTGTAGATAGGTTCAAGCAATTGCGGATCAGCTTCCATGAAGGCCTGCCTGAATGCCTGTAAGCCGGCAATTTTAAAGGAGATATCGTTGCTGTCCACATCATGCATTTTTCCATCGTATACACTTACCCGTATGTCGCGGGCATAGCAGCCGGTAAGCGGACCATTCTGCATTTTTTCCATCACGCCTTTCAGGATAGATGGGAGGAAACGGGCATCGATAGCGCCACCCACAATGCAGTTGCAGAATACCAGTTTTCCGCCCCAGTCAAGATCAAACTCTTCTTTGTTGCGCAGGTTCAACCCTTCAGGATTTGGCATGCCCTCGTACCAGGGTTCTATGCGCATGAATACTTCGGCGAACTGGCCGGCGCCACCACTTTGTTTTTTATGGCGGTAATTGCTTTCAGCTTTCCTGCTGATGGTTTCCCGGTATGGTATCTTCGGTTTGTCGAATTTCACTTCCAGCTTATGTACATGATCAATCTTCCATTGCAATACCTTCAGATGCAGTTCGCCCTGGCAATGCAGCAATGTTTGTTTCAGTTCCGGCGATACTTCAAATTTCACCGTGGCATCTTCCTCCTGCAATGTATGCAGTGCCTGTGCCAGTTTTTCTTCGTCGCCTTTATTTGCCGCGGCAACGGCCACCGTAACATTCGGATGAGGGAATTCAATAGGCACCAGTTCAATATTGGCGCCTTTTTCGTGCAGGGTGTTGTTTACATGCGTACTCCTGAGTTTGATGGTGGCGCCGATGTCACCGGCAACCAGTTCCTGCACCGGAACCCGGTTATGGCCTTCCATCAAAAACAGCTGATTGAATTTTTCGGAGGCGCCGGTATTTTCATTGATCAGTTCATTACCCACTTTAATGGTACCGCTGTACACTTTGAACAGGCTTAGCTCTCCAATATGCGGCTCAATGATCGTTTTAAAAACAAAGAGGCAGGCCGGGCCTTTCACATCGCAACTAACGGTGCCGCCTGTCTTGGTTTTTTGCGCAGGCATTTCTGTGGGGGCAGGAGCCACGTAATCGATAAAGCTCATGATTCTTCCCGCACCCATATTTTTTTCTGCCGATACGCAGAACAATGGAAAGATATCGTGTTTGATCATGGAGGTATGCAATCCAGCTTTCATCTCTTCTTCAGAAAGTTCGCCCTGGTCAAAATATTTCTCCATCAGGCCTTCATCGTTGCTGGCGATGGTTTCAATGAGTTCCTTGTGCAGCAGGTCCGCTTTTTCTTTCTCGCTCTCAGGGATTGCAAGTTTTTGTGGTTTTCCGCCGTCTGGTCCATATTCATACATCACCATATTCAATACATCAACGATCTGGTTAAAGCCAGGCCCGGTTTGTACGGGATATTGCACGGCTACCACGCTGCCGCCAAAATGGGTTTTGGCTTCCCTTAATGTACGGTCAAAGTCAGCGCCATCGGCATCTACTTTATTCACCACAAAAATGGTAGGTGTTTTAAAAGTGTCGGTATATTCCCAGATGATGTCGGCGCCCACTTCCACGCCCTCCACCGAATTTAAAAGGATCACACCGGTATCGGCCACCCGCAGGGCACTGATCACTTCACCGATAAAATCATCATAACCCGGCGTGTCGATGATATTGATCTTGTAATCCTTCCAGGGCGTATGCATGAGGGATGCAAACACAGAGCTTTTTCTTTCTGTTTCGAGTTCGTGGTAATCACTAACGGTATTGTTGCCGGCGATGCTGCCACGGCGTTTTGTGATGCCTGCTTCAAAGAGCATGCTTTCTGATAGTGTGGTTTTACCACAGCCGGCATGTCCGAGCAGGGCGATATTTTTTACATGATTGGAATCGTAGGTTGGCATAGCAAAAAATTTAATGTTGATACAATTAATACCAGGTAACTGGCAGTGGGAGGCAGGCTGATAAGCAACCAGCCAATCTTATGCAGATTGGCCGGCGTTTATAATGATATCATTGTTTTATGAAACGATGAAATTCGTCCTCCAGTTTGTCAAGGTCACCCAGCAACAGGTCCAGTTTGTCTTTGATGTAGTGATGAGGGATGCGGTGTCCGAAATTGGGATGTCGTTCAGCTTCCACCACGTGATGCTTTATCTCGTGTTTTAAGTCGTGCACATTAATTAACTGGATGTGAAACTGGTTGTGAAAGTGTTCAATGCCCATTAAAGTATCCTGTTCAGTTTTACCCGGGGCGAAATAATATAATTCATTTTTTAGGGTATTGAGTTTGGTGCGGTAGGCGGTAAGCTGATCGTACCATTGCCTGCACTCATCGATGAGCGTGCGGTGTTGGGTTTCTGTAACCATTGTTAAATGTTTTAGATTTAGAAATGATGAACATAATAGCAGCGTTCAATGTTTTACTGAACTAAAGGTCAAAAAGCAGGTATTAAAATTTACTGACATTCGTCATGCCCTTCTGTAAGCATCATCATTTTTCAACAGGGTAAGATGGAGGTAATTTAACAGGTTAGTGAGTACCGGGATATGGCACCCGGTAACGATCTTAAAGGTAGTAGATAATATTTTATTTTGAAAGTGCTTTTTTTACGCCGTATTTTTTCTGGTACGGGTAAATCATTCCTGGTGAAGCAGCGTTCGCAACTTATTCTGTCGCCTTGAAAAAATTCCAGGCATATACATATACATCAATGTCGCCGGGGTAATCGTGGTGACCGCCGTTTACCTGCAACAGGCAAACAGGAGGTTTGCCGGGTTGACTGAAGCTGAATCGTTCAATGGTTTTATGATCGCTGGTATCTGTATCGGGCAATAGCCCGGTTACCGGTTCTCCACGATAACCAGCCAGTGAAGCCCAGTACCTGAAACTTTTTTGCGAACCCAGCACTACACCAAAACTGGCGTTGTTCACAAACATTTCACCTCCCTTAAATGGGTTTACCGGGTCATCAGTGCCATTGATGATGAGCACCGGAAGTGCTTTGTTAGCTTTAACGCAATCGCAGGAAGCTGTATCCGGCAGGTTGGCAACGATCGCGGCAATACCTTTTATGATGCCGGGCATGGTAAGTCCGAGTTTATACGCCATGTGTCCGCCACCGGAAAAGCCGGCGGCAAATACATGCTCCCTGCTGATGTGAAATTTGTTGACAAAGTAATCAATCATTGCATTGAAAAAAGCGGCTTCATTGATGTCGATTTTATTCGCCATTGCCGTTGAATATTTCCTGCATTCATTCCAATAGTGCAGGTAAGCATCCGGGTACACCAGCAACAATTTTTCAGCGGCACTCCGTTGTTCGAGTTGTGTGCTGTGTTTCAGCATATCATTGCTGCTGCCACCGGACCCATGCATGATGAACATCAGGCTTCCCTGGCTGATATCTGTGGCGGGGAGGTTGTATTGAAAGGTCCTGTAATGACCTTCTATCAACAACGAATCTTTTACTGGCTGGCAGTGTGCCATGGTTACAAAAAAAAGAGGCCCTTATTGCCAGAAATTTTTTCATCATCCTTCAGTATTTGCTGTTGGTAAAGGTATTCATTTGCAATTGATATGTTAAACTATGACGCCCCAGCGGGAGGCTGTGTTTTTTTTATGATTATCTTTATCCCTCCTGGATAAGTACGCAGGAATGACGGCATTGAATGTGAAATAATTTTCAATAACCGGCAACCCGCGGGCCTTGTTCAGTTTTTTCATTTTATCCAAACACTGCTTCATGCAAAGAATTGTTGTAAAGTTCTCCGCTCTTTTTTTATTGGTTACCGGTTGTTGTTTCACTCTTAAGGCGCAGCAGATCGATGAGTTGCTAAACACGGCAGAAACAAAGTACATGCAGGAAAAACTGTACGTACAAACAGATAAAGCCATTTACAGCAGCGGTGAAACCATCTGGTTCAAAACATATATTACTGCTGACAATCTGCCGGCGGCCATGAGTAAAACTTTGTATGCTGAACTGATCAACGACAATGGCACCATCCTGCAGCGTAAGATGATGCCGGTTATTTTATCCGGGGCTTCTTCCGATTTTATCATCCCTGATTCTTTTCCTGACACCCGTTTATACATCCGTGCCTACACAGCCTGGATGCTGAATTTTGATTCAAGCCTGCTTTGCATCAAACCCATACCGGTGGTACCTAAAAAGATGCCTGTTAAAAAAGCGGTGGCACCGCAATATTCAGTGGTGTTTTTTCCCGAGGGCGGCGATCTCGTGGATTCGGTTGAATCCACTGTTGCATTCAAAGCAACCGACCAGGATGGAAGCCCGGTGTTCATCAAAGGAAACATCGTTAATAAAACTAACAAAGTGATCACCGCCTTTTCTGCTGTGCATGATGGCATGGGTACTTTCAGCCTGTTGCCATTGCCCGGGGAGGTTTATAAAGCCGTGTGGAAAGACAAAGCCGGTAAAACGCACGAAGACCGGTTGCCGGCAGCCAAAGAAAAAGGCATCGTACTCAGCGCTACTTACACCAGCGATGGACTCCGGTACACGCTGAAGCGTCCGGAGCAAAGTCCGCCGGAATTTACCCGGTTAATGGTGGTGGCACAACTGCAGCAACGGCTGATGTACAGCGCCGTGATCAATATGACGAATAAATCGGAGGTGACTGCTCCGATGGTAACTGACAGCATGCCCGATGGTGTATTACAGATCACCGTGTATTACCGATGGCTGTGTATCCATATAGTCAGCATATTATACTGTATCACATACTGGGCAATGGACCAAGCCGCAGTGGGCCAATGCGCTGAGCCAATGCGGTGGACAGCAAGCCCGTCGTCCAGTTCTATTGATACGGTCGGTATCACAATGATCGGTGCACCGCTGCGTGTTCCTGTGCGCATAGCGTTGAGTCGGAATGCTGGTG
>CAYVLT010000196.1:0-8444 GCA_964452405.1 uncultured Ferruginibacter sp.
AGAGCTGCAAATAGTAAGTGAAGATATTGATAGCTATAATCCGTATAATCAAAGTAACAGTGAGCAACATTGTTTCTTAAATTGAAGCCATTTTCTTTGGCAAAAAGAAATTCGAAAAAAGCCCTGTCATCTTCAGAAAAACAATGAATAATTGTTGGATGTTTTAACAATTGGTGGATATACATTTCCTGAATACTACCCTTATTGCTGGTACTTGTGGGTACGTTTATTCTTGTACAAAATTCTCTTAACAGACCCTCAAACTTAATCGTTAAGCTATCTATTGCAAGCATGAAATTTGGCTTATAATCTTCGCTAAGTAGTGAGCTTTGCATTTGCAGAAAATATTCCTGCAATGCCGGAGCAACCATACTAATCCAATTATAATTTATCAGCTTTCCGCTAAGGTCTTTTTTAGTTAATGGAAACCCAATCCATGTATAAGTTTTAAGGAATTTAATAAAGCTAAGAAATGTAAGTTTTCCTGACCTAATGCCAGGAATGAAAAGGTAGTACAAGTATGGGCTTACATAGTGGCGTAAATGGTATCTATACCGCATAATACCGTTTTCATTTTCATTACTATCGGACTTGATGCTTTCAATATTTTTATTACTGTCAAACTTAATTGTTGTGATTCCTTCCAACCATACATTTTCTTTGTCATAGCCAGTCTCTTTCAACAATTCAGCGGAAGGCAAGTATTTCCCTTTTGCAAGAAATTCGCATATAGAGTCAGTCGGAAGTTCAAGAAGTTTTTCAGTGTCTTGCTTAATTGCTTCTTCAATCTCTTTTAGTTGTGTAATTTGCTCAGGTGAATAGTCAATTACAGAGGTAGGTAATGTCACATTTTCCCTCTGCGCCGAATATTTTAATTCTGCAGCGATTCTTTTCTCTTCGTTTCCAGCCTGCCTGTATGATTGGATTGCCAAAGCATACTGTTGTTGCTTTATCCAATTTCTTTCGGGGTCTGTTTCAGTATCCCCAAGTCGAATATGGGCATCGCCAATTTTGGAATGCCAAATACCAATATCTGCTTTTAGTTTTGAAGCCACCCTTACAGCGACTGGCAAATAATAATTTGCCATTGTAAAGTCGTCTGTTTTTTGTGAGCCAGATATCAAAGAATTGTCTTCAAAAACCGAAAGAATATCTTCAAAAGCTACAGGCTTAAAGACAGATGGATATTTAAGCATAGTCTCAATTAGATGAACTTTATTATAAAACTTTAGATTGTTTTCATTCAGTAATATTTTTCGTACAATTTTGATAAGCTCGGCAGCTTTATACTTAGCTTCTGAAATGATGCTTGAAAGTGAGTCAATTTTTTTTGTGATTAACCTTTCAGATTCTGATGTGTCGACACTTTGAGAGCTAATTTCTGTTAAAAGAATTTCAAAGTAAGCATCAATAGCTACTATAGCATAGGTTTTATTTTTTATTCCCTTTATAGCTTTCCACAAAAGATGGTTAAATCTTGCCTTTAACACTACGGAGTTTGTACTCTTAGCCCTCACTTTTAAATATTCAAAAGCTTTGGTTTGATGTTCATCAAGTATTGGATATTCATACACATCTCCGGGATTTTCACCAGTAGCGTATGAAAACGAAAACACCTTTGCCCCAATAATTTGAAATAGAAAGAACTCAAGCTCCCATTGAGCCATTTGCTTCTCATTTATATCAGTTATTTTATTCCGGTACTTAACCCAGAACTCTGTTACATAATGGTTTGCTTCAAGCTCATTTATATTATCCTCAACATACTTATAGGCACTCTCAATATCGACCAATGATTTTATTATTTCATCAATATCTTTCATATTCAAACTTGGTTCAAAATGAGACTACAGCAGTATCTCATCAATAAGTTGTAATAATATTCTTTATCGCAGTGGATAGTAATTTATTTATGATTATCCAACCTTTTTAAATGAAATAATACAAGACACAATCAAATCATTAAGTGTGTTTCAATTTTCATTTCTATCCATTCTTTAAACCGCTAATTGCGAATGATTTAAGTTGTTCTAAAATATAAGAATTGGTGATGCGTTCCTGCTCTAATCTTTTGCTATTGCCTTGCAAATTTGAGTATAGCTCCAACTCATCGGCATTTAGTTTATCTAATTCCCGTTTTCTATACGTGGAAGTAACGGCAAACTGGCTAAACTGATTATACGTTTTTTCGTCCATTAAAAAACTCTTTGCATTTGGGTGATACAGCCGAATGATATTCAGCATTTCAAACCCTGCGGCATCAAGGTCAAACCAGCAAAATAATTCTGCTTTAGCCAACCAGGGAATGTGTTTACTTATCCGGCTTTTAAATCCTTCTCCAAAAATGGCTACGGCATTTTTTACTTTTGGAAATGAAAGAAAACATGCTCTGTTTTCAATTATAAAGACTCTTTCTGGTTCCCAATTCAGAAGTGCAGAATCATCTAATGTCAATGCTAACTCATCATACCCAATTACCGGCTTCAGTGTTTCGTCCAATATCCGCATCTGTGCATAGATATTTGGCTTTTTGATGTAGTAGCGGCTGGAAAAATCAGTTTCATTTTTGTTTATCCAATCTACAGGCAGCAAGACATCGAGTAATTTTTTTAAACCAGCATTATTATCCTCAATAAACTTAGAATGAACCTCAATTGGCAATTCTCTTAAATATAGATTATGATGGGGTTTATTATTGTAGAAATAAATGCAAACCTTAATTAAATCTTCAATTCTATCAGCATGGTTAAGCAAGAAAATGGCATTCCCCTTTGACCAATCTGACAAGCTGCTAAATGAAGTGGTTATTTTATCAAAAGCATTAGTAATTGCTTCGTAATCTTTTGTTCTCTTTGTATAAAAAAGGTAATCATCCAATCCCTCAAAGAATATTTTTGAGGGGATTTTTTGCTTTGTGCCCTCGATGACTTTCTCTTTCCATTCAACAGTGTAGCCTTTACCTTTCGCCTGCTTCGATTGATGATATAGTGGAATGATTGCCTCTTTAAGCTGGCTAAAATTTGTACCCAATAATTTCTTATTGGAAGGTATTACAAGAGGGAAAATATCCTCCTGCTTTAAAACTGCCGTAATGACCTTCTCAAACAGTTTATCCGATTTCTGCAAAAGTTCATTTGGTGTTATCATTCTTTGGTTTCGGCTAACTGTTTAAAACTTTCCTTTTTCTCATAATACTGCTCCATTGTAAGGTTATATAAAACAGAGCTTTTTTTATTTTTAATCTCTACAAAATGCACTGCATTAATATACGGTTCTGCAATATTAATTTTATCAAGTGGTGTCACTACTAATATCTGCAAATTCAATTGGTCGCAAAACTTCATCAGGAACTGGCTTTTTTCGGGGTCAAGTTTGCTGAATGCCTCATCAACTGTAATGAACCGAAGGCTTTTATGTTGCTTACCCTGTTGAAATATCCCGAACTGATGAGCTATAGCTGCACCTAAAATAGCATAGGTGAACTGTGCCTTTTGCCCACCGGAATAGCTTGCCGTATTATCATGATATTGACCGGGTTTATTATCAACAACGGAATGTTCTCTTGCACTAAATGTCAGCCAATTTCTTACATCTGTTACCTTCTTTCGCCAGTTCTCTTCCTTTTGCAATTCGGTAATCAATTCTTTTATCTTATAGAAAACCTGCTCCCTGTAATTATCATCTTTCTGAACGGCGAAATCCAAAGCACCAGGTATGGCATCATTTAACTGGTTTCTAAAAATATTTATTTCGTTTTCACCCCTTAAACTCCTGCATTCTAATTGCAAATAAGTGTCTGGATTTTGATTGAATGTTATCTTTTTCAACGGCACATTCAACTCCTCAATCATGTCTTCAATTTTGCTCAATTCATTATTTAGCCATTGCCGGTAACTTGTCAGCGCATCCAGCATACTTTTATCCATATAATCTCTAAACCGCCGCTTATGCTCAACTAACCGTTGCGTTTGTATTGTTTTATGCAAATCTTCAAGGTCTCCCAATCCTGTAAGGTCTGCCCTTATATTCATAACGTCACCGCTCCAGTTGGGGAATTCAGTTGTTATTTTTTCACCGGGATGAACAAAGGCTGCAATTAAAACGATGATGTCTTTTTCTAAAGTAACAACGGCATTACCAGCAGATTTTTGCTTTGCAGTTAAACTTATTCCGGCTTTTTTATAGGCATCTTCAAATTGCCGAAGTGTTTGAATAGCACCAGCAGAAATTTCAATTTCAGCAAGAAACTGGCTGATTGCTTTTTCGCCTTCTGGATTCAATTCTTCAAAGCTAATGTTCAGTTTTTTCAGGTTTTTATCATTGAACTCGTCTTCCAGCTTGCTTAGTTTAATACCCAATTTTTCTTTTTTGTCTTTTTCCGGTTCTAACTGCTTTTCTATTTCTTTCATCTGGCTCACTATCAATTCATACTTATCTGATGACTTTTTTAAATCGGTTATTTGTTTATTCAAATTATTAATCCGCTCAGCATGTTGTTGCCAGTTTATATCATCGTAAGATTTTATTGCAATCAGTTTTGCAACAGTTTGTTCTTTTAATTTTATGGCTGTAATAAGCGGTGTGATGTTTTTAATTTCTTCTGCAAGTTTCGCATACTGTTTTTCCTCATCGTATTTCTGCTGCTGAAGGTATTGTACTACCGCTTTGTTATCCCAGCCAAGCCTGTACTTTCCTTTATTCCACCTGCCAGGGCGGTCATCTTTTTCATGGCGGTTCACATTACGCATCAAACCATTAGATGTAATGGCTTTTGGGGAGCCATAAAATACTTCAAGGTCATCAGTGCAATAATAATTATACCTGTCAAGCAATGTTGTTTCGAGCCATTGTTTATGTATAGAATCTTTGAAGTCTAATTTATTCACCATTGCGTCATCATCAGCCGTCCAGCGAAGGCTGTTGGATGGCCTGCGGTCTATTTTATGGTAAACCAGTTTTGCCTGCATATCATTGTTGTAGATAAACTGGTTGGCTGCTTTGCTGAATTTTTCCGGCACTAACAATTGCATAGAAAAATTATGAAGCAGTTTTTCAATTGCATCTTCCCATTGTTTTTCTGATGATTTTACTTTTACCAATTCTCCTACAAATGGTATTTCATCCTCTGTAGTTTCAAGAATATCAATCAATCTTTTCCTTGCATAAATTAGCTCATCTGGTATGCGGTTGGTTCTTGATAAATAAGAAGTGATTTGCTGCTGCAGATTCTCTATCCGCTTTTCAGTCGTGTCCTGCTCAATTTTCAAACCATATCTTTTTTCTGTTAATTTTTCTGCTTCAGCAGGCACTGAATTGTTAAGTTCATATATTTTAATAAGATTGCTTTTAAATACCATTTCATCTGCATCACTATCAAGTTTTAAGTCGGTACACAGTTTACTGTAATTGTCTGCAGTGGCATTTTTCGCCATTCTTTTTTCAGTTTCATTTTCAATGTCTTTGTTTAACAATGAAACCTGGCTATCAATATTCAATGCTGCCCGTTGAGTTATTAGTTGCTCTTTGTCCTTTTCCAGCCGGTCAACTAATTTGCCCTGCAACTCTTTATCGTTTTTGATTGTTTCAATTTCAATCTCCAGCCGTTCCACATCTTTATCCAACAATCCATATTCAATTTTTGAAAGATAAAATGGCATTTGCTCCTCTACAAAATCAAGCTGTTGTTTTGTATTGCTTAGTTCATCCAGTTTATTTTTATTCGTTATTACAGGTTGCAGCAATTCCAATTGCTTTTCATCCTTTTGAATAGCTTTATGACTAATCAGCAAATCGCTGTAATGATTATAGAGACTTTTAAACTGTTCTTCCGCATCTGCTTCTTCCAGCATTTCCTGTCGTATAAAGTGGGTTAAGTCACCCAATACTTTAATGCCGACTGTTTGGCTGAACAGTGAAAGGGCTTTATCCCTTAACCCAAATAGTTCGCTAAACCTGGCTGCATATTCTTTAAAGCTGTTATAAATTTCAGTCTTAGCATATTGCTTCATCAATTTTTTCTTCCATTCCCCCTTCAGGTCAAAATGGCCTTCTCCAAAATGTTCATTCACATTGAGCGGATAGGGTGAAACGATAAATACTTTTTGTAAACCACCATTAGCATACCAACGAACCTGTGCCAATGTAATGGTATGTTGCGTACCTGAATTTTGAAAACAGGCAAGTAATACTGAATAAGGATTATCTGACTTGGTTCTTAATTGTTCTGTTTTAGACTTCTCTTCCAGTTCGGAAAATATTTTTCCATAGTAACCCCAGAAGTAAGAATTTTCATCTCTTTCTTTTTTGGACTCTGCGCCTGATGATTGGTTGTAAAATCTTTTGTTTGTAGGAACTAAAATAGTTAACAAGGCATCAATCAACGTAGTCTTCCCACTTCCATTTGCACCGGTAAGCAGGGATGTGCGGCCATCGGGCTGTAGTCTGTAAGGCTTGCCATTAAATGTACCCCAGTTAAACACCTCAAGGTATCTAAGCCGGTAACCATTCTCTGAATTATTATTACTGAACAGGGTTGACATAGTTGCTTAGCTTATTCTTTATTTCTTCGAGCCTCTCATTACTGATAAATGCTTTAATGATTCTTTTTACTTCGTACTGATTGTTATCTTTAACAGCATCTTCTCTGTTTAATTTAAGAATGCCTATTTTCAGCAAATCGGTTATCGGCTTTGCTAAATCTTTCCAGAGCTTACTTTTATTTGATTGTTCCTTATAAAAAAGTTCTATCCGTTCCTTAATTTCTTTTTGTGTGAGATAAAACTTATTGCCGTCACTTTTTATATCAAATTCTTCCAACCCTTCCCTAAGAATAACAGCCAGTAGCGTAGCTTCATAATTCAGTGTTTGCTTTTTCATAAGCCGGGGCAATGGGTTCTCATCATGCTCTTCTGTCTCGGGCTGCAACACTCTTGCAAATCCGTCTTGCTCATTAATCACTAATTCCATTCCTATTTTGCCAAAATACTCTTGTATAGCAGATGGCCATTGCGTTAATTCCCGCCAGGTGTTTTTATCATCAACATATACAGGACCCTGCAACAGTTTAATAATAGCAGCAGCAAATGGAGCCCTTGCATTTTTTGTTTCCATACTATTTTGTTAATGGTTTTATATAAATAACCAATGGAACGTTTACAATCCTTTCTCCAATTAAAATTGATTCTTTTGTGCCTTCTATTATTTGGTGAGAACCGGATGCTCCAATAGAAAAATACCCTACAATTTCACTGAGTCCATTCTCCAGGCCATATTCATCAACTACTTCTTTAAGCGTTACCTGTCCTTTTTCCTCCAGCATAACATCAATTCGTTGTTGCAACTTTTTCTTATCTATTGTAAACTGGTCAAAGAGCAGTTTAAAATCTGCATTTTCATCTTCAATACTTCCGTCTGGGAAAAGGATATTACTGATGTTATCTTTTTCATCACCGGGTTCCCATCTGTCGAAAAGATTTATATATGGTTCGTCTTCTATGGTTATAAAATCATCCTCTTTTATTTTAGTATCAATAAGGCTGTATGCCATTTGCCGTATTTCTCCTATCAACTCCATTGCCCTTCTTCTTTCCAGCAGATTTTTCTCTGAAAGGACCCTGCTTATTTTCTCACTTAATTTTCTGTTTGAATCAATCACTTTACGTCCTGATACATGCAGGTAGCGTTTGAGGTGTTTTAGAAACCGGTCATTATTGTAATCAATACTATGCTCGTTCAAAAGCTGATATAACCGTTCGGTGAGTTGAGTAAATTCCTGCTGCCGTTTTTCATCCATCAAAAATTCCCAAAATGCTTTAAAACTTTTTCCCTGCGGTTTTTGGTCAATTTCATCTAAGGCATCTAATGCAAAAACAAGCAATGTTCCTTTAGCTATATCTTTCTCCGTATATTTTCGCTGAATATCTTTTCTTATCTGTTCAAAGTTTTGTTCTACTTCGCTAAAATCGGAGAGCAGTTCTCTTGCCATTTTATTTAAATCATAAAACTGCTCTTTAATGTCTGTTTCATCAAAGAGGGACGGTTTTTTACCATTTTTAAAAGATTTATTTCGTTTTCAATTTCCCATTTCTTTTTATTCAGTTCCTCAATCCTTGCTTCCACATCTTCATTGGTTAGTTCAATCTTTTTTTGGAGTTTGAAAAAAATATCCCTGAACTTACTGTTTGTTCCAACATGCCCTCTCTTTTCTAAATCACCCAACCACTTCAATACTTTTTTTGTGTCGGGAGTTAATTCATGTAAGTCTTCACCATCATCGTTTGGATACTTACTAAGAAAGCCACTGTTACTCCACTTGTCAATATATTGGGCAACCCTTACTGCAAAATCATCAAACAGAGTTTCGGAATCCAGCTCATCATCTTTCTCTTCATATGATAACTCTTCCATGTAGCCTTCCAGCTTACTCCTTAATTCACTGTTGGAGA
>CAYVLT010000197.1:0-8330 GCA_964452405.1 uncultured Ferruginibacter sp.
CACTGGGAGAAGATACTACCGTGTGCCTCTCGGCAGGCGGCTATCTCCTGGATGCCCACATTGATGGGGCGCAGTCGTATCAATGGCAGAATAATTCCACAGCCGACACTTTCCTGGTCACTACGCCAGGCCAGTACCGTGTAAATATAAATTTCGGTAACTGTATCGTTAAAGACACTGTGAATGTAATGGGGTACCCGGTACCGGTAGTAGAAACCGTCGATACCAGTATTTGTGAAGGGGAATCAATTTTCCTTCCCTGGGGCGTGGATGCAGGTATTGCAGGCACCTATTCAGATACATTGCGTTATGGGGGCGGCTGCGACAGCCTGATCCGGCAAGTGATTCTCTCGGTGCATGCAAAACCATTTATAGGGAACGATACCACCATCTGCCTTGGACAGGGAGATTTTACAATAGACGCCACAACAGCAGGCGCCCTGTCGTACACCTGGCAGGATGGCGATACCAGTGCGGTATACACAGTGTCGCAGCCCGGGCAATACTGGGTGCAGGTAAACTATGCAACCTGCAGTGCCGGCGATACCATCGGGATCACGATATTGTCGGCGCCGCAATTTTCAATAACGGATACGGCTAGCTGCTCAGGAAATCCTATCACGTTGCCATGGGGCCTGTTGGTGACAGATCCGGGTACCTATAGTGATACGCTTGTGTCTGTTGGCGGGTGCGACAGTCTTGTACGGACTTACGTGGTGGCAGTTGATCAGCCGCCATCCCTTGGCAATGATGTGTTGGTAAATACCTGTGCGGGAACTTCGATTGACCTCAACGCCTATTTTGATACAACAGGCCTTTCTGTTTCGTGGACCGTCAATAACGGGCCTGTGATAGATCCTGCTGCTGTAACAGCTACCGGTACCTACCAACTGGTGGCCACCAACCCTGGCGGCTGCAGCGATACCGCATTGGTGATACTTACTGCAAATGCTCCGCCATCATTGGGCGCTGACACAAGCATCGGGGTTTGCGCAGGAAGCACTGTTAACCTTTTACAATATTTTTCAACAGGCGGCCTTACAACCGACTGGACGATAAATGGTACACCGGTTAATGATCCCACAGTGGTAAATACAGCTGGTACTTACCAGTTGATTGCGTTGAATACCACTGGCTGTGCCGACACTGCATTGTTATCAATACTATTGTCACCCAGGCCTGTGCTGGGAAATGATACCGCCATCAGTCGCTGCGGAGGTGAAAACATTAACCTGTTTTCATTTTACGATACATCGGCACTTAGTGCATCCTGGACGATCGGTGGAGTACCGGTTGTTGATCCATCAATGGTTTCGGCTGCAGGGGTTTACCAGTTGGTTGCAACAAACAACGGAGGTTGTACCGATACGGCGACCCTGTCTCTTACTGTGCATCCTGTACCGGTTTTAGGAGCTGACAGTACAGTAACTATTTGTGATGGAAATACATCTGATCTTTCTGTAATTTATAATACCACAGGGTTTACTGCCAACTGGAGTTTTGGCAATCTACCCGTTGCGGACCCTTCGGCTGTAACAAGTGCAGGCACCTACCAACTCATTGCCGCCGGCCCTGGTGGTCGTGCAGACACGGCGTTGGTTACGTTGGTCTCAGTACCAAAACCATCGCTGGGACCTGACAGCAGCATTACTGTTTGCAAAGCTGTTCCAGTAGATCTAACGGGCATCTATACACTAACAAACCTGTCTGCCTCCTGGACAACAGGAAATACGGCTGTAACCGATCCTTCAAATGTTGTTGATGCGGGTATTTACCAACTGGTTGCTGCGACTGCGGGTGGTTGCAGTGATACAGCGATTGTTACCATCGTACATTCACCCCGTCCTGTTATTGGTAATGATACCACCATTAATTTATGTGAAGGAAACAGCCTCTGGCTTGATACATTGTACAATACCACGGGACTCACCACAGCCTGGAGCAGTGGAATGTTGCCGGTGAACAACACCATCATACACGATGCTGCAATATATGAACTGGAGGCAGCCAATGGTTTTGGCTGCATGGATACAGCGTTGGTGACAGTGGATGTAAAACCTAACCCGGCCCTGGGTAATGATACGCTGATCCGCACCTGCATGGGCAGCAGCGCTGATCTTTCCATATTGTACAATACAGCCGGTTTTACTGTCTACTGGCAATTCAACAATGCACCTGTTGCCAACCCGGCGACTGTTGTGGATGCAGGTATTTATGAACTGGCGGTGATTTCACCGTTCGGGTGTGCAGATACAGCCCTTGTTACCCTGCAACTGAACAGCAAACCAATGCTGGGAGCCGATACTGCGATCGCTGTTTGTGCAGGCACCCCTGTTAACCTGCTCAACCTGTACAACACAGGCACCTTAACAACAACCTGGAGCAACAACGGCCAGGTGCTCACAAACCCGGCCTCCATTACCACTGGCGGAACATATCAACTGGTTGGGCTCAATGCTTCCGGGTGTTCGGATACGGCAGTAGTAACGGTAACGGTTAATGGAAAACCAGTTTTGGGTGCGGATACTGTTGTTGGCATCTGTGAGGGTGCCAGTATTAACCTGGATGATCTTTTCAGCACCAGTGGAAATACCAACGCCTGGTCGTTGGGTGGCAACCCTGTGCCCGGTGTAACTGCCATCAATCTCGCGGGCTCATACCAACTCATCAGCAGCACAGCAGCAGGTTGTTCCGACACGGCCATTGCGGTGGTAGCTGTTCATACCACACCTGCAGTAGTGGTGAATAACCCGGCAACCACCTGCCTGCCCAACACGGTTGATCTTACCGATGCTGCCATAACAATCGGTTCCGATCCCGGATTAAACTTTACCTATTGGCAGGATAGTGCTGCATCAATTTCTTTTAATGCAGCTACAGCCGCAACAGCTGGTACTTACTATATCAAGGGAAGCAGTTCCATTGGATGCTCATCTGTAAAACCTGTATTGGTATCGGTTTACCCGCTGCAGTTGGTGAACGCCGGCAATGATGTGGGCATCTGTGATAACGATTCTATCGCAAGGCTTTCCGTTTCTGTGAGCAACACGGGGGTTGCAGCCACTTACCAGTGGGAGCCACTGGCAACGGGCGGTATTGCCAGCCCACAGTCTGCGTCCACACTTGTTCGACCAACGGTAACGCCGCTGCCGTATGTCGTTACGGTTACTGATGGGTACGGATGTAATTACAGGGTAAGCGATACCGTTATTGTTTCAAAACAACCGCCGGTGCCGGCATTCGCAGGTAATGATACCATTGCCGTTGTTGGTTTGCCACACCAGTTATTTGCTTCCGGTGGTGTGAGTTATTCCTGGAGTCCCGGTAACCTGCTCAACAATCCATCGATTGCCAATCCTACTGCAACTATCTACGCCGACAGTATTTTCTTCGTGGTGGAAGTAAGAGACGCATTTGGTTGTGCAGGATATGACACCTTAAAGGTTAAAACTTACGAGGGCATTACCTATTATGTGCCGAACGCATTTTCACCCAACGGCGACGGGTGGAATGATGTGTTCAGGCCCATACCGGTGGGCATTGTTTCCACCGAATTGTTCAGGGTGTTCAACAGGTATGGAGAACTGATGTTTGAAACCAATCAATCAATGAAGGGCTGGGATGGAAATTACAAAGGCAGGTCGCAACCTGCCGCTAACTATGTGTGGGTGCTCCGTGGTATTGGCAGGAATGGAAAAGTGATTGAGATGAAAGGTAATGTTGTATTGGTGCGGTAAGCGAAATGTATATTACCCAAACGAAGTATGGTTTTGTAGGTTTTTAATCAGCATATTTACAACTGTTCTACAGCATCTATCTTCCTTTTAGAAAACCTGCTATCATTAGCATTGCACGGGCCATGATGCCGTGATATCAAAGCGGCTTGTCCAATTGTCCGTACCGGTCGTTGTATTTTTTTGAATCCTGGCAACTTCATTCCATGAAGAACGAATGAAGAATATTATTCACTGTTTTATTAAACGAATTACCGGGGGCATGGTCTGACAGCTTCCCTGCATAAAAAATAATAACCCATGACAGCAGTTTCAATTCCAACCGATCGAGGCATTAAATCGATTCCTTTTGACAATATCATCAGGATTGAGGCCAGAAGCAACTACAGCAAATTGTATTTTGATAAGGGCAGTCCGCTCACAGTGGCTAAAGTGTTACATTGGTTTGAAGACAGGCTGGGAGAGGATAGTTTCTACCGCATCCACAAAACCCATATTGTGAACAGGTTGTATGTGTCAGACATTGCCGGTGATGCATCCACGCTGACGCTGGTAAACGGGGAGCAACTCCGCATCAGCAGGCGCCGCAAGGAATGGGTTCGCAATATGCTGGCTTCCTGAGTATCTTCATCACAGTTAAAATAAAAAAGCTGCTCATGGTGCAGCTTTTTTTTATAAAGGAGTTTTTTACTTTTTCAGTTTTAGTTCATTTACTTCTTTCAGCAATTCAGCAATTATTTTTTCCTGGCTTGCCAGTTGCTTAGCCAACAGTTCATTTTTTTGTTCCAGTTCCTGTGTGGCTTTCACCAGCGGTACCACAAATTCCGCATAACTCAGGCTATACGCATCTTTTTCGTCAACGGGCTTCAGTACACCACTGAAGTTGTAGTTGGTGGCTTTGGCAGCTTTGTCCACTTCCTGTGCAATAAAACCGGTGTATATGATACTTTCTTTTTTGCGGATGGCAGCTTCATCATCGCCGGTGTAAGCGGCATGCAAAGCATTATTGTCATTGCCGCGTGCATGTGCATTGAATTTGTGAATATCCCAGGTATAGGTAACCGGCCTTAGTTTCATAATGAAGTCGAGTCCGGGTACATTAGCCTGCACATTTGTTTTAAACCTGCCGTCGCTGTAAGTGGTGAAATTCACTTGTCCGCGGATAGCCGTTACCGATGTGTTGCCGATGGAAATATAATTGGAATTACTCACGCTTGCGCCATTGCCGATTGCGGTGGAATTTTGGCCGCTGGCACTGGCGCCATTGCCGATAGCCGTTGCCTGGTAGCCGCTGGCAGAAGCATTCACACCAATGGCCATGGTGCTGTTATTGTTGCTGGTGGTTGAACCGGCGCCGATGGCGATTCCCTGGTATGAGTTTGCGTAAGCGTTTACGCCTATTGCTATACAATCATTCTGGCTGGCTGTTTTCGCGTTGGCACCCACTGCCACACTTTGATACCCCTGTGCCTTACTGTTGTAGCCCACGGCTGTTGCCAGGTTATTATTGCTGCTGTTGGCAGATGCGCCGAGTGCCGTTGACTGGTAATTGGCACTTGCATTTACGCCAAATGCGGTGGCATAGGAAGAACCTGAAAGTCCCAGGTAGCCTGCCTGCGTTCCATTCACTTTAAAATAAAGCGGCTGTCCGTCACTGGTACCAATATAACTGGAGGCATCTGTGCCACTGTTTCCTGTTAATGCCCAGCCTGATCCGCTTCCCCCACTTACTCCTGCGCCAAATGAAACGGTTGACCATGAGGGCGCTGCTGCTGTACCAACATTTACATTGAGTGTATTGGTGCTGGTGTTATAAACAATCAGCCCGGTTGCCGGCAACGGGATGGCATTTTGTTGCGCTGTTGTCATCCTTGGTGCCAGGAATCCTTTAACGGTGCTGCTTACATCAAGCATGGCGCTTGTATCAGGCAGGTTGCCGGTTGAATTGATGGCAATGTTTTGTGCCTGGATGTTTTGGGTGGCGGCCAGTGTGGCTGCCAGCAGTAAGAACAAAGCCTGCTTTTTCATTGGTATTGATGTTTTATTATTTTTTTGAGTATTGAAATATTTTATTGAAGCCTGATAATTTTTAATGTATGCTGGCCGGTGCTAACTGAAGGTGTCATTGTATTAGCGAGGTTGCCCACAGCGATTGATGCGGTTTGTCCGCTGTTCATTTGAACTACGGTATGGCCGAGGATGGTGCCCCTGATGGTGGAACCTGCATAGGGTGTTAGTGAGCCTGCCACCTCTGTTTCTGTAGATCCATTCACAATGATACGAAGCGACAGCGTGTTGTTCAGGCTATTGGCCACACTGTACATGTTAGAAACTATTATTTCGTAAACCCCGGTAGCTGGAGCGGTGAACACGCCGGTGGAAGTGTTGTAGGCGCTGCCAGTGTTGATGCTTGCTGAATTATACGCAAGGGTTGCAAATGAACTGCCGGGAGAATAAGAACTGGTTCGCTTTGCAGAAACGATCACGGTGGGAGCGTAACCACCCGACACTGCCAGGTCGGCTACATCTATTTTCCCTACTACTCCTGAAGCGTTCACTGTTAAAAGTTGGTCAGAAGAAGACCCGGTGGCGGTTCCGGATAATGTTACGGTACCCGATACCGTTAGTGAGCTGTTGAACGTGGCGGCGCTGTTGAATGTTTTAGCACCGGCCAGTGTCTGGCTGCCCGTAGTGATCAACCCTCTTGCAGTGGTGCCGGCATCCGGTATGTTGAGCGTATAGTCGCTGCCGCTGGATTGAATGTTGAAATCATTACCTGCAGTACCCGTTGTAAAATTATTGCTGCCGGTTGACAGTGCCACCCAGGAAGGGGACGCATAGGTGCCGAGATTTATGTTCAGGCTGTTGGTATTGGTATTGAAGAGCAACAGGCCTTTGGCAGGTAAGGGAATGGCATTCTGCTGGGCGGTGGTCATCCGGGGTGCCAGGAATCCTTTAACGGTGCTGCTTACATCAAGCATGGCGCTGGTATCCGGTAAATCGCCCGTGGCATTTACTGCGATGTTCTGTGAAAAGCTTTTGCCTGTTCCGATTACGATTGCTGCGATGAGCAGGATCTGTTTCGTTTTCATTGCTGGTTAGATTAGGTACTTATAAAAGGGTTAATTATGTATTGATTATTCAGCCATCACGTTTTTAAATTCTGTATTTCCTGCCGGTGTGATCACTTCCAGTTTGTAAATACCGGTGGTTAATTTTACCGGAACATTGATCACCAGGATACCGTTGCCTGAGTTGCTGTTGAGCGTGCCGGTGTACAGTACCTGTCCACTGAGGCTGATCAATTTCATCTGGTAGTTACCTTTTGGCTGGTTGCCTAACAGTACGTTGATGATGCTGCCTTTTACAGGATTAGGATAGATGCTGATTGAGCTGTTATTCGTTTTGGTTGAGCTTGCCTTTACAATGCTGCTGTATTTCGTGTCTCCGTTCCTGTCATACACTTTTATCCTGTAAAAATTAGTGCCTTGCGCTGCTGTAACGTCCAACCATGAATATGTATTGTATAAGTTGCTGTTTGATGCAACTATTACTGCTCCTGTAGCCTGGAAGTCGGTACCATTCAGCGATTTTTCAATTTCATACTTTTCGATATTCAACTCATTTTCCACTTTCCATTCAATTTTATTTCCGTTGTTCTGAACGGTGGCAACTATTGAGCTGATGGTTACCGGTAACGTATTATATTTTTTAAAGATGATGCGGAACCGGTTCATATCTGCTGATGCTGCATTGGCATCGATGCTGAAGTTGATGGTAGTGCTTCCGTTACCGCTGATCCTGGTGTTGCTGTTAAGATAAGTATCCTGCAGGATGATGTTCACGGCGTCCATATCGCCGGGTGTGATGGTGAACTGGTAGTTTCTCGGCGTTGTTTTCCATAATTTGATGAACAGCGTGTCGTTGCCTTCGATCAACGGCCTTCTTTCAGCGGCCAGCGTGGAACCGTTTCTTACAAATGCGATGTTCTCGTTGATGTTACTGAATTTAACGGCATCGTCAAGGTCCACTACAGCGCTGTAGTCCTCAGCAAACTCAGCAAAAATGCCGTCAGCAACAGTTTTGGTGGAATCTTCGTTCACGATATCGAGGTTTATCCTCAATGATTGAAAAGAAGGATTGGCAGAGGGCCTGAAAGCCTGGGTATTGTTATAAGATGATTTATCGTTTTCGTTGAATGTGATATACGTGCTGCCATTGTAACGGGTCTGTACAAAAAATGCCTGGCCCGACTGGATATCTTTACTCATATTGCTGGCGCCTACAGATTTGGTATAAGTGCCGGTATTGTGCAGGTCGTCAAACATTACATAACCGCCTACTGCATTCAAGGTTGGGTCCCATACATAAAAACGGTTTACCATGTTGTGCCTCGACAATTGTGAAAAATCAACTGGAGAAGCATATGGATTACCTACCATCGTATAGGCGCCGGCGTTACTTGATACATAAAATCTCTGGTTGCCGGTCTGTAACTCACCATTGCTTTTTAATGTGGTGGCATTACAGGTGGTGGTGCTGAAATTAGCCTGGGTGCGATCTCCTCTTACAAACATAAAATAACCCGTATTGTCT
>CAYVLT010000198.1:0-8316 GCA_964452405.1 uncultured Ferruginibacter sp.
GGAAGAAAAGTTCATAGTGTAAAAACTTTCTTCCCTGAAATCATTCACCTGCGGCAGGTTATCTACCTGTTCAACGTCAATGCCCACTCCTGCTGGCGGAAAGCTGGCGGCAGCATCATATTGTATGGGTGGTTGAATTCCCGCCGGTGCATTATTGCCATCACCCGGCTGCAGGGCAGCGAGCAGCTGGCCAACTGTACGGATAGCGGAATAATCTGTTACGGCAAATCCTTCTGCCGCCAATTGTGCGTACATGCGGTGCAGTAAGATAGAACTTGCCATTACGCTGCGGTCAATAACGGTTTGTTCCGTTACCTGGTCAACCGGCAGGTTTGTATATTTCGCTATGATTATTGTTACCTCTTGTTGCATTTAAAATCCTTTTAAACAACCCTGGCAGATATATGCTTCAGCACCTGACGGTGTAATGCACCTGGCAAAACCAACGTCAGAAAGGTCTTCCTTCAAGGTTTTGAAACATTTGAAACAACTGATATCCTGGTTAACGGCCGGGACATTTTTTGAACGGTAAGATTCCAGTCTTGTTTTAAGCTCCTGTAAGAACTGTGCAACCTTTTTGCCTTCCGTTACCCGGTGATCAAAACTAACACTGAGCATACATTGCTGCATCTTTTCATCGATGGAAGAAACGCCCAGGATAGCGCTGTTCATCATATTGATCAGCGGCCGGAAAAAACTTACCTGTTCTGATGACAGGTCGGTAATGGTAAAACTGATGTCTGTAAGGTCTTCCACTGCCAGTGCATCATCGAGGTATTTATTCGATAACTCCATGATGGCTGCTTCCGTTTCCCCGATCGTTTTGTGACCTGCGGCCGGTATTTTCAATACTTTCAGGCCTTTGTCAATATCTATTGCAAAACCAATATTCACGGCTTTGTAATAAGCCACAGCATCTCCCGTAAAATAAGCATTCAGTTCACGGTATTTTTCCAGCAGCCTGGCCGTTTCATATATGATCACCGGCAACAGTGAATTTTTTAAATATTGCAGGGATGGATTGATGTGAACAAAGATCCCGGCTGTATCCACCGCAGTGTTAATCGTACTGGTAAGCCCGGTTGATTGCACGCTGGATAAATATTCTATCTCCCGCTTTTTATTCGACGACAGCTTTTCAACGATCACTTTATCCGCGTCTGTTGGCACCAATGCTGTGTTCACCCTGGTGACTGCTTTTGATACTGGTTGCGCTGCGATTCCCAGGTGCTGTTCCACATCGAACCTGCTCACAAAGTCACGACCGGCAAATAATGCTTCATCCAGCTGATGCTGCTGCATCAGTTGCACCGCAGCGAGAGAAAAAAGCGTGTCACCCTTCCAGTGAGCCTGCGCTGCAGTGAAAATCTCCTTCGCTGCGGTAGCCGCTCCTGCTTGTTTAGGAATTGATTTCACCGGCACTTCTGCTGCGCTGCTGTAAATGGCAGCCACAATTTCATTCACTGCGTAATCCGCATCCAGCTCACATTGGTAGCCGATGTATCCATCTGCTTCAGCAATTACATCATAGGTGGTTTTGGAAGTTTCAAACACCAGCAACAAGTCGCCTTTTTTTACTGCAGCACCCTGTTCAAATGCCAATTCCACCACGGTGAGCGTTGTGTCATTCACCGCAATCAGCGGTACTTTTATTTCCTGTGCAATGGCCATCAGGCAAATTTTACTTTTAGTTCTTTCAAAATTCTTTCTTTATCGGGTAATACTGTTTGTTCCAGCGATTTTACTGAAGGGATGGGTACCGGGTGGGCTGCAATACGAAGTACCTGTATTTTTTCAGGCACCCGTTCCGATACCTGTGCCAGCAGTTCAGCCCCAATCCCACCATAGGCGCTTCCCTCTTCAATCACCACCAGCCTGCCGCTTTTTGCTGCCGCATCTGCAATGAGGTCAACCGGCAAATCCGATATTAATGACGGCACAATCAATGATGGTTTAAGATCGGTTTCTAAAAAAATATTACCAAGTATCCCATTCACTGCATCTGCCATGCCACCGTACGCAACAATGGTAATGCCCGGAGCTGATACAGCGGGTCGCACGTGCACCACCGGGTAAACATCTTCATTGATCTCGTACGCGAAATTGGTGGCCCGGTGTTGCAAAATCTTTTTGCCGTAGTCAGTTTTGTTTTCAATCACGATCACAGGATGTTTCTCCTGCACGATCGCTTTATAAATAAGCGCGGGATCAAAAAAAGTATTGATGGCAACTGTTTTCACATTGTCGATACCCACCAGGAATTTATCAAGCGTTTGTGAATGCGTGGGGCCGTAGCCACGATGACCGCCCATGGGAGTCCGAACCACTACCGGGCAATTTGCCTTTTTATTGAACATGTGGTGAAACTTGCTTGCGTGGTTAACAAGCTGGTCAAATGCGAGGGTGACAAAATCACCGAACATGATCTCCGCAAATGGTTTGAACCCGTTTAAGGCTAAACCATTCGAAATACCTACGATGGCAGCCTCTGAAATGGGTGTTGAAAATACTTTGCCGGGTGCCAGTACCGAAAGTTCTTTGGCTACTTTAAAAGCGCCTCCGTATGGCGACAATATATCTTCACCTAAAAACAGCGCCTGCTCATTCGACAGGAGTTGCTCTTTAAAAAAATGATTCAGCAATTCCACCTGCCGTTTGTTAACAGGCTCAAGGGCTGTCCAGTTTTTGTTGCTTTGCAATGTAGCCGGTTCATAATATTCCGTCATTTCCTGCTCCCGTTCCTGCAGGATATGTTCCACCATTTCATCGATCTCCTGCTGAATGGCGCCCGAATACTTATTGTAATAATCCACCTCATCCCTGCTGAAGATGGTGAGAAAGTCTTTTTCACGATAGGCTTTTATTTCTTCCGGTGAACGATCGTCATCTCCCTTGGAATGTGGATTCAGGCGAAAAGTTTCCACCAGGAAAAAAGCAGGCCTGGTTTCTGTTCTTACAAAGTTGATGGCGGCTGCGGCATCTTCGAGCAGTTGTGAAGGTTCTGATGTATGTCCTTTAAAAGTCTGGATGCCAAATGCCGCTGCCCTTGCCCGGATATCACCCGCCAGGTTCACTGAATTGGGTGTGCTTTGTGCATAGAAATTATTTTCACAAACAATCAGTAATGGTATCTGCCACTTGCTGATGATGTTCATAGTTTCATACAGGGCTCCTTCGCCCAGGGTACCGTCTCCTATGTACACCACGCCGATAGCGCCTGTGTTTTTCAGTTTATTACCCAGGGCATAACCGGCACTTACCGGTACAATGCCACCCTGGATGCCATTGCTGAAAAAATTATTGTTACAAAGATGCTGACTGCTGCCGATGCCGCCACTGGTGCCACTCGCCTTGCCAAGCAGTTCTGCCAGTAACCCACGCACATCGCCGGTAAAAGCGATGTAATGCCCATGGCAGCGATGATTGCTGAACACAAAATCTTTTTTCTTCAGTTGCCCGGCAAAAGCCAACGCACTGAACTCCTGTCCCACACAGGTATGCACGGTACCATTGAGCTTGCCCTCCGAAAAAAGTGATAGAAACTTTTCCTCCACCGCCCGGATGGTGAGTGCCAGCTTAATGAGTTTATGATTGATTTGCTGAACCAGCATAAGTTGATTTAAACATTTTATGGTTGTGCAACCGGTCTTTTATCCGCAGGAAATAACTTTCAAAATAGCGGAATGAAAAAGCTGCCACACCGATGGTGATGCCGGTAAGCGCCAGGTAATATGCCGGCGCCAGCAACCACACCGGCAAATGTAAGCCAGTTAATCCTGGTACCAGTATGCGCAGGCAATAGTCAACCAGCATATGGTACATATAGATACCGTAAGAGATGGCACCCAGGTACGTGAGCCAGGGCCGCTCAATGTTCAACAGTTTTACAGGAGCCACTGAAACCTGCAGAATCAGCAGCCCGTATAAAAAGGAGAAGATCACTTTAAACCAAAGGCCAGTTTCTGCAACCGGGTGAAGCAGGTAATGCCAGAGGATAACAGCCAGCACCGCCAGTTGCATCATTTTGCCGGACAAAAAACTTTTCCGGTATAGGTCAGGGTGATGAAAAAGCAAATAACCAAACAGGCTGCCGATTGCCATGGAGTAAAACTTCTGCGTAAGAAAAAATACTTCCCAGTTTGGCGCCACTCTTACCAGGTGAAAATACACAAGGGCATAAAAAGACAGTGACACGAAGATGAACAACAGGATCATCGGCAACAGGGCACGCCTGCACAATTTTACCAGGGGTGCCCAGAAGAGATAGAACTGTTCTTCCACCCCGATCGACCACAATGGATTGAGTAGCCCAACCGCATAGTTCTTTGCTGCATAGTTCGACATGAAAAAAATAAACAGCAATAACCCTTTTGGAATGTCAAAGGAAAAGAACGTTTGGTGGTAAATTTTTGGATATACATAACCCAGTAAAAAAAAACCGATGCCGGTGATGAGAAAATAGAGTGGCCAGATTCGGAACACACGGCGCAAATAAAACTGCCTGATGGAAACGGTTCCGGTATTGCTGATCTCTGTTACCAGCAGGTAGGTGATAAGAAAGCCGGAGAGTGTAAAAAAGAAATCAACCGCATCCCCCCCGCGATTCAAAAAAGCGAGGCCACTTCCCGGAACGATACCCAGTTTATCCAGGGAAATATTCCCATGGGAAAGAACAACAAAAAAAGCTGCAAAAAAACGCAGCGCATTTAAGCCGGGAAGATATTTCAGTTGTAAGGGAGCCACTTAACTTACCTGGCGCTTTAATACGGGCACGGCTGGATTGCCTTTGTAAATGGTATAAGGTTGCAGGTTCATTTCTGCCACCGAATTTATGCCGAGTATTGAATGCGTCATACAGGTTACACCGCCATATACCACTGCTCGGGCACCGATCCAGGCGCCGTCTTCCAGTACGATCGGCAATGAAATAAAGTCGAATGTTTCTTTGGTATGATCGTGACTTCCGGTGAGCAACAAAGCACCCTGCGAAAGGGTAACGCTGGCGCCTATGCTTATTTCTGAAAGGTTATCGATCCACACTTCTTCGCCAATCCAGCTATGATCCCCTACCTGCAGTTTCCAGGGATATTTGATGTTTACTGCTGGTTTTATCACCACGCCGGCGCCGATCTTCGCCCCGAAAAGTTTCAACAGGAAAACCTTAAGACCCGAGCTGATGTTAACCGTATTTTTAAAGAAAAGGATATTCACAAAATACCAGCAAACCTGTTTCAGCTTCCCGGCACCCACCTGGATGGTGGTTTTGTAGGCGGCATTGTTAACTTTCTTCAACTGGTTCATGAAAATAAAATATGGTATTGTTGTTGTTGCCCGTGTTGCTGCAGGTAGTTTGCCGCATAGCGCCTGGCGCCTGCTGCATACTGATCATATTCTTCCTGCGAAGCATTCGCGAGGGAATCGATGGCCTGCAAGAATGCGCTGCTGTCGGTGAGTGTTAAATCCCAGCCCGCCCGTGCCTGCTGTAACTGTTGCCAGGGAGTTTGATCGCTGATCAGCACCGGGCGCCCAGCCTGAAGGGCTTCAAAAATTGAATGACCAAAATTTTCCCCGGTAGTGGGCAGTACAAATAAATGATGGTCCTGGATGAGTGAGGTGAGTTCGTTGTTCGCCCTGGCGCCAATGTAGTTAACCCGGATATTGACAGGTAACCTGGCGATGATCCGTTCACAATCGTTCCAGTAAACGGCATCCTCCACCGGCCCAACAATTGTAAGCTCCAGCTTGCTGCTAACGCTGGCGAGTACCTGCAAAATAAATTTCAGGTTTTTGATGGCCACAATGCGGGCAATAAAAATACATTTCAATGAGCCGGTCTGTTTTTCTATGGACTTCAGCGGTGCTGGTTGCAGGTTGGGCAGGTTGTCGGCCACTACGACAGTGCTGCCGGGAAAAAATTGCTGTATCGCCGCCTCTTCCCTGCTGTTTGTGGCATGAAAAGTTACTTTTTTATGAATGCCCAGCAATTTATACAGCGCCAACAGCGGCTTCTTTTTATAGTACTTCAGCGACAGTGCACTTTGATACAATGCGCCCCTGGGGCAAACCACCATCTTCGCCCCCAGTTCTTTCCTGTACAATAACCACAAGGGATACACGACAAAGAGTGGCGAAAAAAGATGGTTAAGATAAATGACGTCAGCATCGGCCGACACCAGTTCTCTCCGTATCACTGCAGCAGAGAGTGTACTTTTCCGCAGGTAGTTAATATGTACATTCAGCTCTCCATTGTACAACCATTTACAAGGTTCTATACCCTCGTAAGGAGCTGTTTCTCCATGATCGGTATCGGTGGTAAGCACATAGAGATCGTAGTCGTTGTTCAACGCCCGGCAAAGGTTTACACAGGACTGAATGGGACCACCTGCTTTGTACCCTGGTGCAAACCAGTCCACAAGGATCAGCAGTTTCTTATTTTTTTTCAATGGTATCAGGCTGCCCGTCCGGGTGTTGGGAAGCTGTTTCTTTTTTCTGCGCCCGGTCAAACATATAGATCATTGTAAAGATGACCGCATAGGCAACGATATTAAATAAAGTATGATTGTCGAGATCAAAGGGCGACTTCCAGTCTTTGTTCAGGGCCACCACCATCAAAGAAATCCTGAGTACGTTCACGATCCAGATCACGAGCAACCCGCCCAACATCCACCGTGCTTTTTTCATGAAACTACCGCTGTTGGCAAACACAAACGAAAACCAGAATATCATTACACCATAGCCGATGCAATCGTATCCAACATGTACGCCCATACCGTTTTGCAGCTTGATGGTGAAAATATCCTTGAGGTAAATATCGAAGCCAAGCAGGCGTAAAAAGATCTTTGACGAATGCAGCAATAACCAGCGCAGCCCGGAAACATAATCGAGGTATTTATCGGCAAACTCTATATACAGGCCGCCGGGAGAGGTAATCCCGATCATGGCAATGGTGCCGTAATACAGCACACAGAAAGTGAGCAAAAACTTCAGCAGGTATTTTACAAATGGCGTCAGCTTCATCTGTTATATTGTATTACCGGTTGAGCCCGTAACGGAGTTCTTTTGGTTCGGCTGATTTAGAGATCAACCGGATGAGTAATGGAAAAAAGAATTTAACCAATACGAAAAAGGTAACCATCGTTGCAAAGAGGCGACCAAGCAGGTAGGTACTGTCCATTTCCAACGCATTGAATTCAAGGAAAAACGCACCTACGGTGGCATAGTTAAAAACAATATTGGAGGAAGCTCGCCGCAGCAGGTAATTATATACCAACCCGTATAAAAGCCCGAGCGCCATCAGGGCACCCATCATACCATACAAACCAAAGTCGATATAACAATCCGGGAAATACCCGAGACTGAAAGATGTTCCTTCTTTTTGACCGGCATATTTAATACCCGTATATTTTTTAGTTTTTTCAGTTGCGTCGTAGTTGGGCTTGTCGGGATTTAATATTCTCGGTGTGGTGGTAAATTCAATACTGGCCAGCCAATTGGCACCATGTTCAAATGGTAATATCTCCGGTACCCGGTCGATCGTTTTCGCAAAGTGATAAGTATATTGAATACGGTCAAGAAATCCCACCACCGAATTGTCGAGGGTTTCAGCATTGATGTTCCCGGACAGGTCAATGAGTTTATCTATCGCCTGGTCATTTTCCACCACCACCGTTTGTGAACGTTTACCACCATTTAAAAAGTTGCGGTAGTCCACTTTGATCGACGCCCATGCCAGTCCAAAAAACACAAGGATACCAGCGATGAAACTGATCACGATCACCCGTTTGAATTCAAGCTTGTCAATCAGGCTGATGAGCAGTACGATGAGGAAGAAGATCACCGTTTTAAAATCGGAAAAGAAACCGAGGAACCCGGTTACAAATTCTAACCCTACAAAAACATAAAAGATCAGTTTGTTCTGGTTATTTAAAAAACACTGGTAGCCAAATAACAAAAAGAGCAGCCACTTCACTTTTACAAAACTGAAAATCACCTGTGCCAGTCCGCCAAACAAAAAAGCTACAGAACCAAGTGAAGAGGCCACAAAGAAAGAAATGATGTACGCATACATCACTTTGGTGGCAGAAAACCTGCTCACGCTTTCTTTCAGGCTCTGGAAGCTTTGTTTAGGAATTTTATTCTGGAAATAAATGATGGGCAACATCAAAAACACCAGGCCGATACTTGAAGCAATGATGGCCGTTGCCCGCGAAGGCGTATTATAATTGATGTCTTTATCCAGGTAATTACAAAGCCATACTGCTGCGGCAATCTGCAGGTAATGCTGGAAAATAATGAGTGTGAATACACCTGGTTTAA
>CAYVLT010000199.1:0-8298 GCA_964452405.1 uncultured Ferruginibacter sp.
GATGTGAACATACTGGTGGCCATCATCATCAATTGCGCAGTTATCTATATTGTATTGAAATCACTAAAATGGATCGAGCGGGGACTGGGCCCTAACGGGATGACCGTGATCAGGAAATTTTTCGGGGTGATCTTATTGGCCATTGCTGTTAAAATTTTCAGTAGTAATATTGCGGGCTTTGCACATTAAAGTCACTTTTTGGCAAAACCACCCTACTTTTGCAATCCGGCTGAAGTAGGAGGCCAATGGTCCTTTAGTTTAATGGATAGAATTTCAGATTCCGATTCTGAAGGTACAGGTTCGATTCCTGTAGGGACTACACGTAAAGGAGTGAGCGGCTGCCACTCCTTTTATATTTTGTTGATACAGCAGGTGACAGATGCCCCTGCTTTTCTCCCGCATGGTACAGGCCGCCTCATCGCACTGATGTTCTACTGAATCTGAATTGAGAAAGTTTTGCTGAAAAGGCAGGGAATATTTTGATCCCTGTAATTTTTTTCAGCTATTTTACATCACTTTTATTATTATATGACCGGGCTCACTCATTAACAGTCGCTTACCTAACAGAACGTTTCACCATATGCTGCCAAACATCACCTCTTTCTCCGACACAAAAAAACATTACCGGATTTTAGACGGACTCCGCGGGGTGGCCGCCATTACGGTGGTACTCTTTCATATTTTAGAAACTTTTTCCGGGGGCGATCACTCTAAGCAGATCATCAACCACGGTTATATGGCGGTGGACTTTTTTTTCCTGCTATCTGGTTACGTGATCGGCTATGCGTACGATGACCGGTGGGATACGATGAGTGCGTGGGAATTTTTCAAACGAAGGCTGATCAGGCTGCACCCGATGATCATTATCGGGATGACGATTGGCGCCATCACTTTTTACCCGCAAGCCTGCGAGTACTTTCCTAATATTGCCGGTACACCGGTATGGAAGCTGCTGCTGGTATTACTGGTGGGTTATACGTTGCTGCCATTACCCTTGTCCATGGACATAAGGGGCTGGACAGAAATGCACCCGCTCGACGGACCAGCCTGGTCATTGTTTTTTGAATACCTCGCCAACATACTCTATGCCTTAATATTCAGGAAACTTTCAAAAACCCTGCTGGCCATTTTTGTTTTTATCGCCGGTGCTGCTTTAATACACCTCACAGTAACCGGCCCGCAGGGTGACGTGATCGGAGGCTGGTCGCTTGAGCCGCAGCAGTTGCGAATCGGGTTTACCCGTTTATGCTTTCCATTTTTTATGGGCCTTTTATTATCCCGTACAGCAAAACCTGGTCATGTTAAAAATGCTTTTTTCTGGTGCACCCTGTTGCTGGTAGCCGCGCTGGCCATGCCCCGCATCGGAAGCAACGAACATGTATGGATGAACGGACTTTATGATTCACTTACCATCATCATTGTGTTTCCTGCTATCGTGTACCTCGGGGCCAGTGGCGACCTGCACAATTCATTTACCATTAAGCTGAACCGGTTTTTAGGCGATATTTCTTACCCCCTATACATCATTCACTATCCTTTCATTTACCTGTATATGGCGTGGGTGGCCAAACACAAGCAATACGTGGAACCGGCGCCCACCATTGAACTCGTATATGCGTCTGCGTTGGTAACACTGGTGGTAATCCTGCTGGCCTATGCCTGTGTGAAATGGTATGATATCCCGGTAAGGAACTGGCTCACCAAAAAATTCCTGAAGCGCCACGCCAAAGGTTGATAGCTTTTTCATTCGTCGCCAACTCTTCTCTCCGTGAGGAGCAGGTTGCAGTACCCTGCAATTTGCAAACTCACTGGCCAGGCAGGTACGCCGTCAAGATATTTTTCAAATGAGAATCCCTTCTTTTTTACAGCCTCGATACAGCGCTTGCAATATTTATTTCTCAAAAATACCCGCCTCTCTTTCAGAGAAATCGCCCGCATAAGAGAGAAAAATTTTTCTCAAACGGAACCTTAATTCCCTTCTCTCACCGTTTTTTTTATACCTGCTGATGCTGGATGTAAACGGCACACGATTACGCAGAAATGAGGACTGATCTGCCAGCAGCGCTGATCTCCTTTGCTATTGTAGAAAAAAAACTACAGCCCGACCGGCTGATTGCCGATGCCTTTTCCCGTTCTTTTTCGATAAATATAAAAATGAGTTCAACGTTTTATAAAGTACTGGCCCATAGCGAAAAGCCGGAAAATTTTAAATCGCAAACAACATATACCAAACCTTAACAAGCAATCATTCGAAATATGGAAACCAATACAGCTTTGAGAATTTTTGTAGTGGACGACGACAGGTTCAGCCTGGCTGTTTATACACAGCACCTGCATAATCTTGGATATGATGATGTAACTGCTTTTGACAACGGGTCAGATTGTATCCGTCATCTTTCAGACGAACCAGATGTGGTATTTCTTGATCATAACATGGAATCATTGAATGGCGTAGAAGTGCTGAAACAAATAAAAGAACACAACCCGGATATATACGTGGTGTTCATTTCAGGGCAGGAAGATGTTCAGACCGCAGTAAACTCTTTGAAGTACGGCGCCTTTGATTATATCGTAAAAAATGCCGCCGACACCCGGAAGATTGAACAGGTATTGTTGAAGATACACGAAGTGAAAGCGCTGTTGGTGTTGAACCGGGGCAACGCCGTGTTTTAAACCTGTTGGTAAATCCTTTTTTATCCTGAAGCAATAAACTCTAATTAAAAAATAACATTTATGAAAATTGTAATCGTTGGAAGCGGCTATGTTGGCTTGGTTACAGGCGCATGTTTTTCCGAAGTAGGTATTGATGTGGTTTGTGTGGATATAGATCAGCGTAAGATCGATAATCTCAACAACGGAATCATACCCATCTTTGAACCCGGTCTGGAAGAAATGCTGCACCGCAATATGAAAAAGGGCAGGTTAAGTTTCACCACCGATATCGCCGCAGCCATAAGCGATTGCGAAGTGCTGTTCATCGCCGTGGGCACACCTCCTGACGAAGACGGATCAGCAGACCTGAAGTATGTATTGGCAGTGGCCCGCGACTGCGGAAAATATATGAATGATTATTTACTGGTGGTTACCAAAAGCACTGTTCCGGTAGGTACATCAGAAAAAGTACGCCAGGCATTGCAGGGCGAACTGGATAAACGCAATGTGGCCATTGAATTTGATGTGGCATCCAATCCGGAATTTTTGAAAGAGGGCGCCGCTATCGATGACTTCTTAAAACCGGATCGCATCGTGATCGGTCTGCAAAGTGAAAGGGCGAAAGACCTGATGAAGAGTTTGTACAAGCCTTTCACCCTTAACGGCCATCCTGTGATCTTCATGGATATTGTATCTGCAGAAATGACCAAGTATGCAGCCAATTCAATGCTGGCCGCCAAGATCAGTTTTATGAACGATATCGCCAACCTATGCGAAATTGTAGGTGCCGACATCAACCTGGTGCGTAAAGGCATCGGCTCCGACTCACGTATCGGCAATAAATTCATTTATCCTGGTATTGGATACGGCGGATCCTGCTTTCCAAAAGATGTGCAGGCGCTCATCAGAACAGCCGGTGAATACAATTACGAACTGCGGGTACTCAAAGCAGTGGAAGCAGTGAATAAAGACCAGAAGCTGGTGTTGTTCAACAAGATCAACCAATTTTTCAAAGGAGATCTGGAAGGCAAAACAATCGCCTTGTGGGGATTGTCCTTTAAACCGCAAACAGACGATATGCGTGAAGCGCCTTCCTTAACAATTGTAAAGGAACTGCTTGCTGCCGGTGCCACCGTAAAGGCATACGATCCAATCGCTGTCAAAGAAGCAAAGCATCATTTCGGTGACACCATCGGCTATTACGACGACCAGTATGAAGCATTGATTGATGCCGACTGCCTTGCCATCCTCACTGAATGGCCTGAATTCAAATTCCCGAATTTCAAGATCATAAAAAAATTGCTGAACCAGCCGGCAGTATTTGACGGCCGCAATATTTACGATAAAGCCGAAATGCGCCAGAGCGGTTTTCACTATTTCTGCATTGGCGTAAATACCACGCTTCAACCGGCAGTTCAAAAAAGCAGCAACCTGTTGGAAAGCATTTTAAAAGACTAAAACCCTTATTACAATTATATGACACGCAAAAAAGTATTGATCACCGGCGGCGCAGGATTCGTGGGCTCTCATTTATGCGACAGGCTGTTGCAGGAAGGCAACGAAGTTTTTTGTCTCGATAACTTTTTTACCGGGCAAAAGCAAAACATTGTTCACCTGCTCGATCATCCGTATTTCGAAATGATCAGGCATGATGTAACAGCGCCGTTTTTTATTGAAGCAGATGAGATCTATAACCTCGCCTGCCCTGCATCGCCGGTGCATTACCAATACAATGCCATCAAAACAATGAAGACCTCGGTAATGGGAGCCATCAATATGCTTGGCCTGGCCAAAAGGGTTAAGGCTAAAATATTGCAGGCTTCCACCAGCGAGGTGTATGGTGACCCGTTGGTGCATCCCCAGTCAGAAAACTATTGGGGTCATGTGAATCCAATCGGTGAAAGATCCTGTTATGATGAAGGCAAGCGGTCGGCAGAAACACTGTTCGTAAACTACAACAAACAAAACAATGTAAAAACAAAGATCATCCGCATATTCAATACCTACGGTCCGCGGATGCACCCCAATGATGGAAGGGTGGTATCAAATTTTATTGTGCAGGCCCTGCAGAATAAAGATATCACCATCTATGGTGAAGGGCAGCAAACCCGAAGCTTTCAATATGTGGACGACCTGGTGGAAGGAATGGTGAGGATGATGGCATCGCCTGATTCTTTTACCGGCCCCGTGAAAATTGTTAACCCAAATGAATTCACCATTCTTGAACTGGCGCAAAAGGTAATCAGTTTAACGGGTTCCCATTCGTCCATCATCAACAAGCCCCTGCCGCCTGATGACCCGATGATGCGTCAGCCCGATATCACACTGGCAAAAAAAGAATTGAACTGGGCCCCTTCCATACAACTGGAAGAAGGGTTGATCAAAACGATCGCCTACTTCAGGGAAGTGATCTAAGCTGTATCGATCCATTGTAAAACCGTACACTATCATCCTATAAAAAACTAACAAATGCAAACAGGAACCACCCCCGTCTCCGAAAAACTTTACGACCTCTGCATGATCGAAAAATTGTGCCGCGGTAACCAGGAAGAAGTAAAAAAAATGGTGCAGGTTTTCATCAGCCAGGTACCACAGGCTGTGGAAGACATCAAGTCTGCCTACAAAAACTTCGATTTCATTTCCGTAAAAAAAGTAGCGCATCGTATCAAGCCGGTACTCGGATATTATGCCATTGTAAAGATTGAAAAGGAGATCAGGGATATCGAGGAAATGGCTGAGCAGGCAAGGGTAACCTATGAAATGGAAGCCACCATTGAAAAGCTCGATACGGTAATTGCCCAGATAGTGGAACAGATGAAAAAGACATTTTTAAACTAACTGAAAATACAATACCTATGAAGAAGAAAATACTGGTGGTGGATGACGAAATGAGCATCTGCCGGCTGCTTGAAAATTTTTTATCGCAGGATTATGATGTGATTGCCATCAGCAATGGAGAAGAAGCACTGCTGTGGCTGGAAGGCAACCTGCCCGACCTGATCATCAGTGATATCCAGATGACAAATATTGATGGATTCGAATTCCTCACCAAAGTACGCCAGCGTGGCTTTACAAAACATACTCCTTTCATCATGCTGTCTGCAAGGGCAGAAAGTAAAGAACGCATTAAATGTTACCGGCTCGGTGCACAGGATTATCTCACCAAGCCTTTTAACCCGGAAGAGCTGGAGGAAGTGGTGAAAAAAAATCTCTCGCCCATTCATTATGCGCTGGCCTGGTAACAGCGCCTGCCAATCACCTGCAATAAAATGATCCTTTTAAAATGGAAACCGCACTTAACATACTCTACATCGGCCACACGCCTGAATATTTCAACACGCTCAGTGGAACTGAAAACCTTTCACTCACGGTTCTTGAAAATAACCTGAAGGCTGTTAATTATCTCGATTCAAATAATCAGCCAGACGCCATCGTGTGTGATTATCACCTGGCGGGACAGAATGGTTTGTTTTTATTTGACTGGATACGGCAGCGGCCCGCTTTCAACAGCATTCCGTTTATACTGCTGTCGAAGGAGTTCAGCGCCGATATTTTCAAGCAGGCATTTTTGAAAAGAGTGGATGATTTTTATGTTACTGCGGATACCATGCCGGATGATTTCATCGGGCGCATCCGTTTTCTTTGTGGCTTCCGCAAAAAGAATGTTGAGCCGGTTGTAGCAGAAACCACTGCCGTTGCTTACCGCATGCCGTTATCAAAACGCATATTTGATATCGTGGTGGCCTCATCCGTATTACTGCTCGTGTCACCGTTACTGTTATTGGTGATACTGGCTATACGCCTTGAATCAAAAGGAAAAGTGTATTACATCGCCAAACGTGTGGGCAGAAAGACATTTGATTTTTATAAACTACGCTCCATGCGCACCGGCGCAGACGACCTGCTGAAAAAACTTGCAAAAGAAAAGAACCAATACAATAATTCAAAGGAAGTGGAGCAAAAGGTGGAAATGGCCTGCCCGCGTTGCAGCCTGCTTCCGGAAGGCGAGTACTGCTCACCCGTGATGTACGTGGATACCCACCAGGTATGTGATTACTGGTACAACCATCAAAAGCAGGAAGCGGCCAAAACAAATGCAGCCTTTGTGAAAATTGTTGATGATCCCCGCATTACCCGTGTGGGAAAATTCATAAGAAACACCAGCATTGACGAATTACCACAATTGATCAATGTATTAAAAGGTGATATGTCTATCGTAGGTAACCGGCCACTGCCGGTATATGAAGCAGAGTTGCTCACCGTGGATACTTTATCAAAAAGATTCCTGGCGCCGGCCGGTATCACAGGTTTGTGGCAGGTGGAACTGAGGGGAAAGGGAGGCGATATGTCGGAAGCAGAAAGAATGCGGCTCGACAATGAATATGCCGACCATTTCCAGGGTGATAATTTTTCTTTTTGGTACGATATCAAATTGATCCTGCGTACCATCCCGGCCCTGTTGCAAAAGGGATCCGTTTAACCTTTTTAAACCATGCCAATGAACCAGTTTTTCAAAATATTTTTTTTCTTTTTTCTTATTGCCATTTGTACCACAGCCGGCGCACAAAAAAGCCCTGGTACAGATTCAACCAATGCGCCAAAGGAGTTGAGTTTCCCGCCGTTGGGTGATCTCATCGATTCTGCACTGCAGCACAATGCACTCGTTCGTTTCCGCACACTGGAAATTGACGCCAAACAATGTAACCTGTTATCCTGGCGCAACTACTGGTTAAGAAATCTTGGCGTGCAGGGCGATTCGAGGTATGGAAATATTGATGCGTTCTCTACCAATGCCAATGGCGTTTCTTCGAGTGTGCTCAATTCATCGAGCCGCCAATTTAATTATGCGGCAGGTATTTATTTCAAGATCCCGGTATTTGATATTGTGAACAGGAAAACCGAGATCAGGCAGGCAAAAACTGAGCTGGAGCAAGCGAAGTTCATGGCTATATCGCAACAGGATGAAACCCGGCAACTGGTAATCAGGCAATACCAGGACCTGGTGTTAAAACAAAAGTTATTGCTGATCAAATCACAAAACCTGGGTACCGCCACTGCAAATATGGAGCTGGTGGAAAAGGAATTTAAAAATGGTGTATTGCCGCTGGTGGAATACGTGAGAATATCAGACATCACTGCCCGGATTCAATCAGATTATGAGTATGCCAAATCAGACTTCTTATTATCCAAGCAGATCATGGAAGAACTGGTTGGGTTTTCACTTGGAAAAACCACCGTAAAATAGGATGAAGATCATAGAACTGATACGATTGATGTTAAGGCACATGGTTTTGTTAATCACAGTGCCCTTGTTGCTTGGTGGATTGGTGATCTTACTAACGAAAGAGCCTACACTCACTTATTCTTCAAGCACGGTTTTATATACAGGCCTGGCAACCGGTTCTTCCATCGAAATGGAAAAAACCTTTAACTATTTTGCCACCAACACTGCTTTTGATAACCTCATCAATATTATCAAGTCAAGGGAAACACAGGAAGAAGTAGCTATCCGCTTATTGAGCCAGCACCTGATGCTGAAACAGGCTGACCCAAAATTTATTTCACCCAAATTGTACAAAGAGATCCGGGAAAAGATACCAGGCTACCTGTACAAATACGTTGCCGGCAGCCAGGTTGGATTCACTG
>CAYVLT010000200.1:0-8268 GCA_964452405.1 uncultured Ferruginibacter sp.
AAAAGAATGCGGAGCTGGGAAGAACCTACATGAAAGGAATCATGGAAATGAACCCGGCTGCCGCCGCTAAAATGTACCCGGATGCCAATTTCAGCATGCGGGTGTCTTACGGAAATGTAAAAAGTTACAAGCCCCGCGATGCAGTTAGTTATGATTATGTGTGTACAGGAAAAGGTGTATTGGAAAAATACGTTCCCGGCGATTATGAGTTTGATCTGCCTGCAAAGCAAATTGAACTGATGAAGAAAAAAGACTATGGTCAATACATCGATAAGGGAAGAAAAGACCTGGTGGTTTGCTTTATCACCACCAACGATATCACCGGTGGAAACAGCGGCAGTCCCGTAATCGACGGAAGCGGTAACCTCATCGGCCTGGCTTTTGACGGTAACTACGAGGCTTTAAGTCATAAGATCGCTTTTGATAAAGACCTTAACCGAACCATCTGCGTGGATGTGAGGTATGTGTTGTGGTGCATCGACAAGCTTGGTGGCGCCGGAAACCTGATCAAAGAACTGAAGCTGGTGAAACAATAAAATATTTACCTGTTTACAAAAGCCGCAACCTTTCAGTTGCGGCTTTTGTATCTGCACTTTTTAATTTTACCACATGCCGATCAATAATATAGAATTCAAGGCCCGTACCGAAAACCTGGAAGCCGCTGAAAAACTGTTACTGCAATACCACCCGGTATTCATTGGTGAAGACCACCAGGTGGATACCTATTTTGATGTTGCACACGGCCGGTTAAAACTGCGGGAAGGAAATATCGAGAACGCATTGATTCACTATCAACGGGAAAATGCAGCAGGCAGCAAATCCTCTACCATACAATTGTACCGGCATACACCCGATGCCAACCTGAAAGCAGCACTGTCTGCAGCACTCGGCGTAAAAGCAGTTGTGGATAAAAAAAGAAGGATCTATTTTATCGGCAACGTGAAATTTCATTTTGACCGGGTGGAAAAGCTCGGTACATTTATTGAAGTGGAAGCAATAGATGAGGACGGCAGCATAGGTGCAAAAAAATTGCAACAGCAATGTGATCATTATGTGGAGCTGCTGCAGGTGAAACCAACTGATTTTATTGCAGTTTCATACAGTGATATGCTGCTGTAAAATAAAATCTGGCGGTGTTTCAAACATCACTGCCATTAAAATGTTACTACACTATCTTTATAAAAATCAAAGCACATGAAACCTGTATTATTATCCTTGCTGTTGCTGATTTCTTTTTGCACAGTAGATGCCCAGGGCAGAAAAACTGCTGTAACGGGTGAAGAAGTAACCTACAAATCCGCCGACGGCACCACGCTGAAAGGATATGTTGCCTATGACGAAAATAAAAAAGGAAAACGGCCGGCTATCGTAGTGATACACGAGTGGTGGGGCAACAATGATTATTCCCGCCACCGGGCGGATATGCTTGCCCAGCTCGGTTATATTGCCATTGCAGCCGACATGTATGGCGAGGGTAAAGAAGGGCTTACGCCAAAAGAAGCCGGCGAACTGGCAGCGCCTTATTACAGCAACCCACAGTTGGTAAAAGAGCGCATAGAAGCTGCGGTAAACAAATTAAAAGAATACGATCAAACGGATGCCTCGCAAATGGCCTGCATCGGCTATTGCTTTGGTGGCAGCATGGCACTCACTGCTGCTAAATTGGGGATGGACTTTAAAGGGGTGGTGAGTTTCCACGGCGGCCTTGCAGGCATTACCATGGATCCTGCCGTGGTAACATCAAAAATACTGGTATGCCACGGCGCCGATGATAAATTTGTGAGCAACGAGGATGTAAAGAAGTTCAGGGACAACCTGGATGCAGGCAAAATCGACTACACTTTTATCGTGTATCCTGATGCCACACACGCGTTTACCAATCCCGGCTCAACTGCTAACGGAAAAAAATTCAATATTCCCATTGCCTACAATGCCGCAGCCGATAAAAAAAGCTGGGAAGACATGAAGGATTTTTTCAAAAAAATATTTAACTGATCAACCTAACGCCGGCAGCTACCCGAAAATCATGGCTTTCAAAAAAGGAGCGGTAGCCGCAATGCCGTTGTAGTGTATTTTATATGGCTGAAGATTTATCGATCATTGAGGGAACCAGGGAAGAAAAATACCAGGCGCTGCTTCCACAGGTTAAAGCGCTTATCGGCGCTGAAACCGACCAGGTGGCCAACCTCGCCAATACCTGTGGTGCCCTTAAAGAGCAGTTTAACTGGTTGTGGGTAGGTTTTTACCTTGTTAAAAACGAGGAGTTGGTGCTGGGGCCTTTCCAGGGACCTGTTGCGTGTACCCGTATCCGAAAGGGGCGGGGTGTTTGTGGCACTGCCTGGCAACAAGCCCAAACACTGGTGGTGGAGGATGTTGAAAAATTCCCGGGGCATATCGCCTGCAGCAGCCTGTCACGCTCAGAGATTGTGGTGCCCCTGTTTCATAATGGCGAAGTGTTTGCCGTGCTGGATGCAGACAGTTCGTTGCTGAGTGATTTTGATGAAACGGATAAAAAATACCTGGAAGAAATTGTGAGCTGGATAAAACCCGGTTAACACATTTTAAAAGACGGGGAACCCGGGAATACATACGGGCTATCAACTGGCGCTGTCAACAAACTTAAAACCAATACCATGCAGGGTTTCTATTTTCACCTGTGCTTCAGTGGCAAAAATTTTCCTGAGTCTTGAAATAAAAACATCCAGGCTTCGCCCGAAAAAATAATCATCCTGGCCCCAGATGGCGTTAAGTATCTGCTCTCTTTTAAGCACTGTGTTTTTGTGATCTAAAAAATATTGCAGCAGCGCTGCCTCCTTCTGTGTAAGCTCCACCTGCTTTCCTTCTTTTTCCAGCAAAAAATTGGAAGGATCAAACAGGAAGGAACCGGCGGTATATTTTCTCCCGCTTTTAATATTGCTCTTTCTCGACCGTGCAATAAATATCTCGATCTTAAGCACCAGCTCTTCGATACTGAAGGGTTTTACCAGGTAATCATCAGCCCCGATCCGCAGGCCTTTCAGGCGATCTTCCTTGAGGGTTTTGGCCGATAAAAACAGGATGGGTATTTCGTGGTTTGATTTACGGATGGTTTCTGCTATCGTAAAACCATCGGCGCCGGGCAGCATGATGTCGAGCACGCACACATCATAATTGTTTTTTTCAAAAGCCTGCAGGCAGGCAGCGCCATTGGTGAAATGATCCACTTCAAAATGATGCTGCAGCAAACTATCCTTGGTTAAAAATGCAAGGGTGGCGTCATCTTCTGCATATAAAATCTTATGTTTTCTCATGCTGGCTGCCTGTTATTTCATGGTGAGCGTAATGGTGGTTCCTTTGCCAGGTTCACTGCTGGCTTTTAACTTCCAGCCATGAAGTTCACAAATCTTTTTTACGTAGTATAAACCTAAGCCAAATCCGTTTACGGCCAGTTTCCTGCTTTCAGGCGCCCGGTAAAATTTTTCAAATACCTGCTTCAGGTGCCTTGCTGCAATTCCAATACCATTGTCAGTGATGGACATTATTGTATGGTGGCCGCTGTTTTCAAGCAGGATGTTGATGGCTGGTTGCCGGTCGCAATACTTTATGGAGTTATCCAGGAAATTATAAATGATATTGGAAAAATGAAATGCATCTGCCTGGATGGTTTTGTGCTGCAGGTGATCCTGCACAGCAACCTGCGCCTCCGGGTATTTTAAACGAATGATACCGATCGTTTGCTGAATGGTTTCAGGTATATCAACCGTTTCTTTGTTCAGCAGCAACGGGTTGTTATCGTTCCTGGCAACATTTAGAATTTTTTCAAGGTGACTGTCGAGTTTCTTTCCCTGGTCGATGATGATCTGGCTGTATTGCTCAAGTTTTGCATCCGCACTCACAGCCTCCTGCTTCGATAAAAAATCAGAGGCAATGAGGATGGAAGCCAGGGGTGTTTTAAACTCGTGGGTCATGTTATTTATAAAATCACGCTGCAGCACTGCATACTTTTGTTGTTGCAGTATGATGTAGATGGCATACAGGTAAATGAACAGTGTAACGATCATCACCACGCAAAGGATGATCCAGCCCTTTAGTGAATTGTAAATAAAACTTGTTTTTTCAGGAAAACGTACCGCAAAATAATACACCAGGTTTTGTGCTTTCGGGAAATAGGTACTGGTGATGGCTGGTTCTTTTTTGTCCAGCGATACATAACTTCCATACAGCATGTCTTCTGTTTCACAGTCATAAATGGCGTATTCAAAATTAGTGGTGATGCCTTTTGCTTTAAAAGTATTGGTAAGCAACAACTCCAGCACCTTGGCATCAAAGTCGTTGCGCATGTTAACAATGTAGTAATCCTTGGATATTTTTGAAACGGGGTTTACATGCGGTGTCGTGTACCCGTAATAGTTATTGATTTCGTTGGCCACCTCCAGCAGCGACACCTGGATGTTCTGGCTGAATTTTTTTTCCTCATCATCAAAAGCCTGTTTGAGCCAGTACACCTGTATGGTGATGATGCCGATAAAGGCAGCGATGCCGAACAGAACAATGGCTTTTACTTTATTGATCTTCACTTTACAATGATAGCATTATTTGCTTTTAGCAGGTTGGTTTTACAAATTGTTTGCAATCGGCTACCGCACTGGTGCTGCTAATGCTGTTGTATCAGGTTTTGGGAACATTGTCCTTCCAGCCCCACAGGTAGCGGCAGGCATAAGTGCGGTAAGGGCTCCATTTGGCGGCATGCTTCAACATTTTTTCGCGTAATTCTTTTTTGGTGGCGGCTTCTATCCTGTACAACTTTATCATGCTTTGTTGAATGCCCAGGTCGTCGAGGGCCAATATATCTTCCCTGCCCAGGGTAAACATCAATATCATTTCCACCGTCCATTGCCCCACACCTTTTATCTGCGTGAGGTATTTGATCAAAGCCTCGTTGTCCATTTGCTGCAGCTTTCGATCTGTGATCTTCTCATTCGTAAAAAACTCACATACGTTTTTCACATAATTGGCCTTTGCGTTGCTGAGGCCGATTGCCCGCAAGCTGTCAAACGGAGTATCGATCACCCGTTGCGGCGTGGGCTTTTTGTTGGGATACAGGCCCAGGAACCGGTTGTAAATAACTGCGGCAACCTTTGTGCTTAACTGCTGGCTTATGATGGAGGCACACAAATGTAACCATACCTGGCTGCGCTGCTCCAACACATAGGGATCCTGCTGCTGAATGATTTTTTGCAGTTTTTTGTCTTTTGAAAGATGGGCAATATGCTCCATGTTACATTCGGTTTTATGAAAGCAAATTATTCATTCTTTTCCTCCAAAAGGGATAAGGGTTGCAAATTTTGTGTTTAAAGAACGGCGTCCAGGCTCCAGGCCGCCGTTGAACTGCTCATTTTTACCAGTCATCAAATCCCTGTCCAAAAGACCTCTCGCAGAAAAATGGATGAAATTGAGCAGGGACAAGGTTTTTGAGGAAAAACAGGTTCTATCTGACCGCCAGCTACTAAAAAATAAATGGTATTATGTGTTGCATAGTACTGAAAAGTTTATACATTTGTGTCAGAAAGGGAAAAAGGACAGGCAAATGAAGAAAACCGGTTTCTCAGGCGCCCCCCGATTTTCATCTTTCTAAAGTATAGCCATGAAATTTTAAAACATTGAGCCATGAATATTGAAAACACAGCCAGCCAGATGCGAAAGGGAGTGCTTGAGTTTTGTATCCTTTCGGTGATCAAACAGGGGGAGGCTTATCCCTCGGATATCATTGACAAAATGAAGGCGGCCAACCTTAACATCTTTGAAGGAACGCTCTATCCCCTGCTTACCCGGTTGAAAAATGCCGAGTTTCTTACTTACCGCTGGATAGAAAGTAATAGCGGTCCGCCGAGGAAATATTTTTCACTCACGGAAAAAGGGGCCGACTTTTACAAAGAACTGGAAGCCACCTGGAACGAACTGGCCAACGCGGTTCATGCCCTTTCAGAAGCAGAGCAACAACACAGCAGCAGTAATTCAAACGCCTCAGAAGAGGCCAACTTCAACTCCCCGCAATAATAAAAAGTATAGCCATTTCCCGATAGCTATCGGGATTAGAGGGTAACCAACTAACGAAACACTCTAACACAATTAGCCATGAAACAAGTAATAAATATCAACTTCCACGGACAAGTAGTACCGATTGAAGTATCTGCCTTTGATATTCTGAAAGGATATACTGATTCATTAGCAAGGTTTTTTGCCAATGAGGAAGGCAAGGAAGAGATCATCAATGATATTGAAAGCCGCATCGGTGAATTATTCCAGGAAAAACTTAAAAAAGGAGCCACCTGCATTACCGACGATGATGTAAATGCCATTATCCGCAGCATGGGACGCCCGGAAGAGTTTGATGGAGAAGAAGAAAAAGTAGCATCTGCCCTGGGCAGTAATGAGCAGGCTGGAGGCCAGGGGCAGCAAAGTACCGGCACCAGCACCCAAAAACGCCTGTACCGGGATGAAAACCACAAGGTACTGGGTGGTGTTTGTAGTGGTCTTGCCAATTACTTCGGTACCGATCCCATCATCATCCGCATCATCTTTTTGCTGCTTGCTTTTGCAGGCGCCGGTATCCTGGGATACATTATTTTATGGGTGGCCGTGCCCAGTACCGCTTCTGCAGTTATTGGCGGCACCCGTAAAAGATTGTTCCGCGATCCGGATGAAAAGATCATTGCCGGTGTGTGCGGCGGCGTAGGGAATTATTTCGGCGTAAGCGCCTGGGTACCCCGCATCCTTTTTTTGGTGCCCTTTTTATCATTTGTTTTAAACCGGCACGATTGGGGGTTCTTTGATTTCCCTTCCTTCATCAGTTTTTCATTCAGTCCGGGCTCCCTCATCATCTATGTTATTTTATGGCTGGCCATTCCTGAAGCCACTTCCACAACCGATAAGCTGGAAATGAAAGGTGAAAAGATCGACATGAATTCCATTAAAAATTCTGTAATGGAAGAAATGAAAGGTGTACAGCAACGGGCAGAAAAATTTGCCAAAGAAGCTTCTTCTATTGCAGGTGAAAAAGGAAAAGTGATGGGAGGCGAAATAAAAACTGCGGCAAAAAGAGGGGGCCGTTCATTAGGTGATGTGATCGTGTTTCTCATCAAGGCATTTGCTTATTTCACCATTGGTGTAGTGAGCATCGCCATGGTGGCCACATTATTCGTATTTGCCATCGCAGCCATTGGTATCTTTCCATTGAAAAACTTTTTATTGACCGATGGCTGGCAAAATGCATTGGCATGGGGTACACTTCTGTTCTTCATTGCTGTTCCGGTGATCGGGGTAATTACCTGGATCGTACGCCGCATTGCAAAAATGAAAAGCAACCGCAAAGTATTGCGGGCCAGTTTCATCAGCCTCTGGATTGTAGGATGGGCCTGCTTCATCAGCCTGCTTGCTTCTATCGGAAAAGATTTCAAAACCGTTAATTCCATCCAGGAAAAAGAAATCACGCTCAGCAATCCTGCAGTGAACAAGCTGGAGATCACCACTAATTCTCCCGATAAAAAACTGTATCGCTTTAATTCCTTCCGCTTTCAGCCGTTTGATGGATATGATGAAGACAGCGCTTATATCCGCAACATTGAAATTAAACTGGTAAAAGCTCCGGGAGACAGTTTCAGGGTAACGCTGGCAAAATTTGCACATGGCTATAAAAGATATATGGCCGACACATTGGCCCAGCGCATCCACTTTAATGTAGAACAGCGGGATTCATTGCTGGTGCTTGACAAGGGAATCGCTATCAATACTACTGATAAGTTCAGGAACCAACGCGTGGTGGTAACGGTATACATCCCGGTAGGTAAGCAGATAAGAGTGAACAGGAACGTGGGCTGGAGCAATGAAATTCATTTTGACGGACCCTGGAGTGATAATGACGATAACATCGATCTTGATGGAGAGGAACATGGCTGGGATGAAGGTGTGGATTACATCATGAAAGAAGACGGGCTCTACAGCACCGACGGTAAACCGGCAGATGAATGGAAACATCGTGATGACAAAAAAGACAAAGTGACCGAAGATTCCAACAGCAGCGATCCCAAAGTAAACGATCAAAAAAACAATGGTGGCTACCGCTACAACAGTGGCGCAACAGATAAAACAGACAGCCTGCAGCAAAAGCTGAACCTGGAAAAACAACGCAAAGCGGATTCACTGAGAAAGGAACTGGAGAAAATAGAGGGCAAAAAACAAACTGCCTCCGTTGAAAAAAACAGTCCTGTTACCGCCAGCAGCTACCAGATG
>CAYVLT010000201.1:0-8258 GCA_964452405.1 uncultured Ferruginibacter sp.
CGTTCTCCAGTTCAACGCCATAAAAGGATTGCCAATCGCCTGCAGAATGAGATGTGAGGGAAAAACTGCTGGCAGGATGATCAAGTTGCAGTTCCTTAAAAAAATTTTTACCCGTTTCCTTATTGGTGATCATCACCGGCATGGTTGCAGCCGGCGTTTCAAATTGCCAGGAACTGTTGTAAGCAGTGTCAAGAAAAAATTTCAGCTTATTAAAAACATTTTCATGGCTGCCGTCCTTTTTCAGCGAAAAATTGATCCTGGCCAACGGGCGATCAGTTTCAATTACATGGCCCGCAATGCCCGGCGTAACAGGAATTTCGGGATGTGCGAGCCTGTTATACCGCCATGCAATATTGGAAGAACTTACAACATCCATTGCCCCATTCGATTTTGCCAGTGCATGCGGAAACACAAAACCGCGACCCGCATTACCGAAAAAATCCTGTAGCCCTTTTCTGACGACAGATGATACAAAATCCGGTTGAATGTGTGAGTCCCCGATATGTATGATGTTTACAATTGTACTGTCACCTTTTTTCAGCGCCGACAGTTTTTTATAAAACCCGTCAAGGTTGCCATTCACGATCCTGTTGAAAACAAGATTCAGGTGCGGTGAAGCTTTGCCCTGGGGTATTGGCAGCAGGGAAACCTGTTGTGCCTCGGCAGCTTGCACGGCTATGATTAAAATGAACGACAGGAAAATACGCTGCATAAAAAGATGATCGTTGTAGAGGTTTCAATTGAACATTGCAAATATATTCAATGGAGGCAGAATAAAGGTTTCCATCAACTATGATCCACCGGTTTTGGTTGTTAAAAAAATGGCGCAGTAAATACTGCGCCTTGTAAAATGATCTATGTTTATCAGTATTCGTATATCACGTAACCCCAGGGCTCAATTTTCCACTCTTTTGCCGACAAAGGCTCTTTCATGTACATGAAAACATTGTATGGTGTGCCCCAGAGTGATTTGTCTTTTACTGAAATGGTTTGTTCCCGGTCGGAAAGATTCAGGATCACAAAAACTTTTTTTCCTGCTTTTTGCCTTACGTAGGCATAGAGTGCATTTTCATCACCCACTTTTACCTTTTTAAAAGACGCATCCGTAGCAAGGGCTGCATTTCGTTTACGCAAGGCCAGGAGTGTTTTGTAAAATTTTGCACGACTATAATTTTTAAATTCTATGGGATCCTTTTCAAAAAATTGAAGCGGCCTTAATACCGGCTCTTCCTGGCCGCTGTAAATAAGTGGAATGCTTTTATCCATGGTTTGACTGAACACTGCGAAAGGAGCATGGATGGGGCCAGGAAATGTTCCGTAGTCAGATTTGTTCCAACTGTTTTCATCGTGGTTGCTGGTGAAATACAATAACTGTCCATACTTTGGATACATTGTGTCGTATTTGCTTTTAATACTGTCCAATGCAAATGCAGGGCGCTCGCCTGCTGCCACTTCCACCATTTTATGAAACATTTCCCAGGGATATGTGGCATCAAAACCGCTTGGATGCAGGTAAGTCCGGTCACCTTCTGCCAGGAAATAAAGTGCCGGCTTTGTTTTTTTTAAGGTAGTGATACAACGGCTCCAGAACTCACCCGGTACATTCCAGGCAACATCCTCCCTGAACCCGTCGATACCTGTTGCCGTTACCCAATATTTCATTGCCGCGATCATGCTGTCCTGCATTTCCATGTTTGCATAGTCCAGTTGACGGGTATCCGTCCAGTCAAATGGAACAGCGGGTTTACCGGTACTGTCTTTCACAAAAAAATCAGGATGCGCTGTCACCCAGCGATGATCGGCACCTGCATGGTTAGGCACCCAATCGATGATCACTTTCATTCCCAGGGAATGAATTCTTTTTACGATATTCTTCCAATCGGCCAGCGTACCAAATTCAGGGTTTACCGAGGTATAGTCCGATACTGCATAGTAGCTGCCCAGTGTTCCTTTACGATCAAGTTGACTGATGGGATTGATCGGCATGAACCATACGATTTGCACGCCCATGGCTTTTAAGCGGTTGAGGTGTTTGGCAAAGGCATTGAAGGTTCCTTCCGGCGTGTACTGGCGCACATTTACTTCGTAAATATTACCCTGGAGACTCCAGGCAGGATGTTGATGCGATACTACAGGAGAAGTGGTTTTCTGTGCACTAACGATGCCGGTTACCAGCAGTGGCAACAACAGGAGACTTGCAATCTTTTTCATAACGAAATTTTAAACACCAAAGCTAACTCATCTGCAAGAAAATATACGGCTATTGCTGTTAAATAAATCCCTCTACATCCCACGGGAAAGAGATATCCTTTTATTTTTTAACCAGTGTTAAAAGGTCATATTGAAGGTTGTTATTGATACCAGGACAAAACAACGGGATTTATGGAGCCGGGCGCTGCGAGCAGCAACCAGTAGCAGCCATGCGGAAGCTGAAGCGGGACAGTGATCAATTTTTCAGAGCTGCCGCCGGCATGTATAACCGTTGCCCGACAGCAATACTGGCCAATGTTATTTACAACTGAAAATTGATAAATACCTGGTGGTCGGTTGTTAAACCTGATGGCGATCGTACCTGGAGAGGTGGGTTTTGCCAGTATGGTGTAATAACTCTTACTATCAGGAGGCCCTACCGCCACCCATTTGCTGTAAATAACTTCATGGTTGGTTCCGATGGCTTTGATGCGGTACAACAGGCTTGTACCCGGAGCGGTAGCATCCTCCAGGTTAAAAGTAGTTTGAGAAAAACTTACCTGCGGGGTGGTGATGGAGCCAACAGAAGAAACATTACGGCCATCAACAGATCGTTCCACAATATATTCCATTGGCTCGTCGGTAGCAGCAACCTGCCAACTGATATTTACCGAGGTATTGTCACGATCCGCGGCAACACTGATAAACCTGACCGGTACAACCATACTGCAACTTGCTAATGGATTCCATGTCTCAAATGAAGGCCGGTAAAGCGGATTATCGATGTCGCTTACATAAATCTCGTAGTAAGCGGCATTGTAGGTGTGCCATGCATAACACATGGCGTCAAAAGGTGTGGAGTTGGCTGTTTTTTCGGGGTTTGCAAACGGGGTCGTCCAGCCCTGCAGCATTTGGAACATGGTGTAAGCCGAATCTCCTAACTGGTAAAGTGGCGTAGCAAAACTCGTGAGCGGCAGTCCTGTAAACACCCTGGTTGCTGTATCCGTGAAACCAGCGAGGTTTTCCTGCCAGAAACTTATTTTAGGGTACACTACACCGTTAAAGGTGGTGAGTAACCGGTTTCGGATAACTATTTCAAGTGGAGGAGAACCAATGGTGTCGGTGATATTCCGGTAAAAAGGAATAAAAACATTTTTGGTTGCGAAATTCTCCACCTGGATTTTAATGCACGAAACAATTGAATCCGTAAATGCACTTCTCGAATAGCCAGGAAACGTGGAACTAACGCTAACGTTTACCCCATTTACATTCCGGATGGCTCCCAACCCGGGAATATTGGTAGCAATGTTTGCCAGCACTGGATGTTGACTGAGTGTGACCATGCTGCCGGAAGACATATTCCATACCGGGTGTTTAGAAAGCGTATCAAGGAATATCCTGAATCGTTCCAGCAAATAGGAGTCATAAGGCACGGCTCTTGGGGTTGCCAGGTTGCTCACAGGGTCAATAAAAGTATAAGTAACAACTCCCGCGTGTTGGGCTATGTAGGCTGGCTCCAGGCTGTAAGCACCAAACAGCACCGTTAACTTTTTTCCGATACTGTCCAGCTTTTTTACGATATGATCAATCCCTGAAAAATCATACACTCCTTGCGCTGTCTCTATCTCCCCCCAGCCTGTTCTCCATACAAAGCCATCTACAAAATCATCGGCACGGATGTTTGCATCTCTGTAGGTTCCCAGGCTGTTATCAAGAACGTAGATGCCCGATGGCTGGCCTGCTGCTGCAGCCTTCAGCAATATAAAAAGTATCAATACCTGGAAACGCTTTCTCATAAACCCCCATCAGACTGGAATTTTCGCCGGGAGTTTAACCCGGGTGAAAAAACGAATTTGCCATAAATCATCACCGCAGCACCAGCACATTCCCCTTCCTGAACAAAGGATACCCACGGTAATCAGTCGCCATGGCTATCCACACAAAATTTTCGGGATCCACTCTCACCCCTTTAAAAGTGCCGTCCCAACCTTTGTGGTAGTCCGTTGTTTCAAACACCAGCTGGCCCCGCCGGTTAAATATCCTGAAATAGGTGAACGATCTGATGCCTACCGGCAATACATGCAATACCTCATTGCGGCCATCACTGTTAGGGGTAAACGCATTGGCTACATATAGTTCCGGCCCTTTGAATCTTCTTACAATTATTTTGCTGTAACTGTCACATCCCTGTATGGTTAGGGTGTTCAATTCATACACCTGGTCCTGGTCGTATAATGCCACCGGGTTCTGAATAGTTGTGTTATTCAGTCCTGTTGCAGGTGTCCATTGATACCAGGCCATATTGGCCACGTTTGCAGTATTGAGTTGTACCGGTTCATCAAGTGCCACCAGTGTGTCGCTCAGCGCTTTTGAGCGGTTATAATATATTTCAAAGGGGCGTATGATGGTGTCTTTACATTGATGGATGGTTTCACCAATCAGCGTTACCGGGTTGTAGTCTTCCTTGTAAAAGTGCCTGGTCACATTCGGGTTATCCTCATGCATTCCATAACCAAAATTCCAGAGCCACCTGTTCACAGCAACGTTAGACAATGTTCCGGCGGTATAATGGATATCGCGGAATACGCAGGAATCTGAAATGGAAAGTGAAATGGTTGGTTTAGGATACACCACCAGGATACTGTCGGCTCGCCGTGCATTACAGCCTTTATCGCTTTCTGCCTGCAGGCTTACCTGGTGAATGCCCGCCGGTAAGATCGTTGCCGGGTGTTGAACAGTTGCCGACAGGTTGTTATCGTAGAACCAATTCCATTTCACCACTTTATCAGTGGAACCGGCGGGTATGTGTGATTGGTCCCTGAAATGAATCACCTCATTGTTACACAACGGTAAGCCATACCCGAACGATGGAATGGGTGAAGGATGGATGATCAACACATCTGAAGCGGTGTCGGATCTGCAGCCTTCGGTGGTGGTGGCCACAAGCTTCACGGGTATTGACCCGGCATGAGCAGTAAAAGCAACAGGTGTTGTACCGGTGCTCACTGATGTACCCACCAGCCACCACCAATTGTTGATCATGCTCAATCCCCCGGGCAGGTAAGAATTGTTTTGAAAGCTGATCAGTGTCTGGTCTTCGCAGATGATGGATGGGAAACTGAATTGGGCCACCGGTTTTTGAATAACGGTAACTGTTTGCCCAAGCGTCCTGCTACAACCGGGTGGATTGACGGCCCTGAGATTTACCAAATAAGATCCGGGATTACTGTACACATGGCTACACAACAGTGAAGATGCAGTGTCTCCATCGCCAAGCGTCCACCTGAAGGTTGCGTTGGGCAAGGCATTGGTGATGTTGCTCGTAAAAACAAAATTATTTCCCGCCTGGCATTGGCTCTGCGCATTGATGCTGAACGAAATTACCGGCGGTTCCGACACGGTAACACTCATTTTCTTCCTGGGCCCCTCGCAACCACCAAACAACGAACGTTGACTCACCCAATAATAAGTAACGCCCGGTGTGCTTGTAAGTGGCGTGGGTGCTTTCGTTTTAGGTATGCCACCGGTTGCCTGTGTGTACCATAATAATTCATGCCCCGCATCAGGGAGCGCTTTTAACTGGGTGGCGTAATCACCCCGGCAATAGCCAATATCAAAGGTAGTGGGTGTGTCGGGTAGCTGCAGAATGGTTACTTCTGCATCCGCAGTATCGCGACAACCGTAACCCGGATAAGGCACCATGTCAACATGAAAAAGCGTACTAACGGGAGGGGGTGGTTGCAAAGTAACCAACCTGGTTGTGCCGAGCACCGCTGTATAGTTGGCGTTGTACCAGGTGTAACTGGCAAAGCCATAAGGAGCCGTTAATACAACACTGTCGCTGTTCACGCAATGTGCCCCGAGCGCCATCAACCCGCCGCATCCTGTACCTACATCCAGGTAGGCATAACCGAAATGCCCGCCCCTGGTGCAATCGGCTGTTTTGAACTCCAGCCGAACGGTTCTGCCCGAATGCCCGGAAAAATCAATGGTGGACGGTGTCCATTCCTTATACAGAACGTCCGTGTTATGAGGTGAACGTAAAAAGCCGGGGATGGCGCCACTTGACACATAGTTATAGGAGGCACAGTCGATCACCTCCCCGGTTTCCACATCATACGCAGAAACAAAAAAACGGGGCTGCTCAATCGGGTCATGACTGGGATCTTCAAATACCACTGCATAATAATAAGTGATGCTGAAAGTATCAGCCGAGGGAGGTATCTGGAAAGTGTAGGAAATGCCTTCCGCTTCCCTGCCTACGCCGGTATTGCCCAACTTTACTGAATACCGGCCCCCGTAGGGACAAGCCTCCAGGAAGTCGCCGTAGTAATCGAAGCCGGCTGAATTAAAGTCGATGAGTTCATGCCGCCCCGGTACAGGCCCGGAAAGATTCAGCGTGATAAGGTTTTGGCCGTTTCCTGTATCAACCGAACCGGTAAAGCAGTCCCAATGATCAAGGGTACCTTCTTCAAAATCAATATTAGCAGGACAATTGCCTGTTTGTGCATGAACAGGCTGCAGCAGAAACAGCAGCAAAAAAAAGAATAATCCAAAGGGTTTCATAAACAGTTAATAAGGGTTAAAGAGGTTGCCGGGCTACACATACAAGGATTATATATCCATGCGGCTATACCGGACAACAAAAAACTGGTAATAAAAGGATGTAAATTGGACGTTTAAGGGTCGATTGCAGAGGGATTGGATGGGGTTAAAAACTAAAGATATATAAAAACGCGTTCCTGCTTCACGTTGGGAATAAAAATTTTAGGTAAGATCTGTATTGATTGAATACACATGAAGTATTTCTGCACCGGGTTGAATCTCTTTCAAAAAAACAAAACCCAGCTTTCCCAGCAGGCGGATGGATCGGAGATTCTGTGGAACTGTTATTGCCAGCACGACGGGATGATATTGCTTTAACTCCCTCAAAACCGCGCCGGTGGCTTCAAAAGCATAACCGGCCTTTGTAAACCCGGGCAAAAAGGCAAAACCGATGTCAATCGTTTCCAGGTATTCCCTTTTAATGAGGGTAATGATACCTGCCGGCCTGCCCGTTTCTTTCAGGCGCACCACCCAATAGGTAAGAGCCTCATTGGCTATGACACGTTCTATGTAATCAGAAGCTGCCTGCAAAGAATGTACGTTCCTGTCGCCGATAAAACTGAGCCAGCCTTCCGTATTGAGCAGTTCCAGTATAAATGCTGCATCTGCCGTTTCCAGTGGTTGTAGCAGCAACCGTTGAGTCTCAATTGGGCAGGGCATACCAGGCACTCGGATCATGGATAAAAATTGCTACTTTAAAATATTATCGTATACACGTAACTGTTATGGTCAATGTAGTTTACTTCACCAACATAATGGTTCCCTTGTAACTGAATTCCTGCCCGTCTTTACAGATTACGTCAAGTACATACACATAGGCGGCAGTACCGGAGGGCGGATCTCCTTTGGTTGTGCCATTCCACCCCTGTGAAGGATCATTTACCGGCACGTTTTCCTTTTCAAAAACTTTTTGCCCGTAGCGATTAAAGATCATCATCCGTTTTATCGACCGGATACCGTAGCCTTTGATATAAAAAATATCATTCCGGCCGTTACCATCCGGCGAAAAGGCGTTCGGAATATACAATTGCCCCTTGCCGCAGAACACAATGATCCTTACCTCATCTGAAGCACGGCAACCAAAGCTGGTTTGCACGGTTACCCGATAAGTGATGTTATCATCTGCAACCAAAGAAGGCGATTGACAGTTGGTACAACTCAGCCCCGAGGAAGGTGTCCACAAAAACTGGTTAATGTCGTTGCCTGTTACCTGCGCTGTGAGTTGCAGTGGTGTACCGTTGGCAACATTCCGGTCGGCGCCGGCGGATACTGTTGGCATATTTCCCACAAACAAGGTAACATAGCCGGTATCACTTTTGCACACATTGCTGCTGATCGCAATCACCTGGTACACGGTGGTACTTGCAGGAGTTGCCACAGGATTTGCACTGGCCGGGTTATTGAGCGTACCTGCCGGGCTCCATACATATTGATTCACCGTACTGGAAGCATGCAATGTTCTG
>CAYVLT010000202.1:0-8257 GCA_964452405.1 uncultured Ferruginibacter sp.
TCCGCTCATATTAATTTCCCTACTTGTTCGGGAGTTTTTTTCAAAAATAGTGTCACTCGGGTGGTGGAACTGGTAGACACGCAGGACTTAAAATCCTGTTCCCCGCAACGGGAGTGACGGTTCGATTCCGTTCCCGAGTACTTTTAAGCGGCCCTGCAGCCGCTTTTTTGTTGACCTCTTGTTAATACCCGACTCCTACCGCCTCAATCCTTATCTTTGCAACCCGGCAACCGGTTATCTAAACACTATTACTGGCTTTTTTCACCTGCGGTTTTCAATGGCCATTCCGCCTTATTTTCCGGCAAGCCTCTTTCTTACAAGGCATTAATAAAAGTTAACAATGAAGATAGTTGAACGGATCAAGCAGTTACTGAAACACAAATTCGACTTAATCGACAATGAAAAGCTCAAAAGAAATTTCCTCAATGCTTTGCCGTTTTGGGTGGGTGCGTTTATTTCCGGGGCCATCGCCGTACTATATGCAAAACTTTTTTTCTGGGCCGAATTTGGCACCCAGTACATCTTTGAAAAATCTAACTGGGTATTTTTTATCATCACACCGGTGTGTTTTGTGTTGGCCTGGTGGGTGGTGAATAAATATGCCCCTTTTTCGAGAGGCAGCGGAATACCACAGGTGAGTGCCTCCATCGAATTGTCGAATCCCAAGCATAATTATAAGGTAAATTCATTGCTCAGTATCCGGGTGATCGTGGTGAAGATTATTTCGAGCCTGGTGCTGGTACTCGGCGGCGGAGTGATCGGGAGGGAAGGGCCCACCATCCAGATATCTGCATCGGTATTTAAGAAGATCAACGACATCCTGCCTTCCTGGTATCCGAAAATTTCCAAGCGGAACATGATCGTAACCGGCGCCGCAGCAGGTTTGGCGGCCGCCTTCAATACACCTTTGGGAGGAATTGTGTTTGCCATTGAAGAACTTACCAAAACCCATTTCAGCTTTTTTAAATCAGCCCTGCTTACGGGTGTGATCATCGCGGGTTTAACAGCCTTAAATTTTCTGGGACCTTATCTCTATCTCGGGTACCCGCAATTGAACGGAATCTCAGCCTGGATCATTGTTGCCATCATCCCGGTAGCCATCATCACCGGTGTGGCCGGCAGTGGTATGGGTAAAATGATCCTGTATATTTTTAAAAGAAAAAAGGCTTTTAAGAAAGACTACCAGAAATTTTTGTACGTAGTGGTGTGCGGTTTGATCATCGCTGCCCTCGCCATTTTTTTAGATTTTAAAACATTTGGTTCCGGGAAAGATATTATGATCAACACCCTTTTTACCAACCAGAAACACCTTGAGTGGTACGTGCCGGTGTTGAGGGTATTAGGGCCGGTCTTATCTTTTTCAACCGGGGCCGCCGGAGGAATATTTGCTCCCTCACTAAGCGCCGGAGCCAGTATCGGCGCTGTGTTTGCCGGCTGGTTCCATATGACGGAAGCTGAAACAAATCTCATCATTTTGTGCGGCATGACCGGTTTTTTAACCAGCATCACCCGCAGCCCGTTCACATCTTCCATCCTGGTGCTGGAAATGACCAACAGCCACAACGTGATCTTTTTTATCATGCTCACCTCCCTGTTTGCCAACCTTATTGCCAACGTGGTTACCAGGCATTCATTTTATGATAACCTGAAAGATCAATATATCGCGGAGATACATGCTACTGAAACACAGGAGCCGGAAGAGGAAGGGCTGCCATCGGAAAAAGAAAGCCGGTTGCCGGCCGTTGAGTAAGGTCATTGCCTGAATACCACCAGCGGGCCATTGGTGACCGGGTGGTTGATAACGGATACCTGTACACTAAAAATGTCAGCGATCAGTTTTTCTGTAATGAGTGTTGCAGGCTTGCCCGATGCCACAATCGCGCCGTCCTTAAAAAAGGAAATATGATCGGCATATTGTAAGGCCAGGTTAATGTCGTGCATCACGGCTACGATGGTGGTACTGCTGTCGCAGGCAGCCCGGAGTGCCTGCAGGAACTCCTGCTGGTAGTTAATGTCAAGGTTGTTCAATGGCTCATCTAAAAAAAGGTACCGGTTGCCGTTAGTGCCGGCATCCCAAACCTGCGCCAGCAGCCTGGCAAACTGCACCCGTTGTTTTTCACCCCCGCTGAGCGTTAAATAATTTCTTTCCCTGAAATCAGCCAGTTTCATTTTTTCCAGCGCCGCTTCACAAATATCCCTGTCCTTTTTCCCGGGATTAAAGGTGAAATGCGGGTACCTGCCCATCATCACCACTTCTTCCACTGCCATGGGAAAGCCTAGTTCAGGCTGCTGGCTCATCACGGCCCTCTTCCTGGCAAGGTCTTCCGGCTTTATATGCTCAATTGATTCGTTATCGTAAAATACCCGGCCTGAATAATGTTTTGTTTCGCCGCTGAAAATTTTTAAAAAGGTGGATTTCCCTGAACCATTCGGACCCAGGATCATGTTCATTTCGCCCGGTAAAAAGCTGGCCGATACCTGCCTTAGTATTTCCTTTCCGCCAACCTGGAAACTGATATTCTCGGTCCTAAGCATGGTAACCTCCTTTTTGTTGAACCAGGTTGATTTTTTTGAGCAGCAGCACAAAAACGGGCGCTCCCACCAAAGAGGTAATAATGCCGATGGGGATCTCAGCCGGTGCAAGCAATAGCCTGGCGCCCATGTCCGCCCAGGTGAGCAGGATGGCGCCGGCAAACATGGAAGCAGGTAATAATTTTTTGTTGTCGCTGCCCATTAAAAGGCGCAGGATATGTGGTACAATCAATCCCACAAAGCTGATCACGCCTACAAAGGCTGTGGCTACAGCGACCATGGCTGTGTTCATCAGCATCACCTGCACTTTCAGGCGGTTCACGTTCACGCCTAGGTAGGTTGCTTCTTCTTCCCCCAGCAACAGGGCATTGAGTTTTTTAGAATAACGGAATGAGAGGATGAAAATGAAGCTGGTAACGGTGGCGGTTATCCCCACCTGCGTCCAGCTTGCGCCGGTAAATGTGCCGAGATTCCAGAAAGTAATGCTTCTTGCCTGCGGATCTCTTGCAATATAACTCATGAAGCCGGTGCCACTCAACCCTATCGCGTTTACAGCAATGCCGGTTAGCAACAACGCCATGATGGAAACCCGTTTGGCGTTTTTTGCCAGCGTGTACACAATAAATGTTGCCAGCAGGCCACCTGCAAAAGCAAACAACGGAACCAGCCAGGTGCCGGCCAGTATTTTTAATGAAGGTGAAAACCCTGCAGACAATACAAAAACAACTGAAGCCCCGAAAGCCGCGCCTGCACTTGTTCCGATCAGCCCAGGTTCCACAATCGGGTTCCTGAATAGCCCCTGCATCAGCACGCCGGATACGGATAAAACTGCGCCTGTGATGGCACACAACAAAACCCTTGGTAAGCGCAGTTGCCAAAAAACGGCTTCCCTGATGTTAGCAGTATCCTTGCCGGTGAGGAAATGTTCCAGGGCTGAAAGCATATCGGCAGGTGAAATGGATACAGCACCGAATGCAATGGCGCATACCACTGTTACCAGCAACAAAAGAGCAAGGATCGTTAATATGAAATTACTTTTCCTGTACATCGGCAGCAGGATGAATTAATTTCATCAGTTTAAGAATATTTTCAGGCGTACGTGGACCGAAATAAACCAGGTCATGCTCCTCGAAGCGGTAGATGCGGTTATTTTTTGCAGCATTGGTAAGGCCTACACCCGGCACTTCCTTAAATTTTTCTGCTCCACCCATTTTGTCGAATCCAAAGTCTGTGGCAATGATCACATCAGGGTTTGCCATGGCCACCGCCTCCGGGCTTATCTGCCGGGCCCCTTTGGCATCATACTGCGCCGGTTTTCCACCTGCCATAGCGATCATCTGGTCGGCTGCCCCGTTCCGGCCCCGGCCGCTCATCACAAAAAAAACATTGTTGGCCTGGCCGTAATGGATCACCATCACAGTAGGAGTGTCCTTTAACGCCGCCTTTGCTGTTATCACCGTTGCCATTTCTTCATCCATTTTTTTTGTGATGGAATCTGCGGCAGAAGCAACACCTAAGAAAGTGCCGAGTTGCTTCAATACTATTTTCGCACTATCGTAACTGTTAGCTGCACCGAACGCCTTTACAGTTACGCCCGCTTTCACCAGTTGCGGCAATACTGTTTCCGGCCCTATATCATTGCTGTGTATCACCACATCGGGGTTTGCAGCGATGATTCCTTCGGTGCTTAACAGGCGGTGGTAGCCAACGGTGGGTAATAGTTTGGCGCTGTCAGGGTAGGTGCTGGTTAGATCTTTTGCCACGATATCATGTCCTTTTCCCAGCGCAAAAACCATTTCAGTAAGATGCTTCGATACACATACGATCCTGATATCCTTGCTTCCATCCACCTCTTTTTTATTGAAATTGCTGCAGGCCGCCAGTAAGCCGGCCAGCAACAGCACAGGTATTATTTTTTTCATTCCGTTTGTTTTAAAAAAAGAAGAGGCAATCATACAATTGCCTCTTCCCGTTTTTGTTTAAAAGTTGTAGGTGAGGTTTACACCACCATAATAGTTGGCTTTGTTAGGAGCCGGTAAATATGCATCAGGCAACTGGTTTGAAAACACCATGTAATAATATTGTACCCCGGTGATATTGTTTACTCCAAAATAAGCGTCGAGGTCAAAATGTTTTGAGAGGCTGGCGTTGATTCCCACTTTGGAGTTAAGCAGCATAAAACTGGTGGCTTTGTTCAACCCGTCAGAAGAAATGGCCACCGGATCTTTATAAGAATAAGTTACGTTGGCGTACAGTCCATATTTCATCATCAGGTCGATACCGGCATTGGCGGCAAACTTAGGCACGCCGGCCACGGGATTGTTGCTGTAATCTTCTGTTACGGTGATAGATTTCTGGATGCGGAAATCTTTGTATTTGAAATCAGAATAAGTGAAGTTGGCGAAAGGACGCACCCTTGTGAAAAAGTTTGTTGCAGACTGGTAGGCTGTATATTTTGCAAGGAACTCAACTCCCTTATGTTCCTGCGCTCCGCCATTTACCACGTATGAATAAAGCGTGGCGGTTCCTGCATTGTTCGGTACCGCAACGGCCGTCATTTTGTTAGAGAATTTGGCATAAAACACTGCCAGTTCATAACTGAGTTTTTCGTTGAGAATATTTCCTTTTGATCCAACTTCAAACTGGTTACCGATCTCAGATTTTAAATTCTTGTTCACTTCGCCGGTGAAGGGAATGAAGAAATAAGAACTTACGGGAGCTTTGTAAGCCTTGCTGTAAGATGCATACACAGAGGCCGCATTGCTGAACACTTTATTAATCGCAACATGTGGTGATACCAGCCCGTTATACTTGTTGGAATAATAATACGGTTTGGTGGTGTTGCTTGCAACATAAAAATGATCATTGAGTGTGATCTCCATAAAACTTACACCAACACCTGCTGTTACAGAGAAATCTGAAGGGAGCTGCAGCGTCCATTCAGAAAATGCTGACGTGGTGCGGGTGATGGTGGACTGGTTGCTTCTCATGGCTCCAATGATGTTGTAACCCGTGGTGTCAAGCGGGTTTTTTGTCATGCCATATCCAAGGGTTTGTGCATACTGGTGTTGTGTTTCAAGGCCGGTAATGCCACTCAGTGTTACATCTTTTCCTACAGAAAATTTAGTATCGAAAGAAGTGCGCAGGCCAAAGTTAACGGGCGACTTGTCCGTCCAGCCACCTGCGGAACTTGAATTGTTGCTGATGCCGGTGGCGAAGATGGATGTGGTATTGGAAATGCTGTTGTTGAACTTATAGTTATGGCCAACACCTCCTCTTACGCTGATGATATTTGAATGTGCATTGTTTTTGATATATGCAGGATTGCCTGAATAATCGAAACTTTTATATTGGGCGATCGTCAGTTCGCCTCCTCTTTCATCATAACTGTTGCTGTAACCTGCATAGAAGCTGATGTTTTGTTTTTCACTGGGCTGAATGTCGCCGGCAATGCTGATAAAACTTTTGGTCGATTTGGTATGACTCATAAATCCATCACATTTTTGTTTGCCATAGTTCACGAGTAATGAACTGCGGTCGGTAGACATCTGGAAATGGGTATTGTACCGCTGCAATCCATAGCTTCCGATCATTGCTTCCTGCCCGAAAGAAGTTTTTCCTTTGGCTGGTTTTACCGTTTTCAGGTTAACCACGCCTGCAATGGCCAGGCCATAAAGAGAACCCGCTGGTCCTTTTGTAACTTCCACATTGCCGATGGTGCCAAAATCGATGTCATCCATCAGTGTGATACCTTCTGCATCAGTAACAGGTATGCCATTTAAGTACACTTTATAACCCTGCCCGTCGAAATTGCTGTTTACGCCATTGGTGCCGCGGGTACCATTGCCATATCCCCTGATATTGAATTGCTGGCCTGCAGCTACAGATCTGCGTTGCATGATCACACCCGGCACATTGCCATTGATGGCATCATCAAGAAAAAGTCCGTTGCCTCTTTTTAATTCGGTAGGTGTTAGTTTGGTAATGGAAGCCGGTTGAGACAGCAATGATTTGTTGGTGTTGGAAGTGGCTGTGATCTCCACTGCATCCAGGTACACCTTGGTGGACGTTAAAGCTACCGAAACAACTTCGCCACAGTTTTTAATATTGAATTTGTAAGCTTCGTATCCAACGAAACTAACGGTAATGGGTGTATTAATATTACAGGGCAGGGTAAAGGAACCATCATTGCCGGTGGTTACCTGGTTCTTACCCTGGTAGCTCAGGGTGGCACCTTTAAGTGGCTCGTTGGTGGTAGCGTCAACCACTTTGCCGGTAACTGTTGTTTGTGCAAAAGCAGAAAAAGAAAAAATAGAAAGTAAAGCAGGTATAATAATACGTTTCATAAATAATGATTGGTTAAATAAATAGGTGCGTGCCGCAGGCAATGCTGCAGTCACCGCAATGTTCGTTGAAGTTGGTTTACTGTTGGTTATTGTCAGCAGTAACGGGGAGGAGGTGTAATGATTTCAGTGCTGTTGCAGCGGGCTGATTCAATGAATGTTGAAAATTGTAGCTGGCTCAAAATGGTTGGAAACGACAATAGTACACTGCTGCTGATCTCACAATCCTTTACCTGCAGTTTCAATACATGTTTGTTTTTTTCGCTGGTTGATTTGCCGTTTAGTCCACCGCTGGCCAAATTGATTTTGTTGATGAGCGCCTCTTCTTTTACATCTTTAATGCAGTGCAGGAAGGTTTTGCCGTTAATGGTCTCTGTTCGTTTTACATCAAACATTTCTCCATTCAGCAAAAATTCTTTGCCTTCCTCTTCCCACCGGGCATATTGATCCACCTGTTCCAGCGCCAATACCTCCACCCCGGCATCCCCACGGGCTTGCAGTAATTCTTTTTTTACGGAACACTTCACCAGGTATTGCTGGTAACTGTAATAGAAGTAGTACCCGATTTCGTTGAAGAAAACGGCAAAAAGCAGTAATATGATGAGTGCCTTGCGCAACCTGGTTTTGGTAAGGCCGCAAATTATTGCTTTTTAGTTATCCTGCCAATTCACAGGGATTCAGTTATACAGGCGGCACCTGAAGGTACCTGCAGCCGGGTTGATTTTTGCTTTTTCATTATATCCGCTACTTTTGAAAAATGTTGACCAACGATGTATTGCTGAAAGCATTTGACCTGATGTGTGCGGCCAGGTGCATGGCTGCCACCTATGAAAATAACCGCCAGGTGTGTAAGTATGTACACTCCACTTCAAGGGGCCATGAGGCCATCCAATTGGCAACGGCCTTCCAGCTTCAGCCATACGATTATGTCAGTCCTTATTACCGCGATGAAAGTTTAATGCTGGGATTGGGTTTTTCACCTTACCAGTTGATGCTTCAATTACTCGCCAAAGGAGAAGATATTTTTACCGGGGGCAGGGAGTATTACAACCATCCTAATTCGAAGGATACAACAAAACCCACCATCATCCATCAGAGCAGCGCCACCGGTATGCAGGCAATTCCTACTACCGGCATCGCACAGGGTGTTCAATACCTCGAAAAAATAAACGCAGTTGCCGGAGGCCAAAAGCCGGTAGTGATCTGTTCGTTAGGCGATGCTTCCATCACGGAAGGGGAAGTGAGTGAGGCTTTCCAGTTTGCTGCCTTGCACCAGTTACCGGTGATATTCCTGGTGCAGGACAATGACTGGGGTATCAGTGTGTCTTCGGCGGAAGCCAGGACCTGCAACGCTTATGAATTTATCCAGGGGTTCAAAGGAA
>CAYVLT010000203.1:0-8236 GCA_964452405.1 uncultured Ferruginibacter sp.
GAGCAAATTGATTGCCCGGGAAAAAATTATTCACCACCAGTCCATTTCCCTTGGGACCTTTCAACAGCTTTTCCGTTTCGGCCTTTATCAACGGTGCGGCATAACTCGTGTAGCGGGCTTCCGGCACCAGTTTCTCCAGGAGAAGTTCCAGGGACTTTTTTACCGCCGGCTTGATCGTCTCTCCCGGGTGATAATCTTCCACATCAAGCGCAAAAGGAATATGATTTTGTTTTGCGAGCCGGTACGCGGGATAAAATGCTGCGGGATTGTGTGCTATCACTAAGGATGGCCTGGGATTATTTTTTTTGATCCACTGCAGCAATTGCCAGCTTCTTTTACCGGCTGCCATCGACGCCCAGAATAAACTCCCCGGCATTAAAGCACTGATGGGCGCTGCTGCTTTCTCAATCATACTGGCCAGCAACCAGGAGATAAAAGGCTTTTTGGCCGTGTCGATATAATGAAAACTAATGCCGGGTGATTCCTGCTGCAATGCTTTCTCTTTTTCCGCCGACCAGTTGTGCAGGTCAAATGCAAGCACCGTTACCCGGTACTGCCTTTGTTGCAACAACAATGCCTCCTTCCAGCAGCGTGGATTGCAGGTAAGATTGGTGGTGGTTATAAGTAAGACATCTTTTTTCACGCTGCCGGCAAATTTTAATTCACAGCAGTGGTATACAACTGCAGGTAACGTTCACACACTTCGTCAAAACTGCCGGGTGCCACAATATTTTTTTTCATCGATGCCACCAGTGAAGGATCATCCACTAATCTCCTGAGTTGTTTATTTAGATCCGCTGATGAATTGAAAGAAAAAAGAAGACCGTTTTTTTCATGCTTTACCTGTTCGGCATTGCCATAAACTCTACTGGCAATCACCGGAATCCCGGCAGCAAATGCTTCCTGTATCACCAGCGGTGCCATTTCAGAGAAACAGGATGGCAGGCAGAGTGCATCATATCCTGACAGTGTTTCAATGATAGCTTCCCGGTTCATAAAACCTTTCCACCGCACCTGTTCCATGGAGCGGGATCTTAGCCTGCAATCCAGGTAATAGGGTGTATCTTCCTCTTTACCATAAATATCAAACTGTATATGATCGCTGCTGAAGTTTTTCAAAGCTTCCAACAACAGGTGTAATCCTTTTTGCGCCTGTATCCTGCCAACAAATACCAGCTTTATCGGCAGACCGGTTTCTTTAACATGCGTTGTGGTAAAAGGAACAGCCTGCATGGCGAGGCGTTGTGGGATCACAGTTATTTTTTCATCCGGTACACCGTTCAGGAGTAATACCTGCCGGTACCAATCTGCAAGCACCACCAGTTTATCAACCTGTTTCGCCAGGCTGGTCAGTTCGTTTTTGATGCGACCAATGGTGGCTGGAATTGAAACCAATGGACGCAAAGGACCCTGTTCGAATAGTCTGCCGGCCTTCAATTTGCCGGCGATGGTAGCCGCGATGGCCGCAGGGTAAGCGAGTGCAAAAGGAAGACCGTGTAATTTATTGAAGCTGCAGGCCGTGCAGGCAAAAGTGCGGATCTTGCCGGAACAAAGTTGCCCGCCATACACCAGCATATTGGTGTTGCAGGTTAAAAACGACAGGTGGGCCGTTACAAAAACCCTGGCGCCGGTTTCTTTCGCCAGGCGCACATGCTCCACCGTTAGGCCGGTACTCCTGTTGAGTTCGTGAAAGTGAACCACATCAGGTTGCAAGGACCGGATGAGCTGCAAAAAATGCTGAAGACCTTCCGGTTTTTTTTTGCCCGAATAAATATCCTTATCGCCCGGGTCGGCCGTTTCTAAAAACTGGTGAACGGGAATTCCATCAAATTCGTATTGTCCCTGGAATGCGCCGGGCTGGTAGTGCTCAATGTGAGGCAGCACCACTGCCACTTCGTGTCCCTTCTGTTGTTGCATTTTTGCCAGTGTGTGCGTGTACACTTCGGTACCGGCCACATGGCGGGGCATGTATTGTATGATGCAATGGACAATTCTCAACCAGGCAAACAGTTTATATCGATCCGGTTCATTTATCTTCAGCTACACATCAACCTAAGAAGGGGAGCTTTATTTTTGAGCAGTAACGATCAGCACAAAAGGCCCATTGGTTCCTTCCGCCTCACAGGCAAGCGTATCCTGGAATGAACGGATTTCAAAATCATCCAATGATTCAGGTAAAACCGGTACGGGCTTATGTCCTCTTAATGCCGCCTGCACCCACCTTCCGGCCCTCACAAAAGGGTTGGAAAAAAGACGGTTGAGATCAGAACGGATCTCATTTTTTATTTTTCCTTTCATGCTGAACTGCTGACCGTACAGTTGAATGTTGGTGAAGCCGGCGGCCGTCATCAACTGATAAAATTCACCGGCCGTATATTCTTTTTCGTGAAACTCCCAGTTTAACTGCTCCGGGCTGGACACTGTTTTATTGGGCGTACTTACAATGATGGTGCCACCGTTTTTTAATTCGCGGTAGCAACTGTTTAAAAAATCTTCCGGCTTGGGCAGATGCTCCAAGGTTTCAAAACTTACGATGGTATCAAAAGGGCCATAAGCCGATGCGGCCTGTAAAGTATGACAGTCGTCGGTAATGAATGCAATGTTGGCGTGATTGAATTGTGTCCCTGCCACTGCCAGGGCTTCAGCCGACCTGTCTACACCGGTTATTTTTGCGGCTGCTGTATGGGTGGCCAGGAAATGGGTGCCATAGCCCACCCCGCAGGCAGCATCCAGTATGTTGGTTGCCTTGCCCTGATCAAGGATTCGTTGTGCAAACATGTACCTCGAAATGTGGTTGGCATAATATGCTTCCCATTCCACGGTGCCGGGTACTATTCTTTCAATCGCCATTCTATGCAATCTTTTTATGGGTAATTATTTGTTCGGAGCGCTTTGTAGAAGTCGAGAACGGAAAACTTACACTGGCGCATGGACCGGTACAGCTCAACAATGTTGAGCGTTTTAAAAAAGCGCAGTAAAATATCCCTCATCCGTACATTCGCTAAATTCTTCAGAACGGCTTTTCTCTCTACCGGCCCCAGCGGGCAATCTTCATGTTTCACCAGGTCACGACTGCGCACATAACGTAAGTTTCTCACACTACGGTCTTTCATTTCTTCCAACATTTGCTGGCCGGGATGCTGGCGCCACCAGATCAGGTCCATGGGCAATATCACCACGCCAAACCTTGCGCCTATCCGCAACCACAGATCGGTATCGCCGATATATTTTTCACCGGTGAAGCCGCCAAACTGTTCAAATGTTTTCCTGCGGATGATGGCGCCGGAAGGGCCCATCAGGAAATATTTGTTCTCGTAAAAAAATCCTTTGTACGACCTGAAGGGATCCAGCATGTAGGGATAAGGATCTGGCGAGCCGTGGTGATAGGCACATACACCGAAACCTGCCGCAGGAAATTTTTCCATACATTGCACCATGGCCTCCAGGCACCAGGGATACATCACATCATCAGAGTCGAGGTATTTAAGGTATTTTCCTTTTGCGTAAGAAGCAGCTTTGTTCCGGTTATGATAATCACCCAGGTTTTGTTCGTTTATATACAAGGTGACTCTTTTGTCAAAGTCAACCTGGCGGCGTGCCATCGAAGCCGTTCTGTCTGTTGAGCAATCATCCACAACAATCAGCTCAAAGTTGGTATAGGAAGATGCCAGCACACTTTCGATTGCTTCCGTAATAAACAGCTCCCGGTTATAGGCTGTCATCAAAACACTCACCAGCGGAGTATCTTTATTATCCACAACGATTGGTTTAAGAAGTTAGAATTTATTTTTAACGCTGTCGTAAGGGAGTAAACCTTTCATAAAATCGATTGGCCCCAGTCCGGATTCACGCAAAATCTTAAAAGCCAGTGCCGGTTGCTTTTTCACAAAGGCCAGCCGCAGGATATCACGGGCATGTTTCCATTTTAACCGGGCAATGATGCGTTGTACATCCGTTTGTTTTAACGGGCAACCTGCAGCCTTGAGCGACCGGATGAATATGGGAAATGATTGACGCAGGTAGGCATGTTGCTTATGACCCACATCATACTCCTGCCCTTCATGCACCCGCCACCACACCACCCCGGGTTCAATTTTTACGATCGGGTACATGGAAGCCAGTTTGAGCCAGAATTCCGTATCACCTAAAAAGCGACTGGTACCGAAACAGTTCAGTTCAAAAAATATCTGCCTTTTGATGATGGTGGCCGTAGGCCCGTACCGCAGGATACCGTACCCATCATAATGCTGCAGGTAAGCCTGCTCAGGCGTAATGCAAACAGGGTATAAAGTGGTTTTGATATTTTGCTCACCGTCGTATTGCATGATACCAAGCGCAGCCTGCGGAAAGGTCTCCATGGCGCTCACCATTTTCTCCAACCCGTCTGCTGCTATCTTATCATCCGAATCAAGGTACTTGATATACTTCCCTTTTGCATAGGAGGCTGCTTTGTTCCGGTTAAAATAATCACCTAAATTTTTTTCGTTTTGAAAAAAATGTATGCGGTGATCTTTTTGTTGATAGGCAGTGGCGATTTCAACCGTCTTGTCAACCGAGCAATCATCACTGATGATCAACTCAAAATTGCTGTAGGTGGATGCCAGCACGCTTTCGATCGCTTCAGCGATATAGTCTTCCCTGTTATAACAGGTCATTAATATACTTACAAGCGGTTGTTCGTTCATGTTAGCTGTCTATGCTTTCCTCGCCAGTTTGGTAATGGCGTTGGGTATCCAGGGATGATCGAGGCGGGAACCCAGTTTTCTTTTGATGGAATGATGTGCCGGAGCCTGCTCCATGTCAGCAACCTGTTTAAAAAACTGCTGGTATTGCGGAGAGCGGCTGGTTACATTATAATCTGAGGCCACGATGGCAGCTGCCTGGTCACTCATCGATTCAAGTTCCTGCCGGTGATGATGCAGCCAAATAATTTTTTCCGCGAAGGCGGCCGGGTTTTCCTTTTCACACAAAAAGCCATTGATATTTTCCTTCACCAACTCTCTCAGCCCGCCGGGCAGGTTACTCGCTACCGGCACACAACCCGTGCTCATGGCTTCCACCAGCGACACGGGAAAGCCTTCAAAGCGGGTGGGAAATACGAATACATCCCTGGAAGCCACAGCTTTCAACACCTCTTCATTGGTGGCCGGCGTTTCAAAAACAACATTGCTTTTACCTTCCCATTGTTGTTTGAGAGCCGCTGTTTGTGGACCTCGGCCCAGGATGAGCCAATGCGCCGGCACCTGTGCCTGCTGCAGCAATTTTTCAATTTCTATCAAATCGAAAATGCCTTTCAGTTCATCATGCCTGCCTAAAAAAAATAATTTCAATGGCTCGCCCGGTAACAAGGGTTTTCTTTTGTAACCGGTAACCGGAATGCCGTATGGAATAAAAACGATGTCATTTCTCCTGGAAGGGAACAACTGTTGCATCACTTCGTAAAAGAAGAAACTGTGACAGATAAATTTATCCACCACCTCGCCATACTGCACAGCCAGCTTCACGTTATATCCATCATGTACGATCTGCACCACTTTTTTGGGAATGTTATAGTGTGTGAGCATGATCATCTCAAACACATCATTCGCCACCAGCACACCGGGCGAAGCTGCCGAATGCCGGGCCAGCTTTTTAAAAACGTGGTACCAGTTTTCCTTATTGGAAAAATTAAGCTGCATACACGGGATATCATTTGAAAAATTCCCTTCGATCGGGGCCGACTTATTTTCCCTGACAGATAAAACAATTGCCTCCTGCTGCAGGCTGCCTGCTCCCCGGTATTTCACCAGGTTCTGCAACATGGTGGTGATGCCCCCCAGGTTATTCACCAGGCAATAAGTTACGGTGGCTGTTCTCATCGGTGCAGTTGCACAAACCATTTAATGTAGTTACTGATGGCTGTTTCCATCTCTACGGTTGGCGTAAAACCAAGCGATTGAATTTTGGAAATATCAGCCTGCCAATGCACAGGGTCGCCCGCTTTAACATTTCCCGAAAAGCTCACCTGTTTTTTCCCGGGGAAATGTTTTTCAAACAGGTCGGCGATAAAGCGTATACCCGTTTCCGTTCCGGTGGCGGCATTATAAGCGTTTCCGTCAAAAGCGGCCTTGTTGATCAATAATTGAATGAGTTGAACCAGGTCGTGTATATGCAGGAAATCCCTTGTTTCATTACCGGTGCCGAAGAGTTCAATATTGTCGTTGTGCTGCAGTTTGTTGCTGATATCCCAAAGTAATTGTTTGGTGAGCCCGTTTCCATAAACCGAAAAGGGGCGTATAATGGCCACCTGCAGTTTATAGATAGCTGCATATTCCCTGCATAGGAGTTCACTCATGTATTTGTGGTAACCATAAGGGGATACCGGGTTCAGCGCTGCTGTTTCCGGTACAGGCAAAGAGGACGGGTTACCATACACCGCTGCGCTGGAAATATGCAGCAGTTTGCAGGCGGGTTGAAATTTCCGGATCACTTCGGCGATCTTGGCCACTGCCACTGTATTGGCATCAAAATCACTTTGCGGATGTGTGATGGAATAGCCAACATTACCGCTGCCGGACGCATTGATGCACACATCGAATTGATTACCGGTGAACAGGTCTTCAAAATCAAAAGACAACACCGATACTTTGTGATAGGTGTACACCGGTGAGCTGTATTCAATAAGATCACAACCGGTAACGGTGTCACCCATTGCGGTAAAATGATCACAAAGCTGCGACCCGATAAATCCTCGGCATCCAAGTATCAGGATATTCAAAGTCGGCTGAGTTTATTTGCTTTCTTCAATGACTGAATGATCGCTTCTGCGTCTACAGCTTCCCGTTGGCCGGTGGCGGTATTGATCACAGGCAGCCGGTTGATCGACCTGATTTTATCAACGCCTCTTAACCACTCGTTTTTACTGCCATCAAAAGCTTCGGTGAATTTGGCAAAATTGTATCCCTGCTCTAAACTGGTGGCATTCACCGGCAGGTACTGCATATAATCATTCCGGATAAAATAGGCATTGTTACCGGCGCTGTTACACCCGATAAAACTGTATCCTCTTTCTTTCAACAGGTCATCGGCAGATCGCAGAGAAGTGCCGTAAAACTGGAAAGGCAAGCCATTACCACGTACAAAATCATCTTTGTATTCGATGGTATAGGGATGTTCCCACCCAAACAATGAGTTGTACTCACAGATGATGATCACCGGCTGAATATTGTTGATCGCCTTCAATACCCAATAATCATTTCCATCAATATCCACGCTCAATATGCCCACTTCCGGCGCAAACCGGGCGCTGCTGATGAGCCCGTTTATATTACTGCTGGTGATGAACGAACATACCGCCTGCAGGTCGTAAAAAGTATGCACCTGGTCGGCACGGATGCTGTTTACATTTTTTTCGCTGCCGTCAATCACCAGGCCGCTCCAGTAATTACTGATCAGCAGGAAACGGGTATTGGCTTCCCGGTAATTTTCAACACCAAATTCTATAAAGGTTTTATGAGGCAGCGGTAAAAAGTGAATCAGCCATTGAATGATGCCATCATCACCGAACTGGGAAAATACCTGGAATTCAACCTCGGCTAAAGAATTGATCTTTGTTTTGGCGCTATTGGCCTGGGCCTGCAACTGGCCAAGATTCATCTTGCTGCTCTTCCTGTCTTCGAACAGGATATTCTCCACCTGCTGCAGTTTTTTATGACTGCCCGACAGGTATTCTAATTTGTGAATGACCTTTTGTAAAAATGCCATGTGTGGTGGTTAGTCTTGTTGGTGTGAACTCAGTCAGTGGACTTGATAATGGTAACCGGGTTGCCCACAGCCACTGCAAAGTTGGGAACATTTTTGGTAACGATGGTGCCGGCGCCTACGATGGCTCCTTTGCCAATGGTAACGCCTTTAAAGATGATCGCGTTAAAGCCGATCCACGCATCATCACCGATCACGATCTCTTCCTCTTCCAGGTCATCCATATGTTGAGGCAGTTTGCCCGTGGCTTCCACCTGCCTGAACTCCTGGTGTCGTTGGGCAGCGTGAATGGAATGTGAGTTGTTATCGTGAATATTTACATTGTGGGAGATGAGCACGCGGTTGCCGATCGTGATTTTTTTTGACGACCATATACGGCTTGACTCGCCTACGAAACAATATTCACCAATTTGGATCTGTCCGCCGTGCCTGAAAGTGAGCAACTCCCCTTCTATTACAGTATGTGAACCGATCCTGATGGCCTCCCGGTCAGGCT
>CAYVLT010000204.1:0-8025 GCA_964452405.1 uncultured Ferruginibacter sp.
TACCTGTATCGCTGTAAATAATACCGGCGTGGGCATCCTCAATGGAAAAGCCGCTCTTATCTGCAAAGGAGAGTTGTTTTAGATCCGCAATCGTACGGGAAGGGCTATACGCAATTTTTTGGAGCAGGAGGTTCACCCGCTGCAACTGAAGATGGGCAGGGTCGAGGCCACCGGCGGGCGGACTGTTGCCGTCATCATAGGTAAAGGCGTCATTGTTCAACCGTATTTCATTTGCTTCGAACACCCAGTTTGAACTGTTATCGCTGTTGGCTGGCAGATTCCCGGTTGATAGTTTCGGGGCTATAAAAACGATGGATGAACTGTCGAGCACAAATTTATCAAAGGATGCTTTTTCGGCGGCCAGGTCTACGCTGCCATTGGTTAACCGTACCTGCGATACCTGGTTGCTGTAGCGCATGCCATTCACTTCGTTGTTCATCTCTACTGCTACGTTTGCTAACCGGATGTCACCGGCATTCACCTGCACCTGCAGGCTGCTGGCAGCAGCAGTTGTGTCGGGTTCGGATGCTTTGGTCGTATTTGATCTTACCAGCAGGCCATCATTGTACAGTTCATTGATGTTGAACTTTAAATTCACAGGGTCAAACTGTTTGAACTTCGCATTCAACGTATCCACCGCAGCATATAAAATATTGCCGGCGTAGTTGTCTTTGTAATTCAGTTTGATGCTGCTCAGTACCAATTGATCCAGCACCATACTCAAAGTGGAACTGTCATCTGCAGCAATTACTGCCGCGCTATCCGTAAAGGCATCTGCGATGAACTGGTAATTGAAGGTGGAATCTGTGGGGGAGTTGTACAGGTTGGCGTAAATGTTTTTCAATAATACTTTTTGAATATCGATGTCGCCGCTCACCAGTTTGAACATGTTGAGATCCACTTTTATCGTCTCACCAAAAAGCAACGTGTCTTTTTGCCGGTCGCTGATGAATACAGTATTGAGTTCGATCCACCTGGGAATGCTGAAATCGATGGATTGGATGCTAACGGTGGTGTTCAGCTTGTGCTGGAGGTAGGAGACCGCTTTGTCTTTTATTAGTCTTTTACCATAATTGGTATTGATGAAGATGAGCAATGATATCAACAACAATAGCAATACCCCCGACAGGTACAGTAAAAACTTGCCCGTTCTTTTTGCTAATGTTTTAATTGTCATGCCCCTGGCGCCTTAAATGTTTTACTGTAAACGATTAAAAAATTATGCCTCACTCAAAGCAGCCTCCCTGCCGGTTTTCCACCCGCAAATTCCAGGTAATAATATGCTATTGTGGAATTACATCCACAAACTACCCCGAATTGGGTGCGGCTGCAAGCTTTCACTGAAAATTATTCCTGTACTGTTTCCGTGCGGTCAAAGGCGGTTCCCGATGCATCCGATTGAATTTCATCAATGCTGTGCTGGTTCATTTTTTCTCCGTCGGTTGTTTGTACGGCTGCGGTTTTTTTGTCTTTATGGCTCACCGGGTTAATCAGGTTTTCTTTCGATTGCCCATGGGGAAAACCGGGAAAGTCCTGGTCGATCTTATTGTCGGGGTGTTGGTACACTTCCTCCTGCTTTTTTATGGGAGTTGTTTTCTTTCGATGGTGATTTAATTTTTTCATGCGTTGTATGTTCGGTTTAATCAATCAGGTTCCGTGGCGACGTGGTGGTAAATGGATTGCGCCTGTTACAACACTCCTCGTTGGTTGGAGTTGACTGAAACTGCAACATCGTTTTCATGCACGCGGCCTGTTGGAGAAGATGCGATAACGGTGCCAGTTTTCATTTTCAGCAACAGTACGGGGAAGAGTGGGGAACAGATGGTACAGGTGAGTTGCTAAATCTGATGCAATGGTTTGAAAAAGCAGGCAGGTAAAACAGGCACAACTTTTTATTAAAGAGCAATATGCCAATGAACAGATAATTATGGTAGTGGAAGAACTTTTAAAATTACCCGCACGAAAAATAAAGGCGATCATCAATGATCCCGTTAAATCAGCTGCAGCCATCAACCTGGTCTATGTAACGGATACAGAACCCGGCATTGTGCGAACCGGCAGCCAAAAAAAATTCAGGTATATAAAAAAAGGTGTCGGTTTGAAAGATGAAAAAGTTTTGCAGCGCATCAAAAGTCTGGTGATACCTCCGGCATGGGAAAATGTGTGGATCTGTGCCTTGCCCAACGGACACCTGCAGGCTACCGGGCTGGACGTAAAAAAACGTAAGCAGTACCGTTATCATCCTTTGTGGACCACACTTCGCAACCATACCAAGTACTACCGGATGCTTGAATTTGGAAAACTGCTGCCGGCCATCCGGGAACAGCTCCAACAGGATATTTCGCTGGCCGGACTGCCACAGGAAAAAGTGCTGGCCACCATTGTGAGCCTGATGGAAAGAACGCATATCCGCATCGGGAGCAGTTTTTATGAAAAGTTGTATGGCTCATTTGGTCTCACCACACTAAAGGATAAGCATGTACGCTTTTCAGGTGCCGGTATCAGGTTTTCTTTCCGGGGCAAAAAAGGGGTGCAGCACGATATCAGTATCCGCAGTAAGAAACTGGCCAGGATCGTACAACAATGTAAAGACATCCCCGGCAAAGAACTGTTTCAATACTATGATGAGCAGGGCCAAAGGAAAGTTGTAGATTCAGGCATGGTAAATGACTATATAAAAAAGATCGGTGGCAGTTATTTTACTGCCAAGGATTTCAGAACATGGGCTGGAACAGTTCAGGCATTACTCGCCTTCAGGGAACTTGGGTTTGCTGAAACAAGCGCAGGAGAAAAAAGAAAAATTGCGGAAGCACTCGACCGGGTTTCGAACGAACTCGGCAACACAAGGATGGTTTGCCGAAAGTATTATGTGCATCCTTTGATCATCAGCATGTACCAGGACCGTTCCCTGGAAAAATACCTGGCCGAACTGGATGCGGTTGAATCAACAGGCACTCCCGCGGGCCTTACGGCTGAAGAAGCCGTTGTGATGAAAATATTGACGAATCATTAAACTGAAATCTATGCGACCACTATGGACAGGTGCGATCGGTTTTGGACTGGTGAACATACCGGTAAAATTGTTCAGTGCAACAAAGGCAAGTGAACTCAACCTTGATATGCTGGATAAGAAAGATCATGCGCATATTAAATACAGGCGCGTGAATGAAAAAACAGGAAAGGAAGTTAACTGGCAGAATATCGTGAAGGGTTACAGGATTGGGAATAAATACGTGGTGCTTGATGACAAGGATTTTGAAACCGCCAATGCGGAAAAAACAAAGGTGATCGGCATCAGCGATTTTGTGAATGAATCAGAGATCGACAGCAGTTATTACGAAATGCCCTACTACCTTGAGCCGGATAAATCAGGCGATCGTGCTTATGCGCTTTTACGCGAAGCCCTTCAAAAAACAAAAAAGGTGGGCATTGCCAGTTTTGTAATGCGTAATAAGGAGGCACTTGCCATTCTTCGTGTATCCGGGAACGTGATCATACTCAACCGGATCCGTTTTGCAGAGGAGATAAGGCCTGTGAAAGAATTATCGTTGCCATCAAAGAGCGCTGTGAAGCCCGGAGAATTAAAGATGGCAGTATCGCTCATTAACCAGCTTACCGGTAAGTTCAATATCAGCAAATACAAAGACACTTATTCCGCACAATTGATGAAGTTGATAAAGGCGAAAGCCAAAGGCGCCAAACCGGCTGCCCATGGTCATTTGAAAGTGGTGCACAACACATCGAAAGACCTGATGGCCCAACTGAAGGAAAGCCTGAATACAAAACGTAAAAAAGCCTCCTGATGAGTTTAACCAATTATAAAAAGAAAAGAAATTTTTCATCTACGCCGGAACCCGGGGCGGTGAAGAAGAAGGGTGAAGGAAAATTATCCTTCGTGGTACAACGTCACAAAGCTTCGCACCTGCATTACGATTTCAGGCTTGAGCTGAATGGTGTATTAAAAAGCTGGGCGGTACCCAAAGGGCCTTCGCTGAACCCGGCCGATAAGCGACTTGCCATGCAGGTGGAAGATCATCCCTATGCCTATAAAGATTTCAAAGGCGTTATACCGGAAGGATATGGCGCCGGTATCGTGGAAATATGGGATAAGGGCAGTTATACAGATTTGGACAAATCGGGCGAGGCAGCTGAAAAGAATCTGCAGAAAGGATTGAAAGCCGGTAACCTGAAATTTATACTTCATGGTAAAAAACTGAAAGGGGAATTTGCACTGGTTAAATTGAAAAAAGGGGCGGAGAACGCCTGGCTGCTCATTAAACACAACGACCGGTATGCAGTGGAGGAAGACTATAACAGTGAGGAACAAACGCCGGCCGGTTCCCCCATCAATAAATGGCTGGCCGCCAATAAAAAGAGACCCGGAACGGTAAAAAAAAAGTCTACCTCCCATCAAAAAAAAACAGCCGCAAGCTGAAACAGTTCACCCGGCCCATGCTGGCGAAGGAGATACAGGAACCATTTGATGACAAGGAATGGTTGTTTGAAATAAAATGGGACGGTTACCGGGCCATCAGCGAAGTGCAGCAGGGGCAGGTGGCACTCTATTCAAGAAACGGGAACAGTTTTTATGATCATTACCCCTCCATCGTGGAAGCGTTGAAACAACTAAAGATCCGGGCAATACTGGATGGAGAGATCGTGGTGCTGGATGAATCGGGTAAATCAAATTTTCAAAAGCTGCAACACTACGAGGAAAACACCCAATACCCGCTTTGTTACTATGTTTTTGACCTGTTGCAGTTAAATGGAAAAGATACGGTTGAACTTCCGCTTACAGACCGGAAAGCCTTATTGAAAAAATTAATTCCGGCCAACCCGCAGATCCGTTATTCAGATCATATCATGCAACGGGGTATTGATTTTTTTAAAGTGGCGGTGCACCAGGATATGGAGGGCATTATGGCGAAAAAGGCAGGTAGTATTTATCAAACAGGCCGCCGGAGTGACGACTGGCTGAAAATAAAAAACCATAAATCCGCTGAAGTGATCATTGTTGGTTTTACAAAACCCACCGGTTCAAGAAAATATTTCGGAGCCCTGGTATTGGCGATCTCTTCGGGCAATAAAATGCTGTATGCAGGGCATACCGGTTCGGGGTTCAGCGACCAGGACCTGCATGACGTCTACCAGCGATTGAAACCACTGGTGAGAAAAACATCAGCTTTTAACGAGCCGGTAAAAACCAATGCACCTGTAACCTGGGTAAAGCCGGCTTTGATAGCAGAGGTAAAATTTACTGAATGGACCAATGACAATAAAATGCGTCACCCCATTTTTTTACGGTTGCGTGACGACAAAAAAATAAAGGAGGTCACAATGGCAAATGCAGGAAAACCCACAGGCGATACATCCAAAGAAAAAGAACTTGCATTCGGACGTACGAAGGTTGCACTCACTAACCTCGATAAAATTTTCTGGCCCGGTGAAGGGATCACCAAGGGGATGGTGATCGATTATTACCAGCAAATGGCCGCCCTGATCTTGCCCTATTTAAAAAACAGGCCACAGTCACTGAAACGAAACCCAAACGGTATTGCTGATAAAGGTTTTTTTCAAAAAGATGCCGGGGATGCAGCACCCGCCTGGGTGAAAAGCAAATCTTTTTATGCCGAGTCAGCAAAAAAAGATATTGATTATATCATCTGCAATGATGCACAAACACTCGCATATCTCAACAATCTTGGATGCATTGAACTGAACCCGTGGAATTCAACCACCAGGACGCCCGGTAAGCCTGATTACCTGGTGATCGATATTGATCCTTCCGAAAAAAACAGCTTCGACCAGGTGATCGAAACGGCGAATGCATTTAAGGAATTGCTGGATTCTATAAAAGCACCATCATTTTGCAAAACTTCCGGCGCCACCGGTATGCATATTTTTATACCGATGGGTCATCGGTACACTTATGAACAGGTGAAGGATTTTGCACACCTGCTTTGCACCCGCATCCATGAACAATTGCCTGCATTTACCAGTCTTGAAAGGAGCCTTTCGAAACGAGGCAATAAAAAAATTTACCTCGACTACCTGCAGAACCGGCGTGGACAAACGATTGCTTCGGTGTACAGTATTCGTCCACATACCGGCGCCACTGTTTCAACACCGCTTTTATGGAAGGAGGTAAAGAAAGGGCTGAGTCCGGCTGCATTCACCATTCATACCGTGCCCGCCAGGGTAAAGAAAATGAAAGATATTTTCTCAGGCGTTTTAGGCAAGGCCGTTGATATAAAAAAATGTCTTCAACTAATGCAAACCCTGGAAACGACTGCATGAAAAAGAAATGGATCATACTCGCTGTATTGACAGCGCTGCTGCTCGCAGCCTACCTGTACCTGCACTTTCGTAAGAGCAAGGATTTTGAGCCGGCCATCAAAGAAAAATTATCATCGATGGTATCAACGGCCACACGGGGTTTGTACAAACTCGATATTGAACACATCGAAATTGATGTCACCGGCGGATCGGTGGAAGCGAGGAATATTTTTTTGATGCCCGATTCCGCTGTCATGGAGCGGTTGGAGCAATCAAAAAGATTAGGCAACAATATTTTTTCCGTGTATATAAAAAAGGTATTGCTGGATGGCTTATCGCCAGCAGACCTGCTCGATCAAAGTAATATCCATCTTGAGCAGTTGGTGATCGATTCGCCGGAAGTAAAGATCACGCATAAAAAAAGAGCATGGGATAACAATGACACTATGAACCTGTACGACCAGATCAGCAATTCACAGCAGTCCTACACGCTCGACCGGTTATTGCTCAACAATATCCGGCTTTCGGTGACTGATCTTGACAAGGACAGGCAGGTAAATTCCTTTAAAAATTTGTCGGCGGCTTTTGCAGACATCAGGATCGATTCCACGGCATTAAAAGACAGCAGTCGTTTCCTGCTCGCAAAAGATGCTGTAATTTATATCAAGGGATACCATGTTGAAACAAAAGAAAAGCTATACCAATTCAATGTTGATTCCGTTGCATTAAAGCCAATGATCGGGTTGTTGCGCTTCTACAAATTGGCATTGATACCCTTTGGCAACCGGGAAGCATTCGGGAAGCGGATAAAATTTATGAAAGACATGTATGATATCCGCATCAATGAAGGCACAGTGAAAAATATCAACTGGTACGATCTTGTTTCCGGGGAAGGATTGTATGGTGATGAAATGGAGTTAAAAGGCGGCTATGTGCATGTTTTCGACGATCGCAGCCTGCCACAGGCCAATGAAGTGAAAGTGGGCAAATATCCACACCAGCTATTGATGAAAGCGCCGTTACCGGTTGAATTCCCTGCGATCAGGCTGAAAGATATTGACATCGTTTATGAAGAGTTCAATCCCAAATCGGGAAAAACGGGGCGTGTTGAATTTGATGGTACGGATGCGGTGGTCAACAATGTCACCAACCTTCCCGAAAGCATCCGGCAAAACGGGGTACTGCGTATTGCAGCGGATACCCGGTTTATGAACGCGGGAAAACTGCATGCTGATTTCAGGTTGATGTTGAACCAGGCGGAAAAAGGCGTTTTTGAAGTAGATGCAGAACTGGGTGCTATGGATGGTGTCCGCATCAATCCCACTACGGAAAACCTGGCCCTGGTAAAGGTGAACAAAGGTTCCGTTGATCACCTGGATGTACAACTGCGGGGCGACAATGTTGCGGCGGGCGGTAATATTCGTTTTTTATACCATGATCTTTCCGTTGACCTGTTAAAAGCGGATGACGATGGAAAGATCAAAAAGAAAAAGATCATCAGTTTTATTGCGGATAAGTTATTGATAAAAAATGCCAATCCGGCTGGTGGAGATGACGAACCGAGAACCTATTCCATGCAATTTAAAAGAGATATTCACAAATCCTTTTTTAACCTCCTGTGGAAGACGATTATGGAGGGGCTGAAAAAAACGGTGAAACGCTGACGCAACGGTGCATTAATTATACAGTTTCGATCTTATCTCGGCGGTGGTTGAATCGCGGCAGTCGTTCACCAGCTGTAATAATATT
>CAYVLT010000205.1:0-8017 GCA_964452405.1 uncultured Ferruginibacter sp.
TGGATTCACTGCTGCAGATTCAACAGCGCCGGATTCATCAGGCAGTAAAGTGCTGTCAATGTTACCGGCATCTATCACGCAATCGGCTTACGAAGCAACAGTTGCCAATCTCACTGCATTGATGAAAAGCAGCGATACCAATTATGTGTACAAATTGCTCAATTACGAGGATGAACACTATTCCATCAAGGCCATCAGCTCCATCAAAGTGGAAAGGATCGCCAACAGCGACCTGATCAAGCTGAGTTACGAAGTGGATGACCCGGGCATTTGCCAGCAAACGCTTGGGATCTTCAACGAGGTTTGTATAAAAAATTATAAGAACATCAAAGAGAACCGCTCAGATGCGGTGGTGAAATATTTCGAAGCTCAACTGGACCTTGCAAATATCAAATTAAAAGACGCAGAAGATAAACTGCTTGACTTTAATAAGTCGAACAAGATCATCAACTATTACGAGCAGAGTAAGGCGGTGGCAGTGGTGAAGGAGGACATGGAAGTTGATTATTACAATAAAAAAGCACAACTCGCCGGATCAGAAGCCGCAGCAAAAAGGTTGGAAGAGAAACTGGATATTCAGCAGCTCGTACAATTGAAGAGCAGCAATGTGCTTGACAAAAGAAAAGAGCTGGGTGATGTGAATTTCGAGATCGGAACCGCTGAAGCTGAATCTGATAACAGTGCTGCAAGCATTGCGAAAATTTCAGCGCTTAAAAAGCAGGCAGAGATGCTTAAGAGCGATATCAGGGGAACAGTGGGTGACCTGTACCATTACCAGAACTCAACGGAGGGCTTGCCCATTAATACCGTATTGTCAGAATGGATCAACAATGTGATTGAGTCGGAAAACCTGCGGGCAAAGCTACGCGTGATGGATCAGCGCAACCGGGATTTTCAGCAACAATACGCCATTTACGCTCCAGCGGGTGCCAACATCAAAAGAATTGAACGTGAAATTTCTGTATCTGAACAAGGGTATCTCGAATTGTTACATGGCCTCAATCTTGCCAAACTCAAATTGCAGGACAATGAACTTACTTCGAACCTGAAAGCAGTTGACCCGCCATATTACCCCTTGCAGTCAATGCCAACCAAAAGAGCAGTGCTGGTGATCGCAGCAGCCATGGTGGGTTTTATCCTGGTACTGGGTGTAATCCTGGTGATGGAATACCTTGATGACACGTTGAAGAACCTGAAGAAGGCCTCGAAAATTCTGCAGTTGCCCGCGTTGGGTATGTTGCCTAAAATTGCATTGCACCCTTTCCAATCCAATCTTGCTTTCATACAAAACAGGTTGGTGGAAATTTGTACACAGAACATCAGCCATTTCCTGGATACGAAGGCCAACACCACTACCCATACGATTTTATTTTTTAGTACCGCCGACAAAGAAGGAAAATCTGTTGTGGCTGCGAATATTGCGAAGCGCTTTATGCAGCAAGGCAAAAAGGTGCTGTTACTAAATTACTGTGTTTCGCAACAGGTAAGTAAACAACAAAGAAAATTTCCTTTCTTAAACCGCATATTGGGATATCCTGATCCGCGGATAGACTACAACCATTCCTTCCTGGCCGATCCTTCCACCTATCTCGAGGCAGAAACGTATCGATGTTATCGCCTGGATGAATCATTTTACAAAGTAAGCGACTACCAGGAAGTACTGAAGCAGAATAATATTGAATTGTCATTTGTGCCGGATATTGTTTTGATAGAACTGCCTTCCATCATTTATCACAACTATCCCGCAAAACTGGTGGCCAATGCGGATCTGAATGTATTGGTTTGCCGCTCAAACAGGTTATGGTCGGAGGCCGACGATGCGGCTTTAAAAGCACTGCATCCATTGGCTCCTGGTACAATTAATTTCATCATCAACGGAGTTGAACTAAAAGAAGTGGAAGCTGTGTTGGGCGAATTGCCCAGGCGAAGCAGCAGCCTCAGAAAAAAAGTAAAAAATATTTTTCGTTTCCAGTTTTTTTCTAAAACCCAAATCTGAAATACCCGGTGAAAAAGAAGTTACATAAGATCATCAGGGAAGAAAATTTTCTTTCATTGGCAGGCAATCTTTCCATTGCACTGTTTGGTATTTCCGGTTTTGCACTGTTGGCACGCAGCTTATCGGTGGATATGTTCGGCCAGTGGGTATTGTTTATGGCGGCTGCTTCCTTCGTGGAAATGTTCCGTTTTGGCATTACGAACACTGGTCTAATCCGGTACCTGTCGGGAGCCGATGAAAACCTGCGGATTCAGTTGATCGGGTCCAACGCATTAATTGGTACAGGCGCCACCGTTATGATCGCCCTTGTGTTACTGGTCTGCAATTTCTTTTTTCATTCAGCCATCCAGCATTCCGGCTACCAGCTTTTTTTTAACTGGTATCCGCTGCTTGCTTTTTTAAACCTGCCCTGGAACAACGCATTGGTGGTGTTACAGGCCGACAGGCAATATGGGAAAATACTGGCTTTGAAGGCTGTAAACAGCGGTGTATTTTTTTTAGTGTTGCTCGCCAACTATCTTTTTTTTAACATGAGTTTGCTGCAGATTGTTTTGGTGAACCTATTGATCAATGCGATCACCTCGGCCATGAGCATGGTCTCAGGGTGGGATGGATTGAAATGCATCCGGAGTGCAACGGTAAAAACTAACAGCACCTTGCTGCATTTTGGCAAGTACACCACATTTACGTTGATTGGTACCAACCTGCTGCGGAGTGCAGACACACTGATCATCAGTCTTAGCCCGTTGGGAAATGCAGCCGTGGCCTTGTACAGCATCCCCCTTAAGTTAACTGAGTTGCAGCAAATTCCGCTGAGGAGTTTTGCTGCAACTGCTTTTCCAAAAATGTCTAAAGCAAGTTTGCAGGGAAAGCTCAAAGAAGTGCGGGATCTGTTCTATAGTTATTCCGGCGCCCTTACATTTTTATTTGTGGGATTGAGTTTGTTCACATTTGCATTTGCCCATCTCTTCGTGCTCTTCCTTGCCGGTAAGCAATACGTGCAGGCTGATCCTGTTACCGGGTTTAACGCTGTAACGATTGTGCGGGTGTTTTCTTTATACGGACTGCTGTTGCCAATTGATCGCATGACCGGCATTGGCCTCGACAGCATCAACAAGCCTGGGGTGAATGCACTTAAAGTATTGATGATGGTGATCGCGAATGTCGCAGGCGATCTCCTGGCCATCTTTGTTTTCAAATCATTGATCCTGGTGGCGGTATCAAGTATCCTCTTTACGATACTCGGTATCTGGATCGGGATGATCTTTTTGAATAAAGAGTTGTCGTTGCAGTTCAGCGAAATATTTAAGAGTGGTATTGAGTTTTACCGATCCATATTTAACAGGTTATTGTCGCGCCGGCATACCGGTGTGGTAAAAACTTCACAATGATGATAGCACATGATGGCAGAAACATCCATACATCCTTTTGAACAATATGCAGGTTCGTCCAGGCTGGCAAAGCCTTTGAATGTCCTGCTGTTATTGGGCACCGTATTGTTGTTTGCTGCTATTGCCACCAAAATGAAATTGATGGGTATCGGCATGTTGCTGGCCCTTTTTTTTGCTGTCACTTACATGTACCTGCTTTTTACGAAGCCGGCGATCGGGCTGTATACGGCCGTAGCGCTCAGCTTTGTACTGATCGGGCTCGGCAGGTATGTACAGGATCTTCCCCTGGGATTGGGCATGGACGCTATTTTGGTAATGACCTACCTGGCGTTGTTTATGAACCGGTTTAAAGAACGTGTCGACTGGTCGCCAGCAAGAAAAGACATTATTTTCCTGGCCACTATCTGGTTCGGTTATTCGCTTTTTGAGTTGGTAAACCCCGAGGCGAGGAGTGTGGCTGCCTGGTTTTCAGGTCGTGGGGTTGGCCTGTACATGTTCCTGCTGGCGCCGCTCACCCTTTTGTTTATCGATACTCATAAAAAGCTGGATGCTTTCCTGTATGTGTGGGGCGTATTCTCAATACTGGCAACACTGAAAGGCATCATGCAAATGAAGTTTGGTGTTGACTATGCCGAACAGGCCTGGTTGAATGAAGGCAATTATAAAACGCATGTATTGTTTGGTAAGCTCAGGGTATTTTCTTTTCTAAGTGATGCCGGGCAGTTTGGAGGAACACAAGGTTACGCAGGTGTGGTGTTCATTATTTATTCAATGGCGCAAAGGAAGGCCCGCCACAAATTCTTTTTCCTGGTTACGGGTATCCTGGCGCTTTATGGAATGATCATCTCCGGTACGCGTGGCGCCATTAGTGTACCGCTGGCCGGCTTCATGACTTTTTTTGTACTCAGGAAGAATATTAAAATACTCAGTTTCGGTGTGGCCTTACTGGCGATCGTATTTGTGTTTTTTAAATTCACCACCATAGGCCAGGGTAATGACCAGATCAGGCGTATGCGTACTGCATTCGATCCAAACGATGCTTCGCTGCAGGTACGGTTAGATAACCAGAAAAAGTTAAAAGTGTACCTGGCTTCCCGTCCGTTTGGTGGCGGCATCGGCCATGGTGGTGTAAAAGCGCAACGGTTTTTGCCCAACGCTTATCTGTCGCAGATTGCTACCGACAGCTGGTATGTGTTGATATGGGTGGAACAAGGTATCGTGGGACTGCTGCTGCACCTGTTCATTCTTTTTTATGTATTGATAAAAGGATCTTACAAGATCATGTTCCGAATCAGGGACCCGGAATTGCGATTGAAAATGGCTGCACTGGCATCGGGAATGTTTGGAGTGATGGTGGCATCTTATGGCAATGCTGTATTAGGACAAATGCCCACCAATGTGCTTATTTATATTTCGATGGCCTTATTGGTGTGTAGTGAAAAGTTCGACACGGTTCCACCTGATAACGAAGCAACACCTGCTACTTAAACCATAAAAAACGCATTATGAAAAATAGAGACTTCATCATTACCGGGCTGCAATCATGGGACATACCCATTGGTTCCAACGCCATTGACATCGCCAAAGAGATTGCCCGCCAAAACAGGGTATTGTATGTAAATGGTCCGCTGGATATGATGACCATTTACCGGAATAAACCCACTGCAGAAACCAGGCGACGCATGCAGGTATTAAAAAAGAAACGGAATCCGTTACGTAAAATTTCAGACACGTTGTGGGTGCTTGATTTCCCCTTCTATGTATGGTCCATCAATGGCCTTCCGGATGGTGTATTGTTTGATGTGTTTAACCGTGCCAACAATAAAAAAATATTCGCCTACATTAAAAAGGTGGCCGACGAACTGGGTTTTAAGGATGCCATTCATTTCATCGACAATGATATCTATCGCAGCTTTTACTCAAAGGAAATGTTGCATTCAAAACTTTCGGTGTACTACCGCAGGGATAACGTACAGCCCTATGCGTATTGGAAAAAGCATGCGGTGCGCCTTGAGCCAAAACTGATTGGAAAATCAGACCTGGTGGTGTGTAATTCGCCACAGCTTGCTCACTATTCGAAAAAATTCAACAAAGAAAGTTTTGATGTAGGACAGGGCGTTGATCTTTCAGCGTACAATACCGATATCCCTTTGCCGGTACCGGAAGCGCTTACTTCAATTAAAGGACCCCGGATCGGGTACATCGGTGATATCAACAGCATGCGGCTCGACGCAGACCTGTTATATGAACTCGCTAAATCGAAGCCGGCATATTCTTTTGTGCTCATCGGAAACGAGGATAAAGTATTCGCCGGTCATGCGCTGCATCAATTGGAGAATGTGTACTTCACAGGTAGTATTCCAAAAGCGGAAGTACCTGTTTATATGAACGCACTTGATGTCTGCCTTAACCCGCAACTGGTGAATGAGATCACCATTGGCAATTACCCCCGTAAGGTGGATGAATACCTGGCGTTAGGCAAGCCCGTGATCGCCACCAAAACAGATACGATGGAATTGTTCAGCGACCATGTTTACCTCTGTTCCTCGCTCGCTGATTACCAGCAGGCAGTTGAAAAAGCTTTGGCTGAAAATACTGATCAACGGCGGCAGGAAAGAATACTGTTTGCCCGGTCGCACTCCTGGGAAAACAACGTAAAAAATATTTATCAATCCATTCAAGCACATTTAAAATAACATTTTATGAATTACAGAAATATCCGGAACCTGAACGACATCATTCTCAAACGGCTCAGCATTATCCCCAGGGATTTTGACCTGATTGTTGGGGTGCCAAGAAGTGGCATGCTGCCGGCGAACCTGCTGGCACTTTATCTTAACAAGCCTTACACAGATATCCATTCTTTTTTGAACGGGCATATTTACAAGGCTGGTGCCAGGAGCCAGTTTTTTGAAGGTGGCGGATGTAAAAAAGTATTGGTGGTGGATGACAGCATCGCATCAGGTTCCGCTTTGCAGGAGTGCAAAGCCAGCCTGGCGCACCTGGAAGATAAATTCAACATCAGCTATTGTGCTGTTTACGTGGCACCGGGTAAAGAAAAACTGGTGGACTACTTTTTTGAAGTGGTGCCGCTGCCAAGATATTTTCAATGGAATATTTTAAATCATACCACTCTTGAAAAAGCCTGTTTTGATATTGATGGTGTGTTGTGTGTTGATCCTTTGCCTGAACAGAATGATGATGGTGAAAAATACATCGACTTCCTGTTGAATGCGCCGCCGTTGTTTATTCCCGGAAGTAAGATCGGTACCATTGTTACCTCCCGGTTGGAAAAATATCGTCCGCAAACAGAAACATGGCTGAAAGCTAACAATGTAAAATACAATGATCTTATCATGCTTGACCTGCCCGATATGGCAGCCAGGCAGCGTGCCAATAATCATGGAGAACACAAAGCAAAAGCGTATATGTCTAAACCCTATGTATTGTTCGTGGAAAGTGAGCCGGCACAGGCTGCAGAGATCAACCGCTTATCGAAAAAGCCGGTACTGTGCACTGAAAATTTTGAAATGATCTTTAAATCTGAATCACTCATTTACAACCTGAAAAGCGGCAAGCATCTCCCTTTCCTGCGCAAGTATGCACTTAAAGTGAGAGACCGGATCAGGAAATAACAAATTGAAAAAACAGCAACCTCACCCTTTAACCAGATGTTATGTCAATGTTTTATGCCATACAGATCGTTCTGCTTTCATTGCTCGGATTGGCAACCCTTTATATCCTTATTTTTTCAGTAGCCGGTATTTTTTACAGGCAGCCGGTGTATAGTAAAGCAGATAAGCTGCGCAAGATAGCAGTGTTGATTCCCGGGTACAAAGAAGACGCGGTGATTGTGGAAGCGGCACGCACTGCTTTGCAGCAGGTGTACCCCCAGCAACTGTTTGATGTGGTGATCATCGCCGATTCCTTTCAACAGGCCACTCTTGATGAATTGAGTAAACTACCCGTAGAGCTGATTGAAGTGAGTTTTGAAAAAAGTACCAAGTCAAAAGCATTGAATACAGCGATGGCGGTTTTGGAAAATGATTACGAGATCGCGGTGGTGCTCGATGCAGACAACCTGATGGCAACAGATTTTTTGCTTAAGGTAAATGCTGCTTTCGGGGAAGGCCATATCGCTGTTCAGGGACATCGTACGGCAAAGAACATGAACAACTCCTGGGCCATTCTGGATGCAGTGAGCGAAGAGATCAACAATAATATTTTCAGAAGAGGCCATCGTGTGCTTGGACTATCCTCGGCCATTATCGGGTCGGGCATGGCTTTTAAATACGATTATTTTAAAAGCCTGATGGCTACGGTAACGGCGGTGGGTGGTTTTGACAAGGAAATTGAACTGAAGATGTTGAAGAACAGGCATCGCATTCAATACCTGGATGATGCTTTTGTGTATGATGAGAAAATACAAAAGGCAGATGCCTTTGGAAACCAGCGCCGGCGTTGGCTTTCAGCGCAGTTCCACTATTTCAGAAAAGATATACTGAATGCGGTAAAGCACCTGGTGCTGAAAGGAAACGTGGATTATTTTGACAAAGCGCTACAATTCATTCAACCGCCACGCATACTACTGTTGGGTGCAGTGCTCGTTTTTGGTACCCTTTTCCTGTTG
>CAYVLT010000206.1:0-7966 GCA_964452405.1 uncultured Ferruginibacter sp.
TCCTTCGGGATCCCTTTTGGTCTTCTATTGTATTTGTTTTGAAGCTGCCGAAGCAAACCAAAAGAAATATCGAACCATACCAGAAGAAAACAAGAGGGAATTCCATGGATGATGGCTCACGAAAGTGTCCGGGATGGCAATGGAAAAAAAAATAAAAGAGCTATTAATTGCATTAGCTCTTTGTTCAACAAATCAGTTTAATTAAACATCTTCTCCACCAATTGCTGAAGCTGCATCACCCGCTTCAGCATCGCCCTCACATCTACCAGGCCCACGGTAAACGCTGCATTGTAACGGGCATCGTTATAAGCCCTGTTCAGCAGTTGCAATTGGGTTTGTGCAACGGCGTCAGTGGCAGGGAAGGCCTGCAGCAGGGCGGGTGCAAAGCGGCGGGCATAGTTGAGCAGGCCAAAGAGGCTATGGGTTTTTACCTCCTGCCCGGTAATGGCCATAAGGGCGGCCCGCAGGCTCAGCTCCGCACACTGGTGCAGCATAAACAGCGCCTGGGTACAGTCCTTTGCCTGCAGGGCTGCACGGGCGCCCTGCAGAAAGCCCTGTGCCTTTGGATAGTCAGCATAAAAGGCCCGCCGCACCTCTGCATCTATCGCTTTTAGTTTTCCAGGATCGGTAAAGGGCAGCTCCGCAGCACCGGTATCGTACACCAGGTTGCCAAGGGTACAGGCACGGCTGTAAAAGGGATGCCCGTTTTGCAGCCGGTATTGAATGGTGGAAGCCTTGTGCAGGCTGATGTGTACATCTGGCTGTTGTATGCCGGCCATGGAAACCAGTTCTTCTAAATTTTTATAAGCCACGGCAACACTATCCGGCAGTACGAATAACAGGCCCGTGTACCCGCCTCCCTGCTGCAGGGCAAAAACCTGCTGCGGTTGCAGCAGTGGCAGCAGGTGGTGCAGCAGCTTGCCGGCAGTTGGTGGCAAGGCAGCTTTGGCGGGGTTGGTATAGCGGCGGTACAGGAGGTCCATGGCTGCCAGCAGGCGGCAGAGCTGGTTACAGTCTTCCTGCAGGGTGGCGGGGCTCTCGCTCTCGCAGATGCTGTAGTTACCCAGGGCGGCATGCAGCCATTGGTGCAGTTTGAGGCGCCAGCCGGGCCAGTTGCTGTGGCGGAAAAATGCGGTTACCTGCAGCAGGGGATTTTCCTGTGCGGCAGGGCTCAGCCAGTGCATGGCTGCCAGCGGACCCTCTTGTACCGACTGGGCAATGATGGGCCCGCGTTGCGTCAACGGGGCCTTGCAAGGGCCGGCATTGCCATGCAGCAGGCTGGCCGCATATACCAGGCTCTCCAGCCGCTCCATAAAAAAGCAGGTATTGCCGGTGGCCGTTTCCGGCGGCTCATAAGTATCGCTGTAAGCTGCTGTAAATAGCTGCTGCAACTGGTGCAGGCTGCTGGCGGTATCGGGATAGTGGTAATAACCCTGCAGCAGCGCAAAGGGATCGCTGATGCTGCCCTGCCATAACTGGATGGGGAGGATTTCGAAATCGGTGCTGGACATGGTGATGAGATTTTGATTATTCGAATAAAGATAACTCTAATAACATAATTTATGTGATAATGATTATAATTAATAAAAATATAATTATACCTAAATGTATTTTAAGGTATTAGCGCTAATTTAAAAGGCATTATTTTACATAAAATCACCGTTTAAGATTGTTTTTATGGATGATAAAGTATTTAATCGCATCAAAGCAGTGCTGGCTGAAAAGAGAAGAACAAACGAATGGCTGGCGGAAGAATTAGGGATGAGCACCAATACGGTTTCTAAGTGGTGTACCAATAATATGCAGCCTACTGTTGAAAGGTTATTTTCAATTGCGAAAGTGTTAGACGTGGACGTTAGAGAACTTCTGGTAAGTACAAAGTTTTGAATGGGATCAAAGATTTTAAAAGTAGTTTACACATTTCAGGAAATAGAAAGGATATTAATAAATGAAATTTATAGACCTATTCGCTGGACTTGGTGGTTTTCATAAGGCATTGCACGAACTTGGACATGAGTGTGTGTTTGCCAGCGAAATTGACCCTGTACTTAGAGAAACTTACAAATTAAATTGGGGTAAGGACATCAATATTCATGGCGACATAAAAAAAATTGTGGCTAACGATATTGACATTATTCCTAAACACGACATTTTGTGTGCAGGATTTCCGTGCCAGCCTTTTTCAAAAGCAGGAAAGCAACTTGGAAGAAAAGATGATAGAGGAACCCTATTTGATGAAATTGTAAAAATTTTAGAAAAGAAAAAGCCAAAATATTTTATTCTGGAAAATGTACGCTTCATTGCCAAACATAACAATGAGGAAACTTGGAAAGCAATGAAAGCCGAATTTGATAGATTAGGTTATAAGGTTGACCATAAAGATTATTCACCTCATGATTTTGGAATACCACAGCACAGACAAAGAATTTTTATTGTTGGTTCACTTAATGGGCTTGACCATTTCAGTTTTGACAAAGTTGACGGGCATAAGAAGCCAGTAATAGAATTAGAAAAATTTATTGAAACAAATCCAACAAGTGCAAAGAAGTTACCCAAAGCAAATCAAGATTGTATAAAACTTTGGCAAGAACTAATTGATTGCTTACCGAAGGAAACTAAAATTCCAGGTTTCCCTATCTGGGGAATGGAATTCGGGGCAACCTACCCTTTCGAAGAAACTTACCCTCATCTACTTAGTGCAGAAGAATTAGCAAAGTACAAAGGAAATTTTGGCTGCAGTTTAAAAGGAATGACCAAAGCAGAACAATTAGCAAAATTGCCTAGTTATGCAAGAGTAGAAAATGAATTTCCTGATTGGAAACAAAGTTACATAAAGCAAAGCCGAAAATTTTACAAAGACAATAAAGAGCATATCGAATTTGTCGTAAGCAAAATTGCAGAGTTACCTTCTCAAAGTTGGCAAAAGTTGGAATGGAATGTTGGGGAAGGAAAGCGAAAAATAAATAATTACATCCTACAATTCAGAGCTTCGGGGATACGAGTAAAAAAAACTGATTTTTTCCCTTCGCTTGTTTGCACAAATACACAAATACCAATTATTGGTTGGGAAAAAAGATACATTACAACAGCAGAAGGATTAAAACTTCAATCGCTAACAGGCTTAAAATTGCCAGCAAATGAAAATGCTGCATTCAAAGCTCTTGGCAACGCTGTTAACTCTAAAATTGTAAAGCTAATTGCAACACAACTTCTAATAGAAAAGAAATTGAACGGTGTTGCTTCGCAACACCCACAATCACTTTCAATGTCAAAGCGATATGAGCCAGCAAGATAAAGTAAGTATAAGACCGCAAGTAACAATGCTTTCAGTTTTAAAGTATTTAGAGTACGAAACTTGGTTTGCATTGGCGGAATTTATTGATAATGCGATTGCAAGCTATCTCAAAAATGAAGAAGCAATAAAAGCTATTGAAGGACAAAAATTTAAACTTGAGGTTCGTATTGAGATTAATGAGCCTGAAAATAAAATAACAATTAGAGATAATGCAGCAGGTATTAATGAGGTAGACTACTTAAGGGCATTTAGGGCTGCCGAAATTCCACCTGATAACACAGGGCTTTCTGAATTTGGAATGGGAATGAAGTCGGCTGCTTGTTGGTTTGCAGATAATTGGTGTGTTACATCAACAGCATTGGGAGAAAGTGTAGAAAAAAAAGTAATCTTCGATATGAAGCAAATATTTGAAGACAAAATTGAAGAATTAGATGTTGAAAAAAGGAATTGTAATAAAAATTATCATTACACCACAGTCGAATTGTTTAATGTAAACAGAATGCCACGTCGAAGGGGAGTTGGCAAAGTAAAAGACCATTTAAAAAGCATCTATAGAGAGTTTATCAGAAATGAGGTTTTAGTTTTGAAAGTTGACAATGAAGAATTATCATTTGAAGACCCTAAAATACTTTCCGCACCACGATATGACGAACCAAAAGAAGAAGCAATATATTGGAGAAAAGAAATCAATTTTCCTATTGAAGAAGGTTTAAGTGTGCATGGTTTTGTTGCTATCAGAGAAAAGGCATCGACTTCAGAAGCTGGCTTTGCACTATTTCGTCGAGGAAGAGTAATTGAAGGCAGTTATGACAATGGCTTCAGACCCGATTTTATTTTTGGAGCACCGAATAGCTATCGTTATCAAAGAGTTTTTGGAGAACTTCATTTAGAAGGTTTTGATGTAAACTTTACTAAAAAAGGAATCCAATGGGACGAAAATCTTGAAATGTTCTTGCGGCTTTTAAAAGACGATATTAGCAGCAAGGAATTCCCGCTTTTACAACAAGCCGAACAATATAGAGTAAGAGCATCAGAAAAAGAATATAAAGCAGCTAAAAAAGCACTTGACGAAACAGTAGATGACCTTGAAAAGAAAGCACCGCAAGCAGTTGCTGATGTTGTAAATACGGCAACAAATGTTTCAGAACCAGAGCAACAAATTTTAACCCCGACAGAAAAAACGCTTCACAGAGAATTTGAAATTCGATTTAATAAAGAAAACTGGAAAGTTTCAATTGAACTTTCATATGACCCATCGCTTAAAGAACTGATTGAGGTTGGCGATAGCTTTATAAAAGAAAAGTCAAATGACGAATCCATAAGACAAATCGGAATTCGGCTTTCACTCACCCATCCTTTCATGGTGGTGTTTGCAGGTGCAGACACTAATAAAATTGAACCCATACTTCGTATTGCAGCCGCATTTGGTCTTTCAGAAGTAATTGCGAAACGAAGTAAAATTGTGGGAGATGTAAGAAGAAACTTTAACGAACTTATTTCAAACCTATCTAAGCAACAGTAACTATGGCTGAAGTAATAGAAATTCAAAACAACGCAGACAATGCAAACTGGCATCCATTTGTTGGTGACGAAACAAATGAATTGTTGCGGAGCAAAGGTTTTGCTAATCCCGATAGAACACTAAATGAAAATGGTGTTAGAGTTTTAGACGAAACTTATCGCATTATGCAGGTGTGCGGCAATCCAAACATAGCAACCAACAGCGAAACGGGAATTGTAATTGGTTATGTGCAAAGTGGAAAAACACTTTCGTTCACTACACTTACTGCTTTAGCAAGGGATAACAACTATCGAATTGTAATTATCATTGGCGGAACTTCTGTAAATCTTCTTGACCAGTCAACAAAACGAGTGAGAAAAGATTTACGTATTGACAGTCGTTACGGATTTGAACAGAAGTGGACACAGATTACAAACCCACATACGCAAGAGGATTTTGATACAATCACAAACGCATTAGACCAATGGGCTAATCCAACTTTTCCAAATGGCCGTTGCAGGACAATTTTAATTACTGTGATGAAAAACGGTTCTCATTTGAGAAACCTAGCTGACTTAATAAACGGAACGAATTTAAACGGAGTACCTACTTTGATAATTGATGACGAGGGCGACCAAGCAAGCTTGAACACAAGAGCAAGGTGGGCAGCAAGACAGGGAATTGATGTTGAAGATTTAACTGAAAATGAAGTTTCAACTATTTACAAGAGAATAACTGCATTAAGAAATATTTTTCCTCACCATACTTTTCTACAATATACGGCAACTCCTCAAGCAAATTTGTTCATCAACATTATGGATAGATTGTCACCCAATTTCATAAAGTTGCTAACTCCTGGGGATGAATACACAGGAGGTATTCAATTTTTCAGAGAGAACCCAAACCTCATTCGTGAAATTCCATTAAACAATATTCCTAATGCAAACCAACAAATACAAGAACCGCCAGACAGTTTACTGGAGGCTTTAAGAGTATTTTATTTAGGAGTTGTTGCAGGAACAGTTTTAGAGTCATTCAGACAGCCAAGCCAACGCAACCGTTCTATGCTTGTACATCCTTCCAGATTGCAAGGCGACCATACAACTTTTTACGGTTGGGTAAATACGATTAAAGAAAGTTGGAGGCGTTTGCTATCTGGAAATGACGAGGAAGAAAAAGCGGATTTGCTTCGAGACTTCAGAACAACTTATAATGATTTGCAAATGACAGTTCCCGATTTGCCAGCATTTGAAGCCTTGACTGATTACAATTTAGTTCATGCGATACAATATACACCAATCGTAGAAGTAAATTCAAGGCGGGGAGCAACACCGCAAATAAATTGGCAAGATTCTTATTCATGGATTTTAGTTGGTGGACAATCAATGGACAGAGGTTTTACAGTTGAAGGTTTGACGGTTACTTATATGCCAAGAAATGTAGGAGTAGGAAACGTGGATACAATTCAACAGCGTGCAAGATTTTTCGGCTATAAAAGAAGTTACTTAGGTTATTGTCGTGTGTTCCTTGACCAAGTTACAATTGATGCTTACAACTTCATTACTGAACACGAAGAAGATGTAAGGGAACGGTTAAAGGATTATGATATAACAAATAAACACTTGAACGATTGGGACAGGGAGGCAGTTTTAGACCAAATGCTAAATCTTACCCGAGCAAATATTTTGTATGATGATATTGACCGTGACCGTTTCGGCAATGACTGGTTCAGAATAAATGCACCTCACGACACGGAAAACTTTATTGAAACAAACAGAAACGCTTTGTTTGAGTTCCTGAATCCGAAAGCGGCATCGTTTGCAGAAGACGAAGGACATGCAGAAAGAACAGAAGACCAAAAACATTTGGTTGCAAGAGTTCCAATGAGAGATTGTTTAGAGCATTTACTGAACAAATTGAAATTCACAAGAGAAAGTGATTCTGCAACCTATTCAAGTTTGAGAGGGATTTTGAAACACTATTTGGAAGAACATTCTGATGATGAATGCTTAATTTATTTGATGAGTGCAAACACTTTGGATGCTTGGAAAATCAGAAATCGTAGGTTAGATAAAAAGGGGCATGATGAAATTCAAGAATTGTTTCAAGGTAAAAACCCAAGAACTGGTGCAGTAATTTACCCTGGTGATAGAGAAATAAAAAATGAAAACATGCTTAGTATTCAGATACACAGATTACATATCACTGATTCAAATGGAACTGATATAATTGATGAGTTGGGGAATGTGAAATATACTGATGTTCCAACTTTAGCGATTTGGATTCCTGAGCATATTGGTGTAGATATAATCAGGCAAGCATGAATTTAGTTGAGCTATATGATTCACTTGCGTTTCCAGAAAACGGAAATGAAAAAACTTTCAGCGCTATTCCTATTCCTGAATATCCAAGTTTCAGAATTGCTATTGATGTTGAAGGAAATCCTGTTTTGCTTATATCGATTATCAATGCAGTAAAGAACATTGCATTGAAAAATTTTCGCTTGAAGTATTTGCAGTTTGAACAAAATATTGAGTGCAAAATTTCAGAAAACGGCAAAAGCAGTTTTCAAACTTTTTCAGTAATCACTTTCACAAGTGCCGACAGGAATTTGCAAGAATACTTTTTAAGAATTTCTGAAACGCTTGTAAAGACATTAAGCAACAAGCCAACTCAACAGCAGGTAATCGAATCACTCAATAAATTCGTTGAGGTATTCAGAGCGTTGACTGATACACCAACTAATACAGTTCACGGACTTTGGACAGAACTTTTTTTAATAGCCAACTCAAAAAATCCACAGACACTTTTAAACTATTGGCATAACATACCCGAAGAAAAATTTGATTTTAATTCAGGCATTGAAAGGATTGAAGTAAAAAGCAATTCAAACTTTGAACGACAACACACTTTTTCATCAGAGCAACTAAATCCACCAGCAGGTACACAAGTATTAATAGCTTCTATTTTTGTAAGGCAAAACAATGCTGGACAAAGTATTCAGCAGCTTGTTGATAATATCACATTTAAAATTAAAAACAGTATTGACCTAACAAACAAGCTAAACACCCTTGTTTTTAAAATACTTGGAAACTCGTTATAGCAATCAATTAAAATAAAGTTTGATCACAACATAGCAAGAGAATCTTTATTGTTCTTCCATCACCAAG
>CAYVLT010000207.1:0-7945 GCA_964452405.1 uncultured Ferruginibacter sp.
TCTGCCGTGGTAAAATCACTTGGCAGATCGGCGTATCCTCTTTTTGAAAATACATAATTAGAACCGATCACATTCACCTGTGAAAACTGGCGTGTATACTCAACCGTTAGCGAGGTTTTGTCAGTGAAAAGATACTTAAGTACGGGAACGATACTGTACCGGTTGTTGTAGTCAAATTGACGGTGCGATCCTTTTAACTGACCCATCACGTTTAAACGGTACAATAATTTGCCGTTTTTGGTAAGCTTTCCATCAAAGTCGCCGGTAGCACGGTAAAAACCGAAGCTTCCCAAAGAAGCGCTCAATTCATTTTTATTGCGGCCACTGGGCTTTTTAGTCACCACGTTATAAAAGCCACTGGGATCACCATTCGCCAGCATAAAACCTGCAGGGCCTTTTACAAATTCAATTCTTTCCACCATGCTCATATCTTCTGTGAGTGGCCCCCAGGTGGTGGACACATTCATACCGTTTCTAAAAGCGCCCACATTGCTGCCCCGCATGGTGATGCGGGCATAATTATCCCAGTGTTCGATACGGGTGGCGCCACTAACGTTACGGGTTACCCCTTCAAGCATGTCGAATATCTGCTGGTTGTAGATCTGCTTGGAGGTAACCACCTGTATGTTTTGGGGTATTTCCATGATGGGACTTTGCAGTCGCAAAGACGCAGAAAGCCGGTTGGTTTTAAAAGCGTACCGGTTGGCAGCAATCACCACTTCGTTTAACTGGTTGTTGAGCAAACTGAGTTGTATCTGCAGGTTGGTTGTTTTACCGGGTTCAATAGTGATGCTGCGTTCCTCATCCTTATATCCCACCAGGCTCACGACTAATGTGTAAGCGCCGGGGATAACATCCCTCATCTCGAATTGCCCGTCATTGTCAGCAACTGCATTTCTTACGGTATTTTTAAGCAGAATCGTAACACCCTCTGCCGGCTTATTATCAGCAGTATGGATTGAGCCCTTTACAGCTCCGCCTGGCTGTTGCGCCAGCGCTAAAAGAGAACAGGCAATGGATAGCAGGGTAATGGTAATTTTCTTTTTCATTTTTTTGTTTATGTACACAGGTGGACATACCTCCGGCGCTCACTGTTGCCAGGCAGGTGTGCATTACTGCGTTTGTTAAATAAATATCAGGCAAACAACTGCCTCCGTATGGATTGCAGTCAACGTATTAATACGAGTGCAAAAGTAGCAGCCCGTTATAAAGAAAGGATGTTGTATCGGGAAAACGATTTACGGTAAAAGGAAAAGAGAACTTGAAATAGTGGCGATAACAAATACAGCAGCAATTTACTCATCCCACCCACTTTCATTCACGGCGGTACCTCCTGCAGTTTTACTGGATTGAGCAATGGCCGATTCCATCGTTTTCAATTCCGTTTCAGTGAAATATCTCCACCGGCCTACGGGCAGATTTTGTAAAGTAATGTGCATGATCCTTGTGCGACGCAGCGTTTCTACTTCGTACCCCAACGTTGCGCACATGCGCCTGATCTGCCTGTTAAGTCCCTGGGTTAAGATGATGCGGAAACGGTTTTTCCCTTCCTGCTTTACAAAACATTTTTTTGTAACGGTACCCAGTATACGCACACCGTTACCCATCTGCTGGATAAAAGCGCCTGTGACAGGCTTGTCAACTGTTACCACGTATTCCTTTTCGTGGTTATTACCGGAGCGTAATATTTTGTTTACAACGTCGCCATCATTTGTTAGAAAGATGAGGCCTTCTGATGGTTTGTCGAGCCGCCCGATCGGGAAAATCCTGCTTTTATAGTTAATAAAAGAAATGATATTGCTTTTGTCCTTCAGATCAGTTGTGCAGGTTATGCCAACAGGCTTGTTAAATACCATGTAAACCGGCTTGTCTTTCTTCCTGATGGGTTCTCCATCAATTTCCACCACATCGCCGGGCAACACCCGGTTGCCTTTGATCGCCACATTGTCGTTGATGGTTACCCTTCCCTGGTCGATGTATTGATCTGCTTCCCGGCGGGAACAAAACCCGGTTTCGCTGATGTATTTATTCAGGCTCTTATCCATTACCTCAAAAATAATACAATTATGTGCTGACAATCACAGCGCCTTTTCCAATTAATTCCAGGTTTGCCCGTAGTAAGGTTCAATGCCCGAAAAGCTGCACATCCCGCAGGACCAATCCTCACCATGTTCTTTGCTGCTTTTTAAAGCACAATATTCCCGTTAGTGTAGAGGCGGTGATGAAGCAGAAGGATGCCGGCCAATGAACAAGGCGCCCTTTGAAGGCGCCCTGTTCATAAGAAAAGTTTGATGTGTCTACTGGAGTTTGGCAAGCCAGAGCGATGCATTCATAAACAGCTTGGCATGACTGTACAAGGGCCAACTTACATACAAGGTATTTCCTGAACCACCGGTTCCATCATCCATCGGTGAACTGTCTGTTACAATAAATACGCGGCCACTGCCGAAGGTTGAGGAAGCTGCCATTACATGGGTGGTACTTTGTGAATAGCCGTTCTGCCAGATCAGCCCCTGTACTGAACTGTTCACAGAAGGCTGCAAAGTAAGCGTGGCTCCGTTGTTGAATTCCATTTGGGTTACATTACCCTGCGAGCCATGCAGGATCGGGTTGCTGCTGTTGCCGGTAAGAACATTGCTCGACAGCTGCGAAATATTGGTAAGATCAACACTGAAACCGAATGGATTATTCTGCACGGTATTGTTCGTCATCAAATCGTTCCAGATCGCCGGTGAATCCCAACCATCATTGTTGCGGTCAGATACCGTATGGTCAGATACCATGAACAACCCTCCTCCATTTTGCACAAATGTAAGAATGGCCACTTTTTCTGCCGCAGTAAAACGGATATTGGGTTCATCCACCACAAATACATCGTAGTTGGAAAGATCCTGTGCATTTGAACTGTTTCCATAAGTGATGCTTCCATTGGAAGGCAATGTTTCTACAAAATTGCCGGCTTTTACCAATGCAATTCCCCAACTTGAAATAGCACCTTTCCAGAAAGTTTCAGAAGTGGAAGCGGTGATGCCGGATTGAGCCGGAGTGGGAACCCTTTGTGGTGAAGTTCCATCTTCATCTATCACCCAGTCAGCATTACCCGCAGTTTCAGCTTGTGAAGCATCAAACAAAAATCTTTTTACGGTAGGCGCCGCCGTTATGGTAAACGTTTGCGCTGTTGTGGTGTTTGCCCCCGTGGTAACTGTAACACCTGCAGATCCCGCACTCGCCACATTGGCTGCTGGTATCGAAGCTGTGAGTGAAGTAGTACTTACATAAGTGGTGGTTAATGAAGTTCCGTTCCATTTTATAACAGAGGCGGTTGTAAAATTTGTACCGGTGGCGGTGAGCGTAAACGAAGCGCTGCCGGCAACTTTTGTACTTGGTGAAATAGCTGTCAGCGTTGGCACCGGGGCAGCTTGTACAACTAGCCCAATAGCGGCCGATGTTCCTGCACCTGCTGTGGTAACAGTAATATTGTAAGTACCCGCTGTTGTTACATTAGCGGCGGGAATGGTCGCTGTTAACGAAGTTGCACTTACGTAAGTGGTGGTGAGTGCCGTTCCTGCCCAATCGATAGTGGAAGCATTGGTAAAGTCTGCACCAGTGGCAGTAAGCGTGAAAGAACTGCTGCCTGCGGTTACAGAAGCTGGGGAAATTGAACTAAGCGTGGGTGCGTTAACGGTAGTGCCATAGTCGCTTACAGTAAAATCATCAAAGTTGATCCTGGCTGTTCCACCGCTGATCTTCCTGATCTGGAAACGGATACTTCCGGATACATTCAATGTAAAGCTGGCTGTTTGTAACGTGGTGCTGCTGGTGGTGATGGTTCCCCCGGTTTGTGTATACGTGCTTCCCCCATTGGTACTGTACCAGAGTTGCCAGGTACAGGTGGCATCAGTACCATACAGGGCATGTGCCACCGTAACTGTTGAAGCGCCGGTTGTATAATCAAAGTTAGTGGATATGATACCGGTATTGCGTACCCTAACAGATTGAGCGCCGTTCTTCCGGTCGGAAGTACTGTTTCCCAGCAGGGCATCGTTCAGGCTCCAGGAGCCAGTGGAGAGTGTAACGTTTGCTGTTGCATAGGCGGTTTTAGTGCCTGACTCAAAATCTTCAATGCTGTTAGCTGATAAAGTTGTTACCGCTGTAACAGCAAGATTGGTGGTTTTGGATGTTCCATTTTGGGAAAGTGGTGCATTGATCTTCTGGCAGGAAATGATAAAAGCCAGGACTGCCATGCAGCCGTAAAGGAATTTTGATTTTCTCATAAGCTTATTAAATTTCGATAAATATAGAAATTTTTTCATGTAAAAAATCATTTCTATACTAAGCAATTGTTAACAGCTTTCCATTTGTAAAACGGGCCGTAAAGGAATGATACCTGCATGGGGAAAAGAAATCGCTAACGACCCAACCACTCTTTAAATCCCGCCACCCGCTCGCGGCTTACGAATGTTTCCCCCACAGCCAGCGGAGAAATATCAAGTTTTAACCGGCCACCAAACCAGGTATGCACTTTTTTAACCGCTTCAATGTTAACTACAAGACTACGGTTGATGCGGTAAAACCGGTTGGGTGGCAATGCATCTTCCAACTCAGCAAGTTTTGATTCGAGAAGGTACCTGTTACCGTTAAAATCAACAGCATAACACAATTTTCCATCTGCATAGCAATAGGCAGTGCCATCAGTTTTGATATAGCTTAATTGCTGCCCACGTTTTACCAGCAAGCGCTCGCGGAACCTCGCCACCTGCATTTCCTGCACCAGTTTATAAATTTGTGCGGGTAAACCAGTATCGCTTTTTGCAAATATCTTTTTATATTTTTCCACCGCCAGCCGTAATTCATTTTCGTCGATCGGCTTAAGGAGGTAGTCCACGCTGTTCACTTTAAATGCCCTTAACGTGTATTGATCAAATGCAGTGATAAAAATTACTGGCGCTGTAATGCTGACTTTTGAAAAGATGTCGAAACTGAGACCATCGGCCAGTTGGATATCCATAAACACAAGGTCCACTGCAGGAGCAGCAGTAAAAAAAATGACCGAGCTATCGATACTGTCAAACCTTCCCACAATTTCAATACTGTCATCAATTGTATCCAGCAGCTTTACCAGCCTTTTGGCTGCAGGCAGTTCATCTTCAATGATCACAATTCTCATAACAAATTAATTTAACCAGACAATGCAGGCAATGTTTCAGTTGGCAAGTAATGGAATAGATACCGTAAAATTTCCGGTACCCTCCGTAACAGCCACCGTTTTATCACCCAACAAACGGTAACGGTTCCGGATATTTTGTATCCCGATTCCTGTTGACTCAGGCAATTGGTGTTTTTTCTGAAGATTGTTGCTTACCACCAATGAACCATTTTCGGTGTACACATCAATTCGCAAGGGCTTTTCCGCTGATACAATATTGTGCTTGATGGCATTCTCCATCAACAACTGCAGTGAAAGCGGAACTATCTTTTTCTCCAGCTTGTCCGCACTTACGTCAATATGTACCTGCAGGTTGCTGCCAAATCTTGTTTGCAATAAAAATGAGTACGCTTTCAATACAGCCAGTTCCTCTCTCAGCGGGATGGCTTTTTCGTCTTTAACCTGCAGGATGTGGCGGTACACTTTTGACAACTGCTGCACAAAATCAACTGCCAGTTTTGGGTCATCGGGGATGATGGAACAAAGTGTATTGAGATTGTTGAATAAAAAATGTGGGTTTACCTGCGTACGCAATGCGTTGAGTTGTGCTGATAAACTTTCTCTTTTTAACTGCTCGGTTTCCTCCACCGACTGGCGGAGTGCATTCATAAAGTAAATACTCTCGTAGATGGCAATGATCATGATGGTACAGAAAAAAGCTGCGGCGTTGGAGTTGATCAACACATCTGTGAGTGAATGTTGGGAGTGCCCGGGGGCATCCGCAAAAAAAATATCGTCCGACAAAAAACCCAGGAGATTGTTGAACACAAGAGTGAATAAAAACATGATGACTGACTGGTACCACAATCGCTTCCGCACTTCATCAAACAACGGGTATTTTGTCCGGCTGTGTACCATGATCATCCTGTTACCCAGCCAAAGGATGGTGGTAATGACCATGGTGGAAAGAAATTTATCCCACCCAAAAAGCGGGTACCTGGTGAGGCGACAACCCATGAACACGATCGGGATGATCAGTGAAAGCAAGGGAATTGCCACCAGCATCAGGTACCGGTCGTTAAAACCAATTTTACAATTTGTGGTTCTTATCATCGTGTTCACCATCCCTAAAAAGTAATGGCGTAATTTATATTGGGGAAAAACCCGATCTGGTTGATCTCTCCGGTAGCCCCTGTTTTAGGATTCAATGTACGTACATAAATATTATCGCGGTTGGTCAGGTTTTGCAGATCGATGTAAAATTTCTGCGTGCACCCCTTTCCATTGCGTATGTACGAAAATTTAAGATCCCACCGCCAGTAAGTATCGTTGCGAAGGCTGTAGGCTTCATCTTCTTTAAACACAACATACCCCTGTTGCCTGGAAGCTTCCACATCAAATGGCGTGTACAGTTGCCCACCTGAAATACCGATCTTGGAATCTATGGCAAGAGACGATTTTTGATTGAGGGCGAATTCTTTTCCCACTAAAAAGTTACCTACAAAATTTGTATTGAACAAAGTGTTGCGCCATATTTTGTCGCTGCCACGGTATTTCGACTGGAACAGTGAACCGGTTACGAGGTAGTAAAAACCTTTGTGTAAAAAATGTTCCAGCGTTAATTCCAGCCCATAGTTATAACCCTTACCGTTATTAACAAGGTTGGTTTTGTCGGGGAAATAAAAATCCGCTCCGGCGTTCAGCATACTAAAGGAGGATGGATCTTTTTCAACAGCAGCGTTGTAAATGTATTGCCCGTAAGCTTCTGCTTTGAAACGTATCAGCCCGGAAAAGCTGATATCGTAGCCTGCTACAACATGGGCACTCTTTACAAAGTCGAGTGACTCGTTGGTAAAATTGATGGTGCCGTTGTTCTCCTTTGTTTGATAGAAATACACTTCCAGCGGCTGCAACTGGCTATGGAGTCCTGCTCCCAATGAAACAGCCTGGTTGGGTTTAAATTGGTATTTGATATTCCACCTTGGTTCGATACTCCGTGAATGGTTCAACGTGAACAACTGGTAGTACACACCAAAATTGCTGGTGAGTTGATCAGAAAACCGGTGCGCTAAATTTCCGAATGCTTTTACAAGGGTGGCGTTCTTTTTTGAATCAACAAAAGTGCTGATGGACGAATCCCCATCTGGAATATAATCCTGCCTCAATGATAGTTTGCTCAGGTCGGCAGAAATTCCCGCGGTGAACTGGTTCTTAGCGCTGAATTTTTTGTTGAAAGTGTAACCTGCGGCGTACTTCACCTGCACATTTCTTTTATCGTAGGCTGTTTCATCCGGTTTACCTGATGCCACAATCACTTCACGATAACTGGTTTTAAAGCCGGAGGCATCCAGCGTAAACTTACCCGACGTGTTGCCATTAAAAAAATAGGTGTGTGTTAAGCCAGTTACGCCGGTGAGTGATTTGAAATTCCTGTTGCGCAAAGTACCGTCGTTACTTACATACAGGTTATCCTCTGTATCATAGGGAATATCGATATGGCTTTCGCCGCCCAGTCCGAACCAGTCAAAACTTCCCCATTTTTTTGTGGGCAGGTGTAATTTAAAATGTAGATCCTGGTAGTTGGGAATTGCTGCGCCGGTACCCACTGAAAGAGCAAAAGCCTGTATCGCTGCAACCATCGAATACCGGTAGTCAACCAGGAACGAAGAACGGTTACTGCGGCTCAACGGGCCTTCCGCTTCCAGTTCAAAACCATTGAAACCAGCCTGCCCCAGGAACTCATATTTCTCGCTGTTACCGTTCCGCATCCTCAGGTCAAAAACACCAGCCAACGCATTG
>CAYVLT010000208.1:0-7871 GCA_964452405.1 uncultured Ferruginibacter sp.
GGAGACAGCGGTGCAGGTTTAGGCGACAGTCATCAAACGGGCTGGACTTCGCTGGTGGCGGATTTGATTGGCGGTAAAGAAGTTGACAATGAAGAGTGGAAGGAAGGAACAGGGCATGAGGTATTCCTCGATGATGAGGATGAATAAAACAACTCCTATTTGAAATATTTGCCGATCAGCGGCAATTGAGGCAGTTCTTTTTTTTCAACTATGCCGATAAACCACAGGTACAAACCCGTTAGCGCAGCTGCAGTAAGTAAGCCAAAATATTTGTTATTGGAAATAAAGCGGGCAATGCCTTCGTGGATAAAATACAGCAGCACCACGATCACGATATAAGCTACCAGTTTTTTCCAGGCATAAGGAATGCGGTATTCTTTTTGACCCCACAGGTAAGACAGCACCATCATTCCACCATAACAAACAAAGGTAGCCCAGGCACAGGCCATATATCCGAAGCTGGGAATGAACAGGTAATTCACGGCGATGGTAATGCAGGCACCCATTACCGTTATCCATGCGCCGGCCATTGTTTTATTGCCCAGTTTATACCACACGCTCAGGTTGTAATATATACCGAGGAACATATTGGCCAATAACAATATCGGTACCACCGACAATCCTTCCCAGTATTTTGGACCGATAAAGTTTTTCCAGATGGGCATAAACAGGCTCACCGCCAGGAACATGATGGTGATCACGATCACAAAGAATTTCATCACGCGGGCATACACTCTTTGGGGGTTGGCGCCTTCGGCCTGTTTAAAGAAAAAAGGTTCGGCTCCCATCCTGAATGCCTGGATGAAGAGTGTAATAAGGATCGACAGTTTGTAACAGGCATTGTAAATCCCCACCTGTGATTCTTTAGCCAAAGCATCTCCCGGCAGCCACCAGCGCAGCATCAGCCTGTCGAAGGTTTCATTGATCATACCACCCATCCCGGCGATCACTAACGGCAGCGAATACAGCATCATCTGTTTCCATAGTTTCACATCAAATGACAACCTGATCTGCGCAATTTCTTTTGAAAGAAATAACAGGGTAATCACCGATTGCACCAGGTTGGCCAGTACCACGTACACGATGAGGTTTAACTTTGGATCAAAAAACAGGGTGACCCAGCTATCTGCATTTGCAGCCGCCTGTTCGGAACAATAGCTTACAAAAAACCAGGTAAGAAAAATGTTGACCAGGATACCGATGATTTTTGTAGCGGCAAATTTGATGGGCCGGTTTTCCTGCCGCAGCCGGGCGAAAGGAATGGTGCTGATCGTATCAAGTGCGATGATGAAGATGCTGAGTTGTATGATCTGTGGAAAATCCGCCAAACCAACAATATTGCCGAAACTGCCCTGGTTAAACCATAATATTAGCGAAAACAAAATTGTGGAAAAAAGCATGGAAAGGGCTGCGGTACTGTAAATAGACTTCCGGTTTTCTTCCTTTGCGGAAAACCGGAAATAAGCCGTTTCAAACCCATAAGTGTAAATCACGTTCAGCAAAGGAATGGCTGCATAGATCAACGCCATCTTACCAAAATCAGCCGTAGCAATATTTTTTGAATAGGTGAGGTATGGTGTGAGCAGGTAATTGATCAACCTGGCGGCAATGGAGCTGAGTCCATACCACATTGTTTGTCCCGCCAGTTTTTTAATATTACTCAATTACCGAACATTTGCGGGCAAATTTAGTTTTATCTGCATTAATTAATCGTTCCAATTTTGATTGGCCGGTGCAACCTTTTTTTTACAAACGCTATCTTTGAGCTAAATTAACTGATATGAAAAAAATATTGCTTTCAGCGATCATACTGTTTTCTGCTGCCTGTGCAACTGCGCAGGCCCGTCTTTCTGCTGCCGATTACAACAAGGTATTGCAACCCGCAGTAGAAATAGAGATACCGTTCAATGAAAAAACGGTGATGAAAACCATTGTAGATAACATTGAAAAACGGGGCTACCGCGGAAAAGACAGCAAGGGCTACACCGTTTTTAAGGGGGTGCTGATACCTGAGATAGGCCCTGCTGCATACGACCTGTATTTTAAAACAGACCGCAAAAGCCGCAAAGAAAAAGACATTACAATACTTACTATGCTGATCTCTTCCGGCTTTGAGAGATTTATTGGCGATACCACCGATTCTAAAGTGATCGACAATGCAAAAGCCTTTTTAAACAAACAGGTGGATGCAGTGATTGCTTACGACCTGGAATTGCAGGTGAAGGAGCAGGATGACGTTGCTGCAAAGGCAGACAAAAAATACAACAACCTGGTGGAAGATGGCAATGACCTTGCCAAGAAAAAAGAGAAACTGGAAAAAGATATAGCAGAGAATATCCAGAAGCAGGCCGAACAAAAAGCCGAAGCTGAAAAACAACGCCAGATACTTGAAACGCTTAAGGCAAAGCGCAAGCAATAAGCAGGGGGCTAAATACGTTATTGAAAGAGTGCAACCCAACATTGCACTCTTTTTCATTAATATCCGGCAGTATGAAATTATGGTACCTATCACTTTTACTCAGCATCGCTTCCTGCCTGGTGCTGTTGGTGATGTGCTTTTTGCCCGATCATTTTACGGTGTTTAACTGGACTAAGTCGGACGTGCAGGCCGGGGTACTGTTTCCCGTACTCTTGCTGAGCTGGACACTTGCCTTATTCGGGTTCCTGTTCAACAATATGTTCATCGATAAAAACATGGTGGAGAAAAATGCGAAGCCGATGCCCCGCCTGAAAGCTTACCTGCCTACCTTTTTGGGTTTTCCCGCTTTTTCATCTTTTATCTGGTTCATTGTACGCTGGTACAAAGGAAGGCCTAATATTTAATGTGGCCCTTCGTGCGTGGTGTAAGTGATGGGTTCGGCAAATCTTTTGTCATGCGCCATCTCGTTATCAGTAAGGGTAAATAAGAATGCCAGCAGGTCCACTTCCTCTCTTTTTGATATCCTGATTCTTTTTTTCAATAATGTATCCAGCGTTGGTTGCGAAGTATCGATGCCGTTGCGGTAATGTTCAATCACCTGTTGCAGGGTGAGCATCCGGCCGTCGTGCATATACGGCGCCGTTAGGTAAAGATTCCTCAGGCTCGGGATTTTAAATTTCAACGAATCTTCCGGCAAATTGGTGATGGCCATTCTTCCGGCGTCAGCCAGTTTACTGTTTACTGCCAGCCCGTTGTTGCTGTAGCCGTTGCTGGTGAACAGGGGTTCGGTATGGCAGCTATTGCATTTTGCTAAAAATACCCCGTAGCCTGCCGCTTCACTCATCGTAAAACTTGTTGCACCTTTTTTTACCTGGTCGTATTTACTGTTGCAGGAAATGATGCTTCCTGTAAACTGTGCCAGTGCTTTTAAGATGCGCTGGCTGTTGATAAAGGAACTGCCGAAAGCGGCCCTGAACATTCGTTGATAGGCTGTATCCGGCTGCAATTTGTGAATCACGTTTTCCATCGTTTCTGCCATTTCATTGGCAGCGGTAATGGGTGCCAGCGGCTGCACTTCTAGGTGGTTAACGCCACCATCCCAATGCATTGTTTTCATCCAGGCAAGGTTGAAAAGGGCAGGCGCATTACGGGTGGTGAAACTGTTGTTGAAACCATGACTAAAATCGTGGTCATAGGTGGAAAAAGCAGCAAACTGCTGGTGGCAACTGGCGCAGGGAATATTACCGTCCCGGCTGAGCCTGCCATCATAAAACAATTTTTTACCCAACTGGAAACCTTCTTCGGTAAGCGGGTTATTGGCAAAGATATTTGTGGTTGGTGCGGGCCATCCCCTGGGAGTTTTGAATTTGAGTGGTTTTGGAACCGGTGGAGGCTGGTATAAAAAAGCTGTTCCGGTAACGGCCAATACCAATAGTGTTATGGTGAAAATTGTTTTCAAAGCTTACGGTGTCACTGTAGTAATGTGAAACAGGCCGGCAAAATTTCCCGCAATTTTTTTTGCCAATTCGCCAGTGAGGGCGCATACCGGGGTTTCACTAATTTTTAGCGGGTAGGCATTATCCCAAAAGCGGTTTAACTCCATGCTGATAAAAATATTTTTTGTTACCGAGGGTTCAATGGAAACTGGTGTGTTGCCCGGGAAAGAAAGGTAAACAGATTGCAGTACACTGAAGCGGCCTTCGTATCCGCCAAGGTGGTATTCAAACTTATTATTTACAATATTGCTTTGAGGTGAAACGCCTTCTAATTTTTCCATGATATAACCGGAGTGCCAGGTCCAGAACATATCATTCAATGGATCCAATGCACCGGTTTGCGCACCGGAAGTGTTGGCGGCACTGTCTACCCCTAGTAAAAATGCGATGCTGTCGTATTTATTTACCGGCAGGGAGAGTTTGATGGAGAGGCTGCTGTCCACGGCCTGGTTGATAAGCCAATATTGCTGTGAAAGCGCAACTGTATTTGATCCTGAGTAAAAGCGGATGTTGGAAATATAATACTTCAGCTTTTTCATGGTATAGGTTTCACCGTGGGAATTGGTATAGGAGCTATCGTTTAATACGATTCGTTTTCCATTCACTTCATTACTGAAGCTGAGAGTAACATAACCATTGGCGCTTTTTTTAGTTTGTGCATCCGCTGCCGGCAACAACAGCATTGTGATCAATGATAGAATGACGGATTTCATTTCAGTAGGTTACTTTTTTACGGGACTGTTTAAGGTCGCCTGCTTTCTTTTTACTATCAAGCCGTTTTTCTTTGGCCGCCTTGCTTAATTTGGTAGGCTTTCTTTTTTTTGGAACGATGAGCGCCTTCGTCACCATTTCGTTCATTTTTTTTATCACCAGTTGCTTATTGCCTAACTGGCTCCTTTCTTCCTGGCTTTTCACCAGCAATTGCCCTTCTGCGTTGATTTTATTCAGGAGTTTCTGCTGGATAAGACTTTTTTCTGCCTCGCTGAAAAGGGTGGACGCCTGAAAGTCCCAATAGCCTTCCACCATTGTTTCCACTTTATTTACATTCTGACCGCCTTTGCCGCCGCTGCGGGCTGTTTTGAATTTTATCTCTGCGCTGATGTCCATCACCAAATTTACTTTATTTGCGTATTTAAGAGGCAGGCATTGGTCTTTAGGTATATTGATGCATTTTTTACCGGGTATGCCTGAACGGTATTATCCATAAAATAAGCCGTATTTTCGGGGCAGGAAGCGCTTCATAAAGCCAAAAAAATTACATTTGCAGTTAACCAACCGTCCATTAATGACAAAAGGCATATATCATTCATTAACAGAACGTAAGCGAGCGGGCAACAAGTCTTTTGCCGTGCTGATCGATCCTGATAAGGTGAATGACCAGCGCATGGATCAACTAATCAGGTTGGCAGTGGATGCGAAGGTGGATTATTTTTTGGTGGGTGGCAGTTTGGTGATCTCTAATTACCTGGATGAATGCCTGCAGTTGATCAAACGCAGTTGCAGCATCCCAACCATCATCTTCCCCGGCAGCCCCTCACAGGTAAGTAAATATGCCGATGCCCTTTTATACCTGTCTCTTATCAGCGGCAGAAACCCGGAGTTGCTCATCGGTCAGCACGTGGTATCCGCCCCGGTGGTTAAAAAAAGTGGCCTTGAAATCATCTCCACCGGTTATATGGTGGTTGATGGCGGCGCCCCCACCACGGTTTCTTACATTTCCAATGCCAGCCCTTTACCTTCCGATAAAAATGAAATTGCCGTGTGTACCGCCATGGCCGGGGAGATGCTGGGCATGAAACTCATCTACATGGATGCCGGAAGCGGCGCCAAAAGAGCCATCCCCGAAAGCATGATCGAAAAAGTGGCGCATTCTATCGCGGTGCCGCTTATTGTGGGCGGCGGTATCGTGGAGCCCGAAAAAGCTTATATCAATTGTAAGAGCGGTGCCGATGTGATCGTTGTAGGAAATGCGATCGAAAAAGACCCGGCCCTCATCAAAGAAATGGCCGCCGCTGTACACAGCGTATTGGTAACCGCCTGATTCATCCCGGTAAAAATTATTTCCGTTTTTATTTTCCTTTTACTTCCAGTTTTACGCCCGCATTCACCACAAAAGGAACACCTGCCAGTACCCGCAACGTTCGTACGGCTGCGTCACCTGTAAGCACCGGGTACCTTGAAAGATCGCCGGGTATCACCACATCGGTATATTCATCGGGTACCGTTCCGCAACTCCAGTTAGCGGCAGCAAACCAACTGGTACTGGAACCGCCCGTCCAGATATTTTTAAAACGCAGGGTGTACTCTGTACCTGCAATTCCATTTACCAGGCAACGGTAAGTATACCCCGTGGTTGCGGTGGGCAGGTTACTCACCTGCAGCGCAGCTGCTGTGACGCCGGTATAATTGCTGTTGTTGGAAATATTCGTGTAGCCGGCACCGGTATTCACCTGCCACTGGTAGGTGGCGGCCCCGGTTGGTGCGGTGTACACGATGGCACCTCCCTGGCACAGGCTCTGGCTGGCAGGTGTGATATCCGCTTTTCCCAGCCAGAATTCTCCCAGGGTGCTGGTGCTGAACTCTGCATAGTATCCTTCCTCATGTGGAATGATGCTGACTGCAGTGGAAGGGATGAACTGGTAGTAGCCATCATTGTTGTTGAGCAGGCTGCTGTCTTCATCTGAAAAACTTCCTTTGTATCGGGTAACAGCCATGGCATAGGCATCGGGTAAATTGCCACAGGTACTGCAACCAGATGCACCGATAAGATCATTGGCCTGCTGATCGCTGAAGTAAAGCCGCACGCTTATCGGGGAAGCCGGTGTTCTGTTGGAACGGATCACAAAATTTTTATCGAGGTAATACTCATTGTTTGATGAACGTACGGTTCCGGTTAGGTTAAGGTAAGGGATGATGCTGATGGAATCGAGATCCTGGCCGTGGGTATTGATCTCGCCAAGTATCCACCAGGGCCCGGTGAGGGAATCGCCGTAATTGAAAGGCACCCAGGTATCCGGCCATGCACCGGTAAGTGTGGCCGGGGTAAGCGGTGTGGGACTTCCCGCAATTTCTTTTTTCTCATGTACCCGCACATCATCAATACCGATGCCTTCATAACTAACGCCGGCGTCGCTGCTCATCACGAAGCGGAACTTTACCGTGGTATTGGTTACCGGAATGTCAAGACTGGCCACATGCCATTTAGTGTTGGAAGTTCTCCAGTTATTGTCTACAGCGTTATCGTACCAGTTGGTGCCTGCATTTGCTGTTCCCAGCTTGTTCCAGTTTTTTCCATCAGTACTGTATTCAACCCAGGTGTAATCAAAATCTGTTTCGATATCGAAAATATGACTGAAGGAGAGCACCGGTCTGCGCAGGTTGTTAAGATCAAAACAAGGCGTGTACAGGTAAGAGGTTTCGTTATCGGAATAATTGCCGTTTAAATTGGTCGTCCATATTTTTGTACCATTCGCCGCTTTGCTGATCGTGGTTTTGGAAGGTACACCCCACTGCCAGGTTGAATTGGTTCCCGAGGTATAAAAATCCCCATTGTTATTTTCAAACCCCTCCAGGTAGGGGTAGTTTGTAATAATGGGAGAGTTATGAATCTTATAATTTAAAACGCTGTCATTGGAGCCATAGGTATCAGTAGGATATTTCACCCACACATTGATACTGTAATCGATAAATGCTGAAAAATCTGCACGCTGTGTAAATACATAGTCCAGGGACTGGCCAGCGTTGATGGAAGGGATGTTTTCGGTAACCACTGTTCCATTATTCACCTGGTAAAATACCTGCAGGTTGTTCAGCAAACTGTTGGTGTAATTTTTTACGCGGATGCTGACAGCGCTATTGGCATCAAGGCCACAACCGCTTTTATCAGGGGCAAGGATACTCAGCACTGCCACATCGTTATTGGCTTCATTGAGTACCAGGTTATCGAATGTATAACC
>CAYVLT010000209.1:0-7864 GCA_964452405.1 uncultured Ferruginibacter sp.
CCACGCTCCAGTCGTACCAGGGCGCACAGATATTTGAAATTGTCGGATTGAATAAAGCGGTGGTGGATAAATGTTTTACCGGCGCTATTTCCCGCATTGAAGGATTGGGGCTTGATGATATTGCGAAGGAAAGTCTTGCCAAACACCAGTTTGCATTCAGCTCAAAAGACATCCCGGTTGATCGTCTACCCGTTGGCGGTATCTACCAATGGAAAAGAAAGGGTGAAGCACATTTGTTCAACCCACAAACCATTCACCTGTTGCAGTATTCAACCAAACTGAATGATTACGCCACTTTCAAAAAATATTCGAAACTGGTGAACGAGCAGGGAGAAAAAGCCTGTACACTCAGGAGCCTTTTCCAATTTAATTATCACCGTACTCCTGTAGCACTTTCGGAGGTGGAGCCTGCGGAATCCATCATGAAACGCTTTGCCACCGGTGCCATGAGTTTTGGTTCGATCTCGCATGAAGCGCACAGCACCCTTGCGATTGCCATGAACCGGATCGGCGGCAAGAGTAATACAGGGGAAGGAGGTGAAGATGAAATGCGGTACGAGGTATTGCCGAACGGAGATTCGATGCGGAGCGCTATTAAGCAGGTGGCATCAGCCAGGTTTGGTGTTACCAGTAATTACCTCACGCAGGCAGATGAACTGCAGATAAAAATGGCGCAGGGTGCAAAGCCTGGCGAAGGAGGACAGTTGCCGGGGCATAAAGTGGATGACTGGATCGGGAGGGTAAGGCATGCCACGCCGGGTGTGGGCCTGATATCACCACCGCCTCATCATGATATTTATTCTATTGAAGATCTTGCACAGCTGATCTTTGATCTTAAGAATGCCAACAGGGCTGCAAGGATCAATGTGAAGCTGGTGTCGAAAGCAGGTGTGGGAACCATTGCCGCCGGTGTGGCAAAAGCGAAGGCTGATGTGATTTTGATAGCTGGCTTTGATGGAGGCACTGGCGCTTCACCCATCAGTTCGATCAAGCATGCAGGCTTGCCCTGGGAATTGGGACTTGCTGAAGCACACCAGACACTGGTTAAAAATAAATTACGGAACCGCGTGGTATTGCAAACAGATGGCCAGTTGAAAACGGGCAGGGACATTGCGATCGCGGCATTATTGGGTGCTGAAGAATGGGGCGTGGCAACGGCGGCGCTTGTTACTGAAGGATGTATCATGATGCGCAAATGTCATTTAAATACCTGCCCGGTAGGGGTGGCCACGCAAAACGAAGATCTCAGGAAAAGATTCACCGGTAATGCGGATGCAGTGGTGAACCTGTTTAAATTTTTGACGGAAGAGTTGCGGGAGATAATGGCCCAGCTTGGTTTTAAAACTGTGGATGAAATGATCGGGCAGGTGGATTGCCTGGAAACAAGAGCGGGCATTACACACTGGAAACACGCTAAACTCGACCTGTCGCCGGTATTACACAAAGAATTTGCATCGATCCATACTGGTATTTATCACCAGCAGAACCAGGATCATGAAATAGATAATGTACTCGACTGGAAATTACTTGCCGCCGCAAAACCAGCATTGGACAACGGCGGGAAAGTTAGCGCCGGTTTCGAAATAAAAAGCATCGACCGCACGACCGGTACTATTCTTTCAAATGAAATATCAAAGCGATATAAAGCTGAAGGGTTACCGCAGGATACCATTCATTTCAAATTCAACGGTACTGCAGGACAGAGTTTCGGCGCCTTCAATACGAAAGGGGTCACCCTGGAGCTGGAAGGGAGTGCCAATGATTATTTTGGTAAAGGGCTCAGCGGCGCAAGATTGATCGTTTACCCTGCAGCCACTGCCAGCTTTATTCCCGAGGAAAATATCATCATTGGTAATGTGGCATTTTATGGTGCCACTTCAGGAGAGTCCTATATCAGGGGTAAGGCAGGAGAAAGGTTTGCAGTGCGTAACTCAGGCGCCACGGCGGTTGTGGAAGGCGTGGGCGATCATGGCTGCGAATACATGACCGGCGGACGCGTGGTAATATTAGGTGCAACCGGGCAAAATTTTGCAGCAGGTATGAGTGGCGGTATTGCCTATGTGTATAACACAAAGGGAGATTTTGCCGCACAGTGCAACACCGAAATGGTAGATCTCGACCCGGTAAGTGATGAGGACAGGAATGAGCTATATCAATTGATCACTAACCATTACACCTATACGAAAAGCTCGGTGGCGAAATTTGTGATGGATGATTTCGACAACCAGTTACAGCATTTTATTAAGGTGTTTCCGAAAGACTACAAGAAAGTACTTGCCGGAAGAAAATTAAAACAGGAAGTAACGAAATAGTCGTGTTAGCCAGTTAAACAAGTTACAATCATTCACCGGCACAATGCCGGACAAAAAAAATATTATGGGCAAACCAACAGGTTTTTTAGAATTCACCAGAGAGCTTCCGGCAAAAAGGCCTGCAGCCGAAAGAATAAATGACTACAAAGAATTTGTGGAGCGTTTTCCTGACGAAAAACTCAACCAGCAAAGTGCAAGGTGCATGGATTGCGGGATACCTTTTTGTCACAATGGATGCCCTTTGGGAAATGTGATCCCGGAATTCAATGATGCAGTGTACCGTAAAAGCTGGAAGGAAGCGTATGATATCCTTTCTTCCACCAATAACTTTCCTGAATTTACCGGGCGCATCTGTCCGGCTCCCTGCGAAACGGCCTGTGTGCTGGGCATCAACCAACCACCAATCACGATAGAAGAGATCGAGCGGCACATCATCGAGATCGCATTCGAAAAAGGGTTTGTGCAGCCAAATAAAAACATCAGCAGAACGGGGAAAAAAGTTGCGGTAGTCGGCAGTGGACCGGCAGGACTTGCAGCAGCTGCGCAACTAAACCTTGCAGGGCATTCGGTAACTGTTTTTGAAAGAGACGACCAGCCGGGCGGCTTATTACGGTATGGCATACCCGATTTTAAACTCGAGAAATGGGTGGTGGAACGAAGGGTGAAACTGATGGAAGAAGAAGGTGTGGTGTTCAGGTGCAATTGCAATGTTGGCGTGGATACCAATATCAGCGACATATTGCGGGAATTTAATGCGATCGTGCTTGCGGGTGGTTCCACCATTCCGCGTAACCTGGATATCCCAGGGCGGGAATTAAATGGAGTGCATTTTGCAATGGACTTCCTGAAACAGCAAAACAAACGGGTATCGGGTGCTTCCTTTACCCAGGATGAAATATTGGCAACCGGTAAAAATGTGGTGGTTATAGGAGGCGGTGATACCGGCAGCGACTGCGTTGGTACCAGCAACCGGCAAAAAGCAAGTTCTGTCACCCAGTTTGAATTGTTACCCAAACCACCCCAGCAACGTAACAATGCAATGCCCTGGCCAACCTACCCGATGTTGTTAAAAACCACCAGTTCCCATGAGGAAGGTTGTGAACGCCATTGGGCGGTAGCTACCAAGGCTTTTGTAGGAGACGACAAGGGAAACCTGGTTGCAATTCGACTGGTTGATCTTGAATGGAAGATGGTGGATGACCGGCCTGCGCAGTTCGTGGAAGTGGCAGGTTCTGAAAGGGAAATACCCTGCGAGCTGGCGTTGCTGGCGATGGGTTTCCTGCATCCACAACATCACGGGCTCATCAATGAACTGGAGCTGGAGTTGGATGAGCGTGGCAATGTGCGGGCTTCAGAGAAAAAATACCAAACCAACATTCAAAAAATATTTACAGCAGGTGATATGCGCCGCGGGCAATCGCTCGTGGTATGGGCCATAAAGGAAGGAAGGGATTGCGCAGAGAAAGTCGACGAATTCCTGGTGGGCCGCTCGGTGTTGGAATGCGCCGATGAAAACACCATGGCACGATACCTTGCCTGATAGTTTATGTTGTTCTATCTGTAAAGCCCCTTTTAGAGGGGCTTTGTTAATTTTAAAAAAAATACAATATGATTCATTTTAAAAATTTCAAACGTTTTCGGTTAATTTGTTGATAACAATAGACTAAATTCATCACGATTATCAATAAAATTGGCTATAATTGCTAAATAATTCATTATTATTTAATTTAATAATATTTAATTAAAAATTGCAATTATGAAAAAAATAGGCGTTCGGGAAATTATCCCCTTTGCAGTCTTAACCGTTATTGCTTTGGGTAGTTTATTTTTTCCAACCACGGCTGCATTTGCAGACACATCAAAGTACAGTACCGGTGATATTACCTGGGTGTTGGTAGCAACCGCCCTGGTGTTTTTGATGACTCCCGGTCTTGCATTCTTCTACGGAGGAATGGTGAACAGGAAAAACGTGCTGAGTACAATGATCAAAAGTTTTGTAGCAGCTGGTATTATTACAGTGTTGTGGCTGGCGGTGGGTTACGGAATGTCGTTCGGAAAAAGCATTTATGGAATTATCGGTAATCCAATGTCGCATCTTTTTTATAGTGGCGTGGTTTCCGGGGAGCCATGGGGAGGGGGGCCTACCATTCCTCTTACGCTGTTTTCATTGTTCCAGTTAATGTTTGCCATCATTACCCCGGCCCTTGTGGTGGGTGCGGTGGCTGAGCGGGTAAAGTTCAGTTCTTATGCGTTGTTTATCGTGTTGTTTGCCCTGCTGATCTATTTCCCGGTTTGTCATTGGGCCTGGCATCCGGATGGTTTCCTCCTAAAGATGGGTGTGTTGGATTTTGCCGGGGGTACCGTGGTGCATATTACAGCTGGTTGTGCAGCGCTGGCGGGTGCCATTGTGCTGAAGCGTCGTCGCTCGCACATGGCAAATATTGAAGCGCATCCTGCAAATGTTCCTTATGTTTTGATCGGAACCGGGTTGTTGTGGTTTGGGTGGTTTGGTTTTAACGCAGGTTCTGCGTTGAGCGCCAATACGCTTGCGGTGTCTGCTTTTGCTACCACTAATATGGCAGCAGGAACAGCCGGTTTGTCCTGGATGTTCTTTGATGTGGTGCGGGGTAAAAAGCCATCAGTGCTCGGATTTTGTATTGGTGCCGTGGTAGGACTGGTGGCCATTACGCCAGGCTCCGGGTACGTGGGCATAGCACACAGCGCCTTCATCGGTTTTGTTGCGGCCATTATTTCAAATATAGCTGTGTCTATCAGGTCAAAAACTTCGGTTGATGATACATTGGATGTGTTTCCTTGTCACGGTATTGGAGGAATGGTGGGAATGTTGTTGACGGGCGTTTTTGCATCCTCAGCTGTAAATGGCGCCGGGGCTGACGGTTGGTTCTTTGGAAATGCGTCGCTTTTCTTTACCCAGCTCAAAGGAATGGTGATCGTTGCGTCCTATAGTTTTATTGTTGGCTGGCTGATTTTTAAATTTATAAATCTTATCAACCCGATTCGTGTTTCTGAAGATGAAGAAGAGGCTGGGCTGGATGAGACACAGCATGGAGAAAAATACCTGCAGGGTACTTTGCTGGTTCAAAGTGACGGGGCTATTGAGCCGGTGGAAATACACTAATTTATTGTGAATTTTTTCAAGGGGCCGCGGCATTTGTCGCGGTCCTTTTTTTGGTCCTTTTTTAGGTAGATCTTATTTTCAGTCGCATATTCCGCTAGTGTTCAAAATACACATTAATTAAAATTCGATTTGAATGTTTTGCTTAAATAAGCTTACTAAATCAAGGGGTAACCCTGATTTTTTAGAAAAAATTGAACCTATTATAAACATTATTGAAAATAATATATAAAATAAAATGTCAATAAATCAAAAAATAATGATATTATTGTGTTGTGAGATCGATATAACAATAAAATAAATATAAATATCCGTCGCCCTTTTTAAACACTGATTGCATTGTCATTTAAAGAGTTTATTGCTATTCCCTCATTACTAAAAACTAAACTTAAGAAAATGACAAAAAAAACCTTGTTATCAGTACTGACTGTATCGGCTTTTTTTAATGCCTCTTTTGCACAAGATTCAACAAAATCTCCCCTTAAGATTTCTGGTTCCGTGGATGCCTACTACCGTTTTAACCCGGGAGCTGAGGGATCAAGTGCATTGAACAACTTTACCAGTTTCACCAATTCCAGCAATACCTTCCAACTGGGTATGGCCTCTATCAAAGGTGAATATTCAACCGGGAAGGTTGGCGTTGTAGTTGACCTGGGTTTTGGAAAAAGGGCAGAAGAATTTTCTTATGCTGACGTGGGAACCTTGTTAGCGGTAAAACAGGCTTACCTCTATTACGCCCCATCTGACAAAGTGAAATTTACGTTTGGTAAGTTTGGTACGCATGTGGGATATGAGTTGCTTGATCCGCAACTGAATAAGAATTACAGCATGTCGTACATGTTTACGAATGGTCCGTTCTCACACACCGGGCTGAAAGCAGATTTCTCCCTGGGTGGAGGAGCCGGCCTGATGGTAGGTATCGCCAATCCCATCGATGTTACAGCACCTGAAAGCGGCAGTGAACCTAAAACAATTTTGTTCCAGTTAAGCAAGACAGCAGATAAATATTCAGTTTACCTGAATTATGTTGGTTATTTCGGTGCCAAAATGCAGATGCCTACTGCATCTTCACTCAGCCAGGTCGGTCTTACCGCAAGCTATACCGTGAATGATAAATTTGGTTTAGGGTATGATGGTACTGTGCAGTTCGTAAAAGACGAAACCATCAATAAATCAAAAACATGGTGGGGTTCTGCGCTGTATGCAAATTATGCAACCAGTGATGCTTTTGCGCTGGCATTGCGGGCTGAGTATTTCGGCGACAAAAAATATGGTGTAAAGCTGGGATCTGATGTACTCGCTCTTACACTGTCTGGCAATTACAAAGTAGGTGGTTTTACCCTGATTCCTGAACTGCGCTTCGACAATGCGAACTACGAAATATTCAGCAAGAATGCAGATGGTGATCCAACCAAAAGCACTTTCTCTGCAATACTGGCGGCCGTTTACGCATTCTGATAAACGGGAAGCGTAGCAGTAACCTGCCAATTGAAATATTGATTTTAAAGGTTAAACATTACTTCTATCACAATTAAAAAATACCGGCATGAGATTATTCAAAAAAAACAAACAGCGTCCCACCCTTGGTATCGAGGATAACAGCCTGAGGAAAAAAATATATTTTTCCATCAGTGTCCTTTTCCTTTTCATCATCTCAATGAATATACCAACTGGTGCTGCTGCACAAACCCCTGCGGAAGCTACCACGCCTCCCCCGGCACTGTCCCAGGAAGTGGCCAATATCATCTGGCTCTGTCTTACCGGCTTCCTGGTGTTTTTCATGCAGGCTGGTTTTGCTATGGTGGAAGCTGGACTTACACGGGCCAAAAATTCTGTGAACATCATGATGAAGAACCTGCTCGATTTCTGTTTTGGATCTATCCTCTTCTGGATCGTTGGATATGCGATCATGTATTCCAGTGGTGATAATAATTATTTTGGTTTCGATACCGGCCTTGCATTCTTAGGATCTGCCAATGCTCCAACAGATAACGCCGGTTATGGCCTGAGTGCTGCCTGGTTGTTCCAGATTGTGTTTGCCGCTACTGCTGCCACCATCGTATCTGGTGCCATGGCAGAAAGAACCAAACTGATCTCTTACATTATTTATTCCTGTATCATCTCTGCTGTTATCTATCCCATCAGTGGTCACTGGATCTGGGGCGGAGGCTGGCTGAGCGACATGGGCGTACGTGATTTTGCCGGTTCCACCGTAGTACACTCTGTTGGTGGATGGGCTGCCCTGGTGGGTGCCATAATGGTGGGGCCACGTTTGGGCAAATACAATGCTGATGGAACCACAAACGAGATAAAAGGACACAACATGCCGCTGGCTGCGCTCGGTGTATTCATCCTTTGGTTTGGCTGGTACGGATTTAACCCCGGTTCAACATTACTGGCAGTAGGAGGCGTGTCG
>CAYVLT010000210.1:0-7845 GCA_964452405.1 uncultured Ferruginibacter sp.
AGGGCACACATGCAAAACATTGTACCCGTGGTTGACAATGCTGTGAAAGAGGCCGGCATTACCCTGCATGAAATTGATGCCATTGCCTTTACCCAGGCCCCGGGCCTCATCGGCGCACTGCTGGTGGGCGCCCAGTTTGCCAAATCAATGGCGATGGCATTACACAAACCCCTGGTTGCGGTTCACCACATGCAGGCACATGTAATGGCCAACATGATCGGAACACGTAAACCTGCATTTCCTTTTTTGTGTTTAACTGTTAGTGGCGGACACACGCAGATCGTTCGTTGCAATTCACCTTTACAAATGGAAGTGATTGGCGAAACCATTGACGATGCAGCCGGTGAAGCGTTTGATAAATCGGCTAAATTGCTGGGACTTCCCTATCCCGGCGGCCCCTTGATTGACCGGTATGCCGCCACCGGAGATCCGCTACGGTATTCATTCCCGGAGCCACAGATAGCAGGTCTTAATTTCAGTTTCAGTGGCTTAAAAACATCGATCCTATATTTTCTGCAAAACGCAGGCAGCAGCAATGTTTTTAAAGAATCATTCACTGCCACAGCGGAAGAACGGCAGGCTTTCATCAATGCAAACCTGGCGGATATCTGCGCCAGCATACAACACCGCATCATCAGCATACTGGTTAATAAACTCAAAAAAGCAGCAAAGGAAACAGGCATCAAAGATATCTGTATTGCCGGTGGCGTAAGTGCTAACAGTGGCCTGCGGCGGGCCCTGCAGGAAACCGGTGACCGGTTGAATTGGAACACATTCATTCCCCCGTTTGAATATTGTACCGACAATGCCGCAATGATCGCCATCACGGGATATTATAAATACCTCGCCAAAGAATTTACTCACCTGGGCGTGTCACCGGCAGCCAGGGATAACTGGTAACACCCGGAAGGCAGCCACCTGTTCGTTTACCCGTCACCGTAATCCCCCTTTTTGAACCGGCCACCCGGCAACGGAATTAGTTGTACATTACGGTAACAAACGATCACCATGCAACAAAAATTTTTAATCGCTGTTTCAGCGGTTATACTCATCACCTCCTGTAACAATCATATGGATACAAGCACAAAAAAATTCGCCTGGCCGAAAGATATCAAGGCGCCCGTTGCGGGCATCAAACCCCACACAAGGATCATTCATAACGATACAGTGCCGGATGACTATTACTGGATGATCGATTACTTTGCCAAAGGACCAGACAGCACGAAAGTTGTTGAATACCTCACAGCTGAGAACGCCTACCTCGATACCATGATGAGCGGCACAAAAGAATTGCAGGGGGCACTGTTTACAGAGATGAAGGCAAGAATAAAAGAAAAAGACGAGAGCGTGCCTTATTTCAAGAACGGTTATTATTACTATACCCGTACGGAAGAAGGCAGGCAATACTTTAAGTTTTGCAGGAAAAAGGGAAACCTGCAGGCGACCGAGGAAATATTACTGGATGTTGACAGCATGGCAGCGGGCAAAGCCTATTATGCCGTTACCGGGATGGAAGTAAGCGAAGACAATAAACTGCTGGCTTATGCCGTGGACGAAGTCTCCAGGAGGCAATACAGTATCCGCATCAAAAACCTGGAAACCGGCGCCACTTATGCAGATGAAGTAACGCTCACCGGTGGCGATCCCTGTTGGGCCAATGACAACAAAACAATTTTTTATACCGCCAATAATCCGCATACGCTTTTATCGGAAAAAATAAAAAGACATGAGCTGGGTTCAGCGGCGGCGGCAGATGTGACTGTGTATGAAGAAAAAGATAAGAGCAACTATATCGGTGTGGGCAAAAGTAAAAACAACCGCTTCATTTTTATTTACTCACAGGCCACACTTTCCTCAGAAACCAGGTGGATAGATGCCGCAACTCCTGCAGCAACTTTTAAAATATTTCAGCCACGCATGAAAGAAGTATTGTACGAGGTGATGCCGCTGGAAGATAAATTTTTGATCCGCACCAACTGGAACGCCAAAAACTTCAGGTTGATGGAATGCACGATGGAAGCTACTGACAGCAGTCAATGGAAAGAAGTGATACCTAACCGGCAGGATGTGCTGTTGCAGGGAGTGGAAGAGTTCAGGGATTTTGTGGTGTTGAGTGAAAGAAAGGAAGGATTGGTAAGCCTGCGGGTGATGAGTAATAAAAATAATGATGATTATTATGTTCATTTTGATGAAGCCACCTATGCGGCCAACATTGGCTCCAACCCCGAGTACAACAGTAATATCATCCGCTATAATTACACCTCGCTCACCACTCCCAACTCCGTATATGATTACGATATGGTTTCCAAAACAAAAACCCTGATGAAACAACAGGAAGTATTGGGTGGATTTAATGCAGCGGATTACATGAGTGAGCGCTTATATGCCACCGGTGGCGACGGAACAAAGATCCCGATATCACTGGTGTATAAAAAAGGGTTCGTTAAAAACGGAAACGCACCATTGTTGTTATATGCCTATGGCTCATACGGGCATAGTACCGATGCTTCCTTTAACAGTGCCCGTCTCAGTTTATTGAATCGCGGATTTGTATTTGCGATTGCACATATCCGTGGCGGACAGGAAATGGGCAGGCAGTGGTATGAAGATGGCAAGATGATGAAAAAGAAAAATACGTTCACTGATTTTATTGATTGTGGAGAATACCTGGTAAAAGAACAATACACTTCAAAGGAACACCTGTATGCGCAGGGTGGCAGTGCAGGCGGCCTTTTGATGGGCGCTGTTGTAAACATGGCGCCCGGGCTCTGGCATGGTGTGATAGCGCAGGTTCCGTTTGTTGACGTGGTAAATACCATGCTGGATGAAGGCATACCCCTCACCACCAACGAATTTGATGAGTGGGGAAATCCAAAAAATAAGGACGCCTATGATTACATGAAAAGTTATGCGCCTTATGAAAACATCGAAAAGAAAGATTATCCCAATATGCTTGTTACAACCGGTTTGCACGATAGCCAGGTTCAGTATTTTGAACCAGCCAAATGGGTGGCAAAGCTGCGGGCGCTTAAAACAGGGAACAATGTGCTGCTGTTGCACACCAATATGGCGTTTGGCCATGGTGGTGCTTCCGGCAGGTTTGATTATTTAAAAGACGTGGCGCTCAACTATGCTTTCTTACTGGCATTAGAAGGAATCGACCGGTAATTTTAATTTGTCATTCTCAACGGGCAGCAGATTTTTAATTGATACCAGGCAATGGGCAATACCTATTTTCAATTTAAACAGTTCACAGTACAGCAGCAATATTCCGCCATGAAAGTGTGCACCGATGCCTGCCTGTTTGGCGCTGTTGTTGCAGAGTACATAAAGGAAAATCCTGTAGAACAAATACTTGATATCGGCACCGGCACCGGCTTATTGAGTCTGCTGCTTGCGCAGGTAACCGGTGCTGCGATCCATGCGGTGGAAATAGATGCTATGGCCAGCGGGGAAGCTGCAGAAAATTTTAAAAATTCACCCTGGAAAGACAGGCTGCAAATTTTCAATACCGATGTGTTGCAATTTAAAAGCAACGCACGCTACGACTGCATCATCAGCAATCCGCCATTTTTTGAGCAGGACCTGAAGAGTGCCTCGGAAAACAGGAATGTAGCCATGCACGACAGCACACTAACACTCCGTGAATTGTTAGCAGTAATACAACAGCAACTTTCTCCCGGTGGTTTCACTGCACTGCTGCTACCCTACCACCGGTTAGATCAATGCCTTGAAATGGCTGCCGCGTTACAGCTTTTCCCATTCAGAAAAATATGGGTGCAACAAACAAATTCGCATGCCTGGTTCAGGGGAATATTGTTTTTAGGGCACCACCCGGTTGACTGCAGGGAAGAAAAGATAAGCATCAAAAACGAAGCGGGACGCTACTCCGGGCAATTCGCAAAGCTCCTGGCTCCGTATTACCTGCACCTCTGATCATTCAGCAGCATACTCATCCATGTACCTGAATGCCTCCGTGATGGATCCATGTTTAACAATGGTGGCCCTGTTGATGAGGTCGCTGTTTCCATGCACCAGGTCTTCCAGCACATATTTAATAAGTTGCTCACCAAAGTACTGGCTGGCATCCCGGGGCAATTCGTTGGGCAAATTGCCCACAGCCATTACATCCACACTGCCGGGGAGGCAGGCGGCGGTTTTTTGCATCGTATGCCTGTCAACGCCGTACACCGGGTCCTGTATGGTTTGGTCACCGAGGTTAATGGGCACCGAGCCATTTTCGTCGTCGGTGATATCAGCAATGGTTTGAATGGCAAATGTGTCATCAATATCTTCCACTTCAAACAGCCTGGGCACATTTTCTGTCCAATACACCCCGTTCATCAGGATATCAGTACACTTGGTATAGGGCAAAAACCGGCTACGGTATTCCTCCGGGTGTTCATGAAAATGATCCCGCTTATACAATTTAGTTTCCTTGTGCGTGTAGAGGTCCGCTCCTTTTAGTTGCACATATACGGGGTAGGAAAATTTTCGTTCCAGGTATTCATCCGGCTCCACTTCGGTAACGCCCATCAGGTTCATCACTTCAAGCACACCATGCGCCACCCTGCCACTACCGGTAACGGCTATCTTAATATTTGGAAGTTTGAGTCCGAAATAAGTATGAATCAGTGAACGGTAATCTTTGCACTCATGAACAGGGCCTAATGAGAAAGTTCCGCTTCTTTTTCCATAGGCCATCATACCGTTATGAGCGCCCACGATGCCTGCAAAAAAACCAAAGCCCAGCACCCGCTGGCCGTCTTCATGCGTTAAACATTCATAGTCGATGAGGGTGATCTTTTTTTCAAGGATGGTTTTGAACAATTGGCGGTTATGAAGTTGCAGCTTTTTGGTATGGGAAAAAAACAGGTAGGTTTTTCCTTCCAGCAGCATTTGTACCGGCACTTCCTTTATTCCGAGCAGTATATCGCAACTAGCCATATCCTCCATCATTTCCACGCCGGCCCGCTCAAATTCCTTGTCGGTAAAACAGCGGCTGGGAGAATATTGGGCCACCACTTTAATTGCCGGGAAATTTTTTCTTAACCACCTGCATTGAGCGGGTGTGAGTGCCACCCTGTTATCCGCGGGCTTTTTGCCCTCCCGGATCAGTCCAATTTGAAGCATCAATCGTATTATTTATTCCACCGGCAAGATAACGATTCCTTTTCAGCCTGTTTTGAATTATAAATCTTTGCCTGCCCACCACTCTTTAGTAGTTTTGCCACATGAATTATTTTGACCTGTTCGGGCTGCCGGTTTCCATCCGCGTTGATCCTGCTGAGCTCAACAAAAAGTATGTGGCATTGCAGAAAAAATACCATCCTGATTTTTTTACGCAGGAAGACGAAGTGTCGCAACAGGAGGCACTCGAAAAATCATCAGAGATCAACAAAGCTTTAAAAGTGTTGAAAAACCCTGACGCCACCATCCATTACCTGTTGCAACTGAAAGGCCTGGCAACGGAAGGGGAAAAATATCAATTGCCACCGGATTTCCTGGCGGAAGTGATGGAGTTGAATGAAAACCTCACTGATCAGTCGGCCCGGGAGATTGAAACATTTTCAAAATCCATCTACCGGGAAGTGGAACCGCTGGTGAATAATTACCATGATGAGCAGGTAACACGGAACGAGCTTTTGCGCCTTAAAGACTACTATTTTAAGAAAAAATATTTGCAACGTATTTTGGAAAGAATGGAGGGATAATGTAATATTGCACCCCTCCCGATAGCTATCGGGACCAAAATGCCCAGATGGCGGAATTGGTAGACGCAGCAGACTCAAAATCTGCCGCCCACAAGGTGTGCAGGTTCGATTCCTGTTCTGGGCACAAGATTTTCAATGATCGATAAAGGCCGGTTTTTACCGGTCTTTGTTATTTTGAAACAATACCTCCTTTCAAAAATTTTTAACCGGCCTATTTTTTCGCTCCAAAAGATACCGGCGCTTCTATAATATTTCTGGCTTAATACCTGCTACCAGAATATCCTTCTAACAGTCAGGGGCAATCGCTTTTTTAAAACAGGAGAATTGAAAAAAGGCTTTTCTTTATTGATAGCATTCAATCGGAAAACAGCATAGTTCTGCTAAATTCTATTAAAAAGGAGAGCAGGGGTATATTCAATACCAAATTTTATGGAGATGCAGGAGGTAGACTTTAAACAGGGGTGACAGTAAGTACTGAAGCTGCTACGTTCTTGCAGGTCATCAGCCATCTAACATTAAACGATAAAAAATGTCGCCTGCGAAAATCTTGCTAACTTCCCCTGGCAAATGCTTCATGTATCAAATCTAATAAAACCAAAATGCCATCCATATGAAAGGAAGCCTGCTTTGCGCCTATGCTTTGTTGATCACCATTGCAGGCGCTGCACAAAATAAATGGACCGAAGCCAGCGCCAATGAATGGTATTCAAAACAGGGCTGGTTAAGGGGCTGCAATTTTCAACCCAGTACCGCCATCAATCAACTGGAAATGTTCCAGGCTGCAACCTTTGATACGGCTACCATCAGCCGGGAACTGGGCTGGGCGAAGGGCCTGGGCTTTAATGTAATGAGGGTGTTCTTACACCACCTGTTATGGACGGATGATAAGGATGGTTTTAAGAAAAGACTGGATACCTATTTAAGCATTTCATCACGCAATCGCATTAAAACAATCTTTGTATTTTTTGATGACTGCTGGAACGACACTGCCTGGGTAGGCAGGCAACCCGAACCCAAAACCGGTGTACACAATTCCGGGTGGGTGAGAGATCCCGGCACCATGTTGTTCAGATACCCCGATACAATCGCAACCCTCGAAGCCTATGTAAAAGACATATTGGCAACGTTTAAGAATGATCAGCGCATTTTAATGTGGGATCTGTACAACGAACCCGGCAACAGTGCCCAGTTAAATAAAAGCCTTCCTTTGCTGAAACTGGTATTCCAATGGGCAAGGGCTGTAAACCCATCCCAGCCGTTGACATCGGGTGTGTGGAATGGCAGCGGAGATTTCCATTTATTGAACAGCTTCCAATTGGAAAATGCAGACATCATCACCTATCACAATTATGCCTACACAGATAACCATGCAGCTACCATCGATTCATTAAGAAAATACCGGCGCCCGTTGATCTGTACCGAATACATGGCCAGGCGTAACGGCAGTTTATTCCAGCTCATCATGCCCTTGCTTAAAAAAGAAAAGGTAGGCGCCATTAACTGGGGCTTTGTAAGCGGTAAAACAAATACCATCTATGCCTGGGACACCCCCAGGCAGGATGGCAAAGAGCCTGAACTATGGTTTCATGATATCTTCCGGAAAGATGGTACCCCATTTAGTAAAACGGAAGTTGAATTCATCAGGCGGATATGCGGCGCCAGTGATAAATGATCCTACGGGTGCTGGAACTGCCTATGTAGCCGCGGGTTGATGCGATAACCATTTTTATGGAGATGCAGGAGCAAGACCTTAAACAGGGTTGGCAGTAAGTACTGTAGTCGCAACGTCCATACCGGGCCACAAAGCCGGAAGAAAGAGCGTTTGGCGGGAAGATATAAGTGCGCATAACACCATTATAAATACAATTGTGATAAATGCTTTACCAGGCCGTTCAGCATTGGTGCTGTTAATTCCCGATGCAATCGGGCAGAATTAATAAACACAAGTAATCCGCTGGAACACTTGCTCCAGACTTTGGAACACTTGCGCCAGACTGGGGCCAGACTGGGTTTTACAAATGCCTCGGTTCGGGACTCCATGAAGCCGGTTAGACAATTTATACAAATGGTTCGTGAGGACACCATAGTCGTTAACTTAAGAAAAATAGCATTCAACTAGTTCACACATAAT
>CAYVLT010000211.1:0-7773 GCA_964452405.1 uncultured Ferruginibacter sp.
CAATATGCATGCGGTATTCATCTAGGGTGGAAGCACCAATGCATTGCAATTCTCCCCTTGCCAAAGCTGGTTTAAAAATATTGCTGGCATCCAGTGAACCACTGGCGCCACCGGCACCTACAATGGTGTGTATCTCATCAATGAACAGGATCACATCCCTGTTCTTTTCGAGTTCATTCATAATGGCCTTCATCCTTTCTTCAAACTGGCCACGATATTTGGTGCCTGCCACCAGGGCTGCCAGGTCGAGCGATACCACTCTTTTGTCGAACAGCACACGGCTCACTTTGCGTTGCACAATTCTCAATGCCAGGCCTTCCACGATCGCGGTTTTACCCACGCCCGGTTCACCGATCAGAATGGGGTTGTTCTTTTTCCTTCTTGACAATATCTGTGAAACCCTTTCGATCTCCACTTCCCTGCCTACAATCGGATCGAGGGAACCATTTTCAGCGAGTCTCGTAATGTCCCGGCCGAAATTATCCAGTACCGGCGTTTTTGTTTTTGGCTGGTTGGCAGCGCCGCCCCTTTGGGATTTCGGCTGCTGGCCGTACTGCCTTTTTTCTTCATCAAAATCATCATCGTTTTCATCGCTGAATTCAGCCTTGGGTGGGTTGCTTGTTACAAATCCCAGTTCGTTCTTAAACATGTCGTAATCCACATCGAATTGATTTAGTATTTGTGTAGCAATATTTTCTTTGTTTTTTAGAATTGACAGCATGAGGTGTTCACTTTCCACGGTTGTACTCTTATGCGCTTTGGCTTCCAGCACGGTAATGCGGATCACTTTTTCAGCCTGCTTGGTAAGGGGAAGTGAATTGATGTTGGCAATGTTTTTTCCTGTTTTGTCTTTCACTGCCACTTCTATTTCCTTACGCAGTTCATACAGGTCAACATTCAATGATTTTAGAATTTTTATAGCAGTATTTTCTCCATCTCTTATGAGCCCCAGCACCAGGTGTTCGGTACCGATAAAATCATTTCCTAACCGCAGCGCTTCTTCCCTGCTGTAGGAAATAATTTCTTTAACCTGGGCGGAAAAGTTGTTGTCCATTGATACTAAATTTAAATGGTTACAATAATAACGAATATTTGCAAGTTTTGGTTTAGTGAAATTATGAAATGTTGATATGTTGAAAAGTTAATTATCTCCCTGTACTTCAGTGTTTACGGGCAGGCCGGAAGGCAGGTGGATTGATGTAAAAGGTGCTATTGTTTACAAATTAAATTTTTGCCTGATACCGAAGTAAAAAAATCCTTTCCTTTACAAAAAACAGCAAATCGATCATTTCAAACAAACTTATCATTGCAGCGATGCAGGTATAATCTTTTACAAAACATCGATCAACTTAAATGAATGTCAAAACAGATACCAAAGAGAAATTTACGGTAATTACGCCGCAGGAAAAGGAATTGCCTGTTAATATGACAGAAGAATTAAGCCAGTTGTTGCTTGATTACCTGCAAAAAGACATACCGCATGTAATTCTTAACCTTGAAGCGGTGGAAAAGATGGACGACAAGTTGGGCAGTATCCTTGCATCCACGCAGCAAAAGTTTTATGAAAGCGATTGCTCTTTTGTAATTTGTGCCATGCAACCTGCTGTGGAAGATAAACTGGATGCCATGGAATTGCTGGAATTGATGAATGTAACGCCAACGGAAAGTGAAGCTTGGGACATTGTGCAAATGGAGGAAATTGAACGGGAGCTACTGAACGGCGAAGAATAACGCAGCTTAAAATATTTTTATACATGCGAGGCAACTAAGCGAATAAGTTCGTTGTCTTGCAGGTACTTACCAAAACAACAGATGTTAGCACTTACCATACTTGGCAATAATTCTGCAATCCCTGCTTTTGACAGGTACCCAACAGCGCAGGTATTACAAACCCAGGATGAAGGTTACCTGATCGATTGTGGCGAAGGCACACAGATGCAGATGGTAAGGTATAAGATCAGGCGGAGTAAGATCAATCACATTTTCATTTCGCATTTGCATGGCGATCACTATTTCGGGTTGCCCGGGTTGCTTACCAGCATGAGCTTGCTGGGGCGAACCCAGGACCTGCACCTGTATGCCCCGCCCCTGCTCGAAAAGATCATCGGCCTGCAGCTGGAAGCCGCCAACACCACCCTCAGTTATCCCCTTTATTTTCATCACCTGGGCGATGAGAAGGAGATCATGAATAACAGCAGGATCAGCGTTACCAGTTTTAAAACCAGGCACCGCATCGATTGCTGGGGATTTTTATTCAGGGAAAAAAAGAACCCGCGGAAGATAGATCCAGACAGGATCAAGTCGTTTGAAATACCTGCCAGTTTTTATGAAAGGCTGCAGAAAGGCGAAGACTATACCACGAAAAAAGGTACCATCATTCCCAACAGCGAAGTAACCATCGCTGCACCTGCTGCCAAAAGTTATGGCTATTGTGCAGATACGATCTATGATGAAAGACTTGTTGAAAAAATAAAAGCTGTTGATCTTCTTTACCACGAAACCACCTATCTAAAAGGTAATGAGCAAAAAGCGGCAGACCGGTTTCATTCCACCACTTTACAGGCCGCTGCGATCGCTGAAAAAGCAGCCGTAAAAAAATTACTAATTGGCCATTTTTCGGCGAAGTATGAATTGTTAGACGATTTTCTTTCAGAAACCTGTTCCGTATTTCCAAACACGGAATTGGCGATGGAAGGCATGTGCTATAAAATTTAAACTATCGTTTGCGGCTGAAGTTGAATCCTTTTGCTGTTACCCATTTATAAAATTCAGGAAACCATTTACGCCAGGCTTTTTCATTGTGTTCAGCTTCCGGGTCCACCACCGAATAAATAACAGCCCTGGATCGGGCAGCCAGCTTTTCCTGGATGCTCACCATCTCCTCCACATGCTGTTGTCCTTCTTTTCCCCCGATATAAAAAAAATACTTGCCGCTGAGGGTAGTTGCTAAAGAATCCGTGAGCTCATCAATTCCGCTGGCCGTCCAGAAGGCGGGTGAAAAAATACCAGCCTTCCAAAATACTTCCGGGTATCGCAGCGCAGCGTAAAAGGCGATGAGGCCCCCCATTGAACTTCCGGCGATGATGGTGTTTTCTTTATTCTTTACGGTACGGTAATGCGCATCAATATAAGGCTTGAGGGTTTCAACAAGAAATGTTGTATAGGCATCTCCTTCAGCCGGAATAAGCTGGCTGCTATCATCACCCGGCATGATAAATGGGTAAGGGTTGTATTCACTCATCCGGCTGCTTCCGCCATTATCAATTCCCACTACAATGCAGGCCGGGCTGCCGTTTGAAATCAAAGTATCAAGACACTCATCCACACCCCACTCCCCAAAGGGCGCCGTAAACGCATCAAAAAGATTTTGTCCGTCCTGCATATAAATAACCGGGTAGCGTTCACCGGACGCATCATAACCGGGTGGCAGGTAAACCCAAATGCGCCGCCTGCGGTTCAGTTGCGGAATTTCAAAGGCAGTATCGGGCAGGTGTACATTAGGGGAACTGGTATGCTCCGGAAGGAATGTTCGAAAAGCATCCTTCCATGCAGCCACTTCGATGGAAACACTTGTATCGGATTGCAGGTTTACAAAATGATTTTCAACCTCACTGCCACGGATACCCACTTCCACCGTTTGCCAGGTACCGCGGGTTATTTTGAATTGACACATACCCGGCTCAAGCTGGTGCATCACAATACTGAACCCATCCGGTGTGGGAGTTAAGATATAGCTACTGTCGCCCGGATTCCAGTTATTGAAATTACCTGCCACAAAACAGGTGTTGCCTGAACCTGGTGGAGGCACCGTTTTTACATGCAGGCGAAGGCTGAATTGTGCATGGGCGAACGGGGTATAAAACAGGCAGCACAAAAGTACCAGCACATATTTTCGTGTATTGCTTACCGATACCTTCATGCTGCGGGCCTTTGGCATTATTTTGACAGGTATTGCTTCACCTGCCGGGCAACCGGTTCGCTTAACGGAACCAATGGCAGGCGCACTACATTTTGAATAAGCCCCATTTCGGCGAGGAACGCCTTAACGCCGGCTGGATTATTTTCTGCAAACAAGAGGTTGTAGGCCTGTATTAACGGGTCATTCAGGCGGGTGGCAGTTGTGAAATCCTGTGCAAGGCCCGCCCTTACCATATCGGAGAAATTTTTAGGGAAACAGTTGGCCGCCACGCTGATCACGCCATCAATGCCCGCTGCCAGTTCGGGCAGTACCAGGTCATCATCGCCACTGACGATTAAAAAATGTTCCGGCCGGTCACGAAGCAATTGCATGCACTGGGGCACACTGTTGCCGGCTTCCTTAATACCGGCAATATTAGGCACTTCGTTTGCAAGCCGCAGGGTGGTGGATGCTTCCATATTACGCCCGGTTCTGCCCGGCACATTGTACATGATCACAGGCCGGGGCGATGCTGCAGCAATGGCCTTGTAGTGCTGATAAATACCTTCCTGGGAAGGCTTGTTATAATAGGGTGCAGCACTCAACACAGCTGCTGCCTTTTCCAGCGGAAACTCCCGCACAGCCTTCACCACGTCACGGGTGTTATTGCCTCCGATACCCACTACCACCGGCACACGACCATTCACCTTTTCAAAAGTATAATTTACAATACCCTTTTTTTCCTCTTTATCCAACGTAGGCGTTTCACCGGTGGTTCCGAGCGATACGATGTACTCGATACCATTACCAATGATAAAATCTATCACCTTACCCAACGCATCAAAATCAACCGTCTCATCTTTTTTGAATGGTGTTACAATGGCTACACCTGTGCCCCTTAATTGTTGCCTAATGCTCATTTAAAAAATTTTGTGTGAAGGTATTATTAAGCAGGCAAACAGTAAAACAAAAACTTTCAGCAGAAAAAAACAGCGAACCAGCATTTTAGGTGCAGTCAATAGTTGTATTCATTTTACCTGGTCGTGAAAAAAGAACTGTCCTTTGGCAGCAATGAAGAACGGCGCAGGTACTGACGGTCGTTGCCATAAATAAAAAGACAGGTACCGTTTTTTATTTTATCGATGATCTGTTTGTGTAAACGTTGTGGTACTGCGGGGCACCCCTGGCTACGGCCGATGTAGCCCATCGCCTGTATGGAAGCTTCGCTCACATAATCGGCGCCGTGTAACACGATGTCTCTTTTATAGGCATTGTCATTGATCCCCTTTTCAAGCCCTTCGAGATGCAAAGAATATCCATGTTTACCCGAATAGGTGGCAGAAGTGCGGTAAAAACCAAGGCTGCTTTGATTGCTCTCAGGAATATTCGAAAAGCGGCGGGCGTATTCCTGGCCTGAATTGATACCATGTGCCACATATGTATTAAACAACAGCTTCCTTTTCTTCAAATCAATTACGAAAAATCGTTTAATGCAGGACGACCTGCTGAAATCAGCAATGGAGATCACGGACCTATTGGAAATATCGCCCAACTTATTTAGGCGATCGTACCCCTGAAGTGCATAGTCAAAAGCCAGCTTTGTCAATCCTTTTGCTGCGAGGTGCAGGCTGTCGTAAATTGTTATGTGAAAAGAATCTTCCTCCTGGATTTTGTGTACCGTGTTAAAGGAATCTTCCCGGTCCGGTACCGTTAATTGTACCTTTGGCGCAAAATACAATGCCCTTGGCTTTGAAGTACCAAATACAAATAATCCACCAACCAGCAGTATGAGGAGTGAAGATGACAAAAAGTAAAGGAGCCGTTTTCCGCGGTTCTTCATGATCGAATATCAGATTTTTGTATTGGGAGGCAAAGGTAGTGCCAGCAACGGTTTGGAACTGTTAAAAAGGATTTTTTTTACCCACAAAGGGTATCCTGAAAATCAACCCACTACCTATGTAATCTATTTCCATTTGTTATAAGGGCACATTGATGGTAACGGTAGTGCCTCTTCCCGGCGAAGAATCAAAATCAACCGTTCCCTTTAAATACTGGATACGGGTGCGTATATTTTTGAGGCCAATGCCTTCAGATTTTTCTTTCTGTGTTGCATCAAATCCTTTTCCATTGTCATCGATGGTAGCTGAAATTCCTTCACTGTCTTTTACCAGCGCTATATCAAGCGTGTTGGCACCTGAGTGCTTGATCACATTGTTAACACATTCCTGGATCACGCGGTATAACACGGTTTCTACATCGCTATTCAGTCGTTCATGTAACCCCTCCGTGTATAAATTCACCTTAAGTACGCTGTGATCAATTTTACTGATAAACTCCTTCACGGCATTGGAAAGACCATTTTTCAATAATGCGTTGGGCATCATGTTATGACTGACATTTCTTACTTCACGACAACTTTCATCCACTAATGCAATGATATTGTCAAACGCAGCTTTTTCTTTTTCATTACCAAACTGGATGCGGCTTTCAAACCCTGATAAATTCATTTTCGCCGCACTCATCATTTGCCCGACTCCATCATGCAGGTCGCCGGCGATGCGGCTTCGCTCATTCTCCTCTGCTTCGATGATCGCCCTGGTGGCAAAATCCTGTTGCCGCATGATCTCAGCCTGCAACTTCTTTTCCTGCTTCAGTTTGTACCGCTTGTAAAAAGAAAAGGCGAGCAGGCTTCCCAGTATCAACAATGCAGAAACAGCGGCGATCCAAAAGTTTTTGGTGGCCAGTTCGAACTGTTGCTGCTGGATGGTTTGTTCCTTTTTGGCGGTTTCATATTTTGTTTGAAGCTCCGCGAAATTTTCCCGCAGGTCATCGGTGTAAAGTGAATCGTTGAGTGCAGAATACCTGCGGTGCATCTGTAATGCTTTTGCCAGGTCGCCTTTTGCCTCATACAACTCGGAGAACTGCCGGTAAAGTTTTGGCAATTCAGGCTTACAGGCATCGCTGCTGTCTGCCACAGATAACGCCTTTCCTAATATTAACTCTGCGCTATCATATTGCTGTACCTGCGTATATCCTTCAGCGAGGTTGATCATACAACTTACCATGCCCTTGTCGTCGCCTAGTTTTTTTCTCAAAGAATAGGATTCCTGTACATAACGGATCGCTTTTTGAGGCTGCCTGGTTTTGAGAAAATAGCTACCGAAATTATTCAGTGTATTTGACAGGTATTCTTTATCACCGAGGCTGCGTGTGATCTGTTCTGCCTTTCCGTAAAATTCTTCTGTTTTGGGATAATTTTTTTTGATGAGCCAGATGTTTCCCGCATTTACATAGGACCCGGCCAGGCCGTACTTATCTCCCAACTTTTCCTTAATGGCGATTGACCGGTCCTGGTATTTCAACGCCTCGTCGTAGTTGCCCATGTTCTGGTGAATGATGCCAATATTATTCAGGGAATAGGAAATACCGAAATCGTTGTTAATGCTTTCATACAGGCTGAGTGCCCGCTGCTGGTTATCGAGCGCTTTGTCAAAATCACCTTTTCGCTGAAACAGGATGCCGATCTTATTGTACAAAGCAGCCATTCCTTTTACATCCTGCTGGCGTTGCCTTATTTCAAACGATTTGTGATACAGCTCCAGTGCTTTTTCAAAATTCTCCTGGTCAAAGTAAATAATGCCAAGGTCGTTATAAGCCTGTGCAACTCCCTTGTCAAAATGGAATTGCTGTGCTGATTCCAGCGCTTTGTTACCCCAGGCAATTGCCTTTTCCTTGTTTACATTCCTGTATTGCCAGGTTAGTTCGTTACATGTTTTTACAAAGTTGGTATCGGTTTGGGTGGCGGCAATTTTTTCAAGACTATCTATGAGTTTAGTGGTTTGCGCCCTACCGGTGTGGGATAAAAACAATATCAG
>CAYVLT010000212.1:0-7757 GCA_964452405.1 uncultured Ferruginibacter sp.
GGCCCCAGGTTTTCAATTACTGTTGGCTCTATAAAATATCCGCCGGCACACCTGCCAGGCACCTGTACTGCATTGCCACCACACAATATTTTACCGCCTTCTTCTTTTGCTGTTTGAATGCAGTTTATTATTTTTTCAAAGTGCGCTTTGCTTACGATAGCGCCCTGCCGGCTGCTTTCTTCCAGTGGATCTCCCACCGTGAGCTGGCGAACAGATTTGAGAAATGCTTCCTTGAATTTTTCGTAAATGCTTTTTTCGATCAGTATCCTGCTACCACATAAACATATTTGTCCCTGGTTGCTGAAGGAGGAACGGATGGTTTCGGGTAACATTTTTTCCCAGTTACAATCAGCAAAAATGAGGTTGGGATTTTTTCCGCCGAGTTCAAGTGATAGTTTTTTAAACATCGGGGCAGCGATGGATGCGATGCGTTCACCCGCCCTCGTACTTCCGGTAAAGGAGATGGCTTTGATGTCAGGATGTTTAATGATGGCTTCGCCGCAATTGATGCCATCGCCATGAACGATATTCAGTACGCCATCCGGGAGCCCTGCCTCCTTGCAGATTCTTGCCAGCAAAAAGGAGGTAACCGGCGTTACTTCACTGGGTTTGGCCACTACGCAGTTGCCGGCAGCCAGCGCCGGAGCGATCTTCCAGGTAAAGAGGTATAACGGAAGATTCCAGGGAGAGATACACCCAACAATACCCACCGGTTGGCGCAGGGTGTAGTTTATCGCATTACGTCCATTGCTGATATGGCTTTCCCCGGAAAAATGCATGATGCCTGTTGCAAAAAACCTGAAATTGTCGGACGCTCTTTGAATATCTACTTCTTTGCTCAGCCAAAGCGGTTTGCCGTTGTCGTTCGTTTCGGCAAGGGCCAGCACCTCCGCATGCTCATCCAGCAGGTCGGCGATCCTGTTGAGGATTGAAAATCTTTTGTCGGCCGCCAGGATGCTCCAGTCGGGGAAGGCCTTTTGCGCTGCACTAACGGCGGCGGCTATGTCTTTTTTATTGCTGTTGGGAACCTGGTAGTAAATAGCGGCCGTGGCAGGATTAATGCCGTCGAGGAATTCGCCGCTGAGCGGGCCGATAAAATGACCGCCAATAAAATTTTCCAGGTGATATGGTATGCTGAGATTCATTTTATACTATTGCCGGCTTACATCGACCCGGTTCTTCCCCCATCAACCGGGATGTTTATACCGTTAATATATGAAGCTGCCGGGGAGGCAAGAAAGGCAACCACGTTTGCAATTTCACTTGCTTCCGCAAAACGATGCATCGGTATTTCTTTTTTCATCTCTTCTTCTATCGCGTTAATGGAGCTTCCTTTTTTTGCAGCATTGTTTTCAATAATGCCCTGCAGCCGTTGTGTGTTGGTGGCACCCGGAAGTACATTGTTCACGGTAATATTGAATTGCCCCAGCTCATTGGCCATTGTTTTACTCCAGCTTGCCACCGCACCGCGGATGGTATTGGATACACCCAGGTTGGGTAAGGGCACTTTTACCGAAGTGGAAATAATATTGATGATGCGCCCAAAGGCGGCGGCCTTCATCGATTCCATCACTGCCGTGGTTAAGATATGATTGCAGATAAGATGGCGGTTAAAGGTTTGTGTAAAAGCTGTTTCAGTGGCAGCGGTAATAGGACCACCTGCAGGGCCACCTGAATTATTCACCAGCACATGCACCGGGTGATTGGCTACAAAATCCGTAATCACTTTTTTTACCGCATCAACATCATCAAAATCAGCCACGAGGTATTGATGTTGCTGGTTGTAAGAATGATTGAGTTGTTCGATGGCTGCTTTGAGTGCCTCTTCATTTCTTGCCATCAACACACAGGTTGCCCCAAGTTTTGAAATTTCGATGGCCGATGCCAGGCCGATACCCTGCGTGCTGCCACATATAAGCGCTGTTTTTCCCTGCAGTGATAAATTCATTGGATGGTATATTTTCCCGGACCTGGTTGATCCTTTCGAGCACCGCTCATTATCAACACGCCAGGTTCCGCTGATCAGGAATCAAACTTAGGCAAAATGTCGTAATTTTCATTTTTACTTTAGCGAAGCAATCAGCGCTTTTCACTCATTATTTTAAATCATTTGCCATGCCAGTAGCTTCACCATTTAATTTAAAAAAGTGGATCGACGATCACCGCGATCTGCTGAAACCACCTGTGGGGAATCAATGCATTTATAAAGACGCGGAAAATTTTATTGTGATGGTGGTGGGAGGACCGAACGCGAGGAAGGACTACCATTACAACGAAACCGAGGAGTTGTACTACCAGTTAGAAGGAAACATCGTGTTGAAAATAATTGATGAAGGAGTGCCTAAAGATATACCCATCAACGAAGGAGATATGTTCCTGCTGCCGCCGAAAACACCTCACTCGCCACAAAGAGGGCCCAATACGGTAGGCCTGGTGATTGAAAAAATTAGGGAAACGGAGCAAGATGGCTTTTTATGGTATTGCGAAAACTGCGGTAATAAGCTATACGAGGAATACAAAGTGATCACAGATATCGTAACGCAATTACCGCCGGTGATGGAAGGTTTTTACAGCGACGAACACAAACGCACCTGCAGTAAGTGCGGGGCTGTGATGGCGCCGCCGGTAAGGAAGGGCTAGCAATGCAAACCATTTAAGAAAATTCTCCTGCCTGGGGTGAGCCCGTTTACTGCAGGCAAATACTACGGCCCGTTTTCCCCGGCGCCGATTTCACAATGATGAAGATAGATATTCACACGCACATCATGCCGGTCACTATGCCCAACTGGGTGCAGCGTTTTGGCTATGGTGAATTCATACACCTTGAACACCGCAATTGCAAAGCCTGCATGATGAAGGGCGACAGGCTTTTCAGGGAGGTGGAAGATAATTGTTTTGATGCAGGCACCCGCATCAGTGAAATGGATACCACCGGCGTTACGATGCAGGTTCTGTCCACCATACCGGTGTTGTTCAACTACTGGGCAAAACCGGCAGACGGTTTGGAAACAGCCCGTTTTTTCAACGATCATATTGCGGATACTGTTGCCCGTTATCCTGATCGGTTTACCGGCATCGGCACGGTACCATTGCAGGACGTTGACCTGGCCATCAAAGAAATGGAGCGCTGCGTGGGTGAGTTGAAAATGCCCGGCCTCGAGATCGGCAGTAATATCAACGGGGAAAACCTGTCAGCTAAAAAGTTTTTTCCTTTTTACAAACGTGCTTCAGAGCTGGGCTGCGCCTTGTTTATACATCCCTGGGAAATGATGGGTGAACAGCAGATGCAACAATATTGGTTGCCGTGGCTGGTGGGTATGCCGGCCGAAACGAGCCGCGCCATCTGTTCACTCATTTTTGGTGGTGTAATGGAGGCTTTCCCGCATTTAAGAATTGCTTTCGCACACGGGGGCGGCAGTTTCCCTGCCACCATCGGCAGGATAGAACATGGCTTCAATGTGCGGCCCGACCTGGTGGCAATTGACAATGCCATTGATCCAAGGAGTTATATTGGTAAATTCTGGATCGACAGCCTGGTGCACGACCGCCTGGCCATGCAATACATTGTTGACCTGATGGGCGATGATAAGATCTGCCTGGGAAGCGATTATCCTTTCCCGTTAGGTGAACACCACCCCGGAAAGCTGATTGAAGAAATGACCTTTGAACCCGCCCTGAAAGAAAAACTTCTTTGTCAAAATGCGAAAGATTGGCTGGGTTGGAAATAATATTCGCCGGTTTGTTCTATTTATTTTGTTGCTTAAAACAGGTTGGGGTAATCAGTGATGATACCATCCACACCCATTGCAGTCAATTTTTCTATGGTGGACTTGTCATCCACCGTCCACGGAATTACCCGGATGTGCCGGCTGTGACATTCTTCAATTAACCCGGCGGTAACCAAAGAATATTCAGGGCTGTACACCGAGGGTACAAAACCAAGTTGCTGAAGTTGTTGTTGCAATGTCCGTTTATCGTAGTCTTCAATAAGTAATACTGTTGGCACAGCCGGGTAATTTTTATGCAGGTATTGCAGGGTGCGGATGTCGAAGGATTGAATCATCACCCATTCCTCCATGTTTTTTTCTTTGATCAGTTTCATCAGCATGTCAACAAAAGCTGCAGGGGCAGGATGATAAATATTGTCGGTGAGCGGGTTGGTTTTCGTTTCGATATTGAAATAGGGAAAAGGTCTTCTCCTTGTCATCATATCTTTCTTCACCGCATCAAATAACTGTGCCAGGCCGGGCTTGTGTACCGCCATCTTTTGCTGCTGCGGGAACCGTGGGTGCGGTTTCAGGCCAACATCGTACAACTGCGTTTCATCATAGGTCATGTTGAAGATATTGAACTTCCGTTCCTCTTTTTCATCAATGTAGCTGCCATTGGGTTGGGTGCTGATCTCATGGTTAAAAAACGGTTCGTGCGACAGGATGGCTACACTGTCTTTAGTAAAAACAATGTCGAGTTCAAGCGTTGTCACGCCCAGGTCCAGCGCATGGAGCATGGCCGGTATCGTATTTTCGGGCATCAGGCCACGGCAACCCCGATGGCCTTCTTTGTCGAAACCGGCGATGGGTGCATCAATAGCAGGGGGAGGTGAACTGACTGTCATGGCAACATTGGTTTTGGAAGAATGACATCCCCAAAGCAACAATACTGATGTACAAAATGCAAGCGCAAGCGGGGCGATTATTTTTTTTGCTGAATAATGGTATGTGGTACAAGTGAGTGACACAACGATGTTGATTAGGTGAACAATGGCTGGTAAAATCATCACTAAAATAATCAATTCAACGCTATGCTGCGGCGGGTAACAGGGGCATAAAAACAGGCAGGTCGTTCAGCACCTGCCTGTTTTTTTTTTCAAAACAAAATCATTCAATGATCTCCACCACCTGTGTGGGCGCCACGTTGGCATTTCTCATGGCGATGCCTCTGGCTGCATTGCCGGCAAATTCAAAGAAGGCCTGTTTGGTCACTTCATCCTCGCTGGCCATGATGGGCACACCTGCATCACCACCTTCGCGGATGCTTTGTACAATGGGTATCTGGCCCAATAATGGAATATCAAATTCATCGGCTAGGTTTTTACCTCCATTCTTCCCGAAAATATAATATTTATTGCCGGGCAGTTCGGCCGGAGTAAAATAGCTCATGTTTTCAACCAACCCGATCACCGGTACTTTCATCTGTGCCTGGTTAAACATGGCGATGCCCTTTTTAGCATCGGCCAGTGCCACCAGTTGCGGAGTGGTAACAACGATCACGCCGGTAACCGGCACAGTTTGTACAATGGTTAAATGTATGTCGCCCGTGCCAGGCGGCATGTCAATGATCAGGTAATCGAGTTCGCCCCAATCCACGTCTGTTACAAACTGGCGAATGGCGCTGCTCACCATTGGTCCACGCCATACCACGGCCTGCTTTTCGTCCACCAGCAACCCGATGCTCATCATTTTGATTCCGAATTTTTCAATCGGAACAATCATGCCTTTTCCACTGCCATCGTCTTTCATCAGCGGCCTGTCGCCCCGCACGCCAAACATAATGTGCTGGCTGGGTCCGTAAATATCTGCATCCATCAATCCAACTTTGGCGCCGCCCTGTGCCAGTGCCAGCGCCAGGTTAGCGCTTACGGTACTTTTTCCCACACCACCTTTTCCGCTCACCACAGTGATGATATTTTTAACACCGGTGAGCAAGGTTTGTGCATCCTTCCGGTTGCTGCTGGTATTGCTGGTAAAGTTTACGGTAACCTGTGCCTCTTTGTTCACCAGTATTTTAATGGCGTTGATGCAGGCATTCATGATCATGTCTTTCAGCGGGCAGGCGGGGGTGGTAAGTACTACGGTAAAGGATACTTTGTTGCCATCAATTGCAATGTCTTTCACCATGTTCAGTGTCACGAGGTCTTTGCCAAGATCAGGTTCCTGCACATTGCCGAGGGCTTTTAATATGTCTTCGGTGGTCATGGGTTCAATTATTTGTTAAAAAGAATAAGAATCCTGCAAAATTAACCTTCTGCCGCCTTACTTTGTTTATCATTTACAGAAATGATATTATTTTTGAAACGAACAGCCTATCTTTTTTCAGCATCGTTGTGTCACTCACTTGTACCTTTGTTCATTGGGCGGCATAACTTAAAACACCAGCAGCTCCTGCGCAAAACATGATAAAATTTTTACGATATATATGTATTGTATTGGTAATGGCACCCGCTGCTGCAAAAGCCCAGTTTGCCAGTTTTAAGGATTCGGTGGTGCAGTTATATGGTGTGGTGATGACGGCCGATAGCCTGCAGGCCCTGCAATCTGTGAGCGTGGTGATCAAGGGCCGAAACCAGGGTACAGTAACCAGCGCACAGGGTGTGTTCAGTATTGTGGTGTTGAAAGGCGATGTGGTGGAATTCACGAGTGTTGGGTTTAAACCGAAAACGGTTACCATCCCTAAAAACCTGGAAGGCAACCAGTACAGCATGATCCAGTTAATGGTTACTGATACGGTGTACCTGGCCGCCACCATCATACGGCCAAGGCCCACGCGGGAACAGTTTGAAAGAGATTTTGTGAATACCCAGTTGCCGGCTGATAACCTTGAAATAGCCCGGCAGAACAATTCTGAAAATACCCGGCGGGTGTTAATGGCAACCCTGCCTAAAGACGGACGGGAGGCCGCTAACAATTATCTTACCCGCCAGGCAGCCAAAAATTATTACAACGGCCAGTTGGCTCCTCAAAACATCTTCAATCCACTAGCCTGGGCTGAATTCATCAAAGCCTGGAAACGGGGCGATTTCAAAAGCAAGTAAGCGGCTGTTCGCCTCGCAATGGCCAGCCAGTATGCCTGTTCATGCACCCGCATTTTACGGTGAAGAGTTGCGTGCAAAAGAATTAGTTTTGTGCATCGTTTTCTTCAACCAACAAATTGTAACCAGCATGTTATTTTTTCTGAACGGCTTTATGGGTAGCGGTAAATCGCACTGGGGTAAAGTGTGGGCAGCCGCCCACCAGCTTGATTTTATTGATCTCGATGAACTGATACAAATGGAAGAAGGCGGAACGGTGGTGGATATTTTTGAAAGAAAAGGAGAGGAGTATTTCCGGCAGGCGGAAGCAGAAAGGCTACGGGAACTTGCATCGGTGAAAAGCGCCATCATTGCCTGTGGAGGCGGAACACCATGCTACCACGATAACATGCAGTGGATGAATGAACACGGACTTACTGTTTATATCGAAGCAGGTGCTGATGAGATACTGAGGCGTTTAATAAAAGGGCAACAGCAGCGGCCGTTGATTAAAAAGCTGAGCCATGCCGAACTGTTGTTTTTCATTGAACAAAAGCTGAAAGAAAGAGAATCGTTTTATAAACAGGCTACCATTATTTTGCAAAGTGCAGAAACATCCGAACGCAGTTTTGCAGAGAAAATACTCACTTTTAATAGTTGATCATGCACAGGAAATTTTTAAGTACGGCTGCAGTGATAGGCGCTTTGTCGGTAATACTCGGCGCATTTGGCGCTCACAAGCTGAAAGATATTTTTGAACCGGAAATATTGCAGGTGTTTGAAACAGCGGTGAGGTACCAGGTGTATCATGGCCTGGCCTTGTTGGCAGTGGGCATTTTATACAAAGAGTTCCCGGTACGCCAGCTCATTTGGGCGGGCAATCTTTTTATTGCAGGTATATTTTTGTTCAGCGGATCATTATATGCGTTGTGCATCATCAAACACCTGGAAGCCGGAGCACTTTGGGTGG
>CAYVLT010000213.1:0-7746 GCA_964452405.1 uncultured Ferruginibacter sp.
GTTTTAAGGGTTAAAGAAAATTCCCTCCGATTCCTCGGAGGGGATATTTTTTTAGGGGTATGCCAAATGGGGGAACCATCGCTCTTGAAAGCAGGAACCAGGTATCTTTTACAGGAATTGCTACTCCATTGGTGGATTGTTTCTTTGGAAAGCAGTGCACGCAAAACTTACTTTAACGCAAATTTTTTGGCAAAGCCGGCAACTACCAGCGTAACCAGCACCGCCCCGATCACATCGATGGAATAGTGGGCATGTTGAAACAGCACCAATATTCCCACACAGGCAGTGGCCAGCACGCCAATCATTTTATCTGCCTTTCTTTCAAAACACAAAGCCAATATCAGCATATTGGATGTATGCCCTGAAAAAAAGAGGTCTTTGGTGATGAAGATGTCCTTACCGCCATAGGTTAAACTCGTTAATGGATCTTTGATGGCGATGATAGAGGCAGGCGGATCAAGCGGTGTGAGGTAAATGGTGCCCATGCGGATAAGTGTGATGCAGGTAACGCAATAGATAGCCTGCAAAAAAATATAGGGATTGTTGTACGACCGGATGAAGAACAACAGCGTGGTTGACCATATCACGATGAAGATGGGTACCGAAAAATCCCTCGGCCCGATAAGGTTCAGCAAAGCATCGTTGAGCACTATCCCGTTGCGGGCTTCAATCATCGCAAAGAAAGATGGAAGCAACAGCAGCAACAGTGTAAACGTTAAAACACCTGCAATTAATTTGTTCCTGAACCTGGTATTGTCGAGGGCACGGCCCCAGTTAGTCACCTTTATACTCGAATAATTAGTTTGATCCTGCACCCTGCAAAAATAACTGATCGCCTGCTAATATCTGTAAACGCTGATTTTTATTAACAGCTCATTTAGTGTGGGGTTTAAACGACCAACAGCCCTTGTGGCGGGGCTGCTGGAAGAAAATGTAAAGCACGTACTCAGGTTGTTTTTCTTTTTGATTTTTGTTTGCCATCATCCTGCAGGTCGTCCTTCGTGGGTTCGCCCAGGATGATATTGCCGAAACTGGTTTTTACTTTCACCGGGATACTGCCGCTGCCGCTTTTTCCATCATAGGTAAAATCGAACCTGGGTCCTTTGTCGCTGTCCTCGTCTTCATCGCTGCTGAAGGTAATACCGGTGCGGTTTTTAAAGCTTCCGAAACTGGTGCTGATGTGATAAGCGGCAGGTAATCCCGCAGCCGGTTTCAGGTTGAGCGTGGAATAAGAGGCATTGAGATCAAGCGATGTTAAACTATTGTCGATCGCAATGGTGCTGGAGCTGCAGAACTCAAACTTCACTGTGGCGTTGCCACTCAGTTTGCCCAGAGTGGCACTTGAAAACTTGATGGTGATGTGTCCATTGTTCACCGATTGCAGGTTGGCACTGCCGAATTCAACATTGATGTTTTTTACATCAGTAAGCGCCCCGGTGGTGAGGGAGCCGAACTTACTATTGAGGTCTACCCTCCCTTTGAAATCGGGAAGCACGGTAGCACCAAATTCGTTGGAGAGTTCCAGTTCGTTGGATGCAGGCATGTAAATGCTGTAATTTATTTCAATGCTGCTTTTGTCAGACTTGCCCTTGGTGTTGCTTTTGATGTCGGTTTTAAAACTGATATCGCCACCACCCTGTTTTTCATCAATGCTGATACCGTCAATAATTTTCTGCGCCAGCGCTTCTTTATTGGCGGTGGCTTCCACGTTCACCTCCACCTTTATTTCGTTGCGGTTCCAGGTATGCACTTCCACCTTTCCAAATGAATTACTCACTTTTAATTTGTTTCCAATACTTACTACATAGGTTTTGTTTACGGATTTGGTTTTTACAAATTCATATTTTTTCCTGCTGTCGTTCACGTTTCCATTGTCGTTCTGTGCAGAGCAGGTGGTGTGCAGGCTGAACGCCAGCAACAGGCTAAGTAAAATCTTTGTTTTTTTCATGGCTATACTTTTTTGAATGTTTCACTTCTTTAAGAATATTGAGTTGCTGGTTCAGCACGTTCAACTGCAGTTGAAGATTCTGTACCATTGCCTCGATCAGCAACTCTTTGTTCGGGGTGCTGTCGAGTTGCGTTTTCAGCCGGCGGTACGAACTGTCGAGTTGATTAATATCGGTGGTGAATTTTTGGTACAGGGCCGGCTGCTCCTTCGATAACAATTTCAACTCTTCCTGCTTCAATGCGATGAGCCTGGCAAATTGATTCATCTCCGGGGCTGCCTCGGGCGCCACAGCACTTATTTCTGCGGAAAAACTATCGGTGCCGTTGGCCTTGCTTAGGCGGGTTTCGGCTACACCTGTGCGATTGGTGATATACACTGCGGCAGCAGCGATCAACAATAGTGAGGCGGCCATGCTCCATTTCAAAATTCGGCCGAACCGTGGCTTTGTTGCCAATGTTTGCGGGATAAACACCTGTACCTTTTCCCACACCTGTTTGGAGGGCATTTCGTCATCGAATGCTTCCCGGTTATTTTTAATAAATTCCTCCAGCCTGCTCATATTCCTGTTTTATCAGTTGAATTAATTTTTGTTTGGCCCTGCTGTACTGTGTTCTGACGGTTGACTCGGCCAGCTGCAGTATGCCGGCAATTTCCTCGTGGTCGTACCCTTCCAGCAAATACAAGGTCAGCACGGTTCTATAGCCATCAGGCAGCTTCATGATCGCTTTTTTAACGGCAGCCACTTTCATCAGGGTTTCCTCCTCATCATAAGCGACAACATCTGCTGCGTCCGCTGCATTTGTTTCTTCAATATCAACCTGGTATTTTCTCTTTTTTAACTGGTTGATGGAACGGTGTACGCAGATCTGTTTGAGCCACCCACCAAAGCTGGTGCGGTACTCGAAACTGCCGAGTTGCCGGAATGCCTCGGTAAAACTCTCCTGCAGTACATCTTCCGCCTCTCCTGCATGGTTTAAAATGCGAAGGCAGGTGTTGTACATGGCTTTGGCGTATCGCTGGTATAAGGTTTTACAGGCCGGCATCTCGCCCTTTTTACAGCGTTCAACCAGTTCGTCTTTTTGGATGGCTATACTCACTTAAACGATTGGTGTTTACATTTAGAGACAAGGCGACTTTATCAATGTTGCACGAACAGCAAAAAAAATAAAATAATTTTTTTACGGCCAGGTATTTACTTGAACGGTGGCTGTTGGGGAAACAGCAGCGGGTTACCTGCTTCCATCATTGGTTTAGTGGCGTGGGATGGGCATTTGCCAGCCTGCAAGCCCGTGCCGGATGCTTTTAACGTGGCACTGCTGTAAGGAGCAGGATGCTGATAGATGATGCATACACAGGCAGGTACCCTGCTTGAAGCGGAATTGAATGTAACTGTATAATATGGAGAACGGTAATTAGAAAAGAATCAGCATTTCCTGCGGCAGCAGGTAACTAACAGTAACGGGTAGCCGTTTATTTTTTCACCATGGGTTGTGTCCGGGCGGCTTTTTCGGCTTCCTCATCGTCGGCAATCAGCACCACCGATAACACGAAAAGTATTTTTCCATCAGCCAGGGCTTCATCAGCGTCCATCACTTCGGCATTGGCAAACTGGCGATCGGTGCAATTTACGCAGCCGAGGATCACCTGTTCTTTTTTGAAATTGATTTTGCCAGCCGTGGCGGGAACCACCATCCCGGTTTTACCGGAATTGCCTCCATAGAACCGGATGGCCTGGTCGTTCAAAACCCTTAGTTCGTATAAAGGCATGCCGGCATGCACGCCACTCCTGAACATCCAGTTACTTTCGGCTACAAAATTACCCGACTGCATGGCGCTTTTTAATTTCTGCTGACCGCCAAACAACAGGTTGTCAATACCCCGCCTGTTCACTTCGTCCTTCCAGATGAACACCACCTGGCGGGCTGTATTGATAAAGAGCACCGAACAATTCACCAGTTCGTCGCCGGCGAAATAATAAAAGTCCTTTTTTACATTTTCTTCCCCGAAATAATACACGAGGTACTCGTGTGAAGTGAAATACAAAAGGTCATCGGCGTAGTACAGTGTTTTGGAATCAGGAAAATCCTGGTCGTGGAAACGCAGTGAGTAAAATAATACACTGTCCTTTTGTTCTGTGTAACTGGCTACTGTGCGGTCTTTCAGCTGGAAGAGTAAATTGTTTTTCAGGGGATCGCCATCCTGGTTGCAATAAAATCCTGCCTTTTTCAACTCTTCGAGCATTGCCAGGAATTCACCGGGCGAAGTGGTTTGATAGGTAAGAAAAAATTCGTCTTTGCTTTCCCGTGAGAGAAGCCTCCGTTGCACTGAGTCCACGGGTTTCTTCTTTTTAACCGGTGCCAGGTAATTGAAAACTTTCAGGGTGGTATCGTGGTCTTTGCCGCTGGCAGACAGTATGAATTTCTTTTTCGCAGCCCAGTCGTCAAATTTTGCGGAAGGGATCATCAGGGCACCCAGCAACTTATCGGCAGGCAATAATTGGCCAAACAACAGTTGGGCGGTAATAATAAAAGCGGCGAATAACGTCAACTTTTTCATTTTCCTGTGCTGGTTTCCCGGGGTAGCATGAATTAATTGGGCACACGATGCCCGTACAGCAGTATCTAACGAAAAAAAAGCCGGGTTATTACAATTGGTGCCAACTTGTTTACAAAGCAGGCTCTGTGCTCATTTTACGGCACCACTGCAGGAAGAGTTGCAGTCCTTTTCTTTTATCATCATCAAGATGATAGCGGATGAAATGTTTGTAGTATTGATGCAGGTCAAAATCAGCACAGGGGTTCTGGCTTATTACTTCTTCCAGGTGATCAAAACCGAATTGGTTGGCAGTATCAAAAGCAGCAATGAAGGGTCCGGGAAGTGGCTTGTTACCTACCCAGGCAGCAAACACAAATGGTAAACCGGTGTGCGCTTTCCAGGCCTCACCCAGGTCGTACACATAGCTGCTTTTTTTGCGCTGGGCAAAAGTGCGGTCACCGATGATCACCGCGGCGGTGCTGCCTTTTACCTGGCTGATAAAATCTTCACCGGCATTTTGAAACACGGGGTTTATTTTCCAGTATTCTTTTACGAGGTACTGCACCAGCATCACGGAGGTGCGGCTTTGATAGTCGAGCAAAATGGTGCTGATGTCCTGTAAGGGTACTTCGCTGAACAGGCAAACGCTGGCAACAGGCCCATCTGCGGCGATGCAATAATTGCCGATGATCTGTGGCGATTTCATTTCAGGGATCACTGCTACAGGCACCAGTCCAAGGTCGATATCACCATTCAATAAAGCCGCTGCAATTTTTGAAGGATAGTCAATCACCAGTTCAAGATCATCTTTCATCATTCCCTGTTCAAATCCATAAATAAGCGGCTTGGTATTGAGATAGCTAACAGCGCCAACTTTTATCTTCAGGGCATCACTTGTTCCGGTAGTGCGATTCATGTTTGCAAAGATAAGATGGAGGCACGCTATTTCGAGCGCAGCCGCTATCTTTGCCACTCTACAGCAACAATATGGAACTATCAGCACTTACAGCCATCAGCCCGGTTGACGGGCGCTACCGTAAACAACTGCAGCAGTTAGATGAATACTTCAGCGAATATGCACTTATCAAATACAGGGTGCTGGTGGAAGTGGAATACCTCCTGTTCCTCGCAGAGAAAAAGTTTTTTCCTTTACCTGCGGCTGCCAAAAAGTTTTTGCAGCGGGTGGCCACTGATTTTTCTGTACAGGACGCACAAACGATCAAGGAAACGGAATCCATCACCAATCACGATGTAAAGGCGGTGGAATATTTTTTAAAAGACAAACTCGATCAATGCCAGGCAGGCGCAGTAAAAGAGTGGGTGCATTTCGGACTTACCTCGCAGGACATCAATAATACAGCCATTCCGCTCAGCTGGAAACAGGCAGTGGAGCATGAATACCTTCCGGCGGTGATCAACCTGCAGGCAACGATCCTGCAGCTCGCAACAGATTTTAAAGAAGTACCCATGCTGGCCAGGACGCACGGGCAGGCAGCCTCCCCCACCCGCCTCGGAAAAGAAATGATGGTGTTTGCAGAGCGGCTCGAAAACCAGGTACAACTATTCAGCTACATCCCCTTCACCGGAAAATTTGGCGGGGCAACAGGCAATATGAATGCTCACCATGTGGCCTACCCGAAATACAACTGGGTGAAATTTGCCAATGATTTTGTGGCAACAAAACTGGGGTTGGAGCGACAGCAATACACAACGCAGATCGAACACTATGATACACTGGCCGCCCATTTTGATGCAGTAAAGCGGATCAATACCATCCTCATTGATTTTTGCCGGGATTGCTGGGCATATATCAGCATGGATTACTTTAAACAAAAAACAAAAAAAGGAGAGATCGGCAGCAGCGCCATGCCGCATAAAGTAAACCCGATCGATTTTGAAAATGCGGAAGGAAATCTTGGCATTGCCAACGCCCTGCTTGAACATTTTTCAGCCAAGCTGCCGGTATCAAGATTGCAACGTGATCTTACCGATTCAACCGTACTCCGCAACATTGGCGTACCCATGGCGCATACCATTTTGGCCATTAGGTCCATTGAAAAAGGAATTGCTAAACTGGTGCTGAACCAGGGGGCCATTCAGCGGGACCTGGATGATAACTGGGCCGTGGTGGCTGAAGCCATTCAAACCATTCTTCGCAGGGAAAAATACCCGAAGCCTTATGAAGCACTGAAAGAACTTACAAGGGGCAAGGCTGCGATCGACAAAAAAGCCATCCACGATTTTATCAAAACATTGAAAGTGCCTGCTGCCGTTAAAAAGGAATTAAGGCAGATAACGCCCTTCAATTATACAGGCATCCATCAATAAAAGCAAATCATTCCCAAATTCGTCACTATTTGTGCACCTCGCTGGTGAAATGGAATTTGATGGCTGGGTTGTTCTGGATCTCTGTGTTGAGGAACCATTCACTCTGGGCCAGGTACACCAGGTGTCCATCTTTATCCGCCGCAATATTTGCCTGTTTATAGCGGATAAACTCTTCCAGCTTCTGCGGATCTTCACTGGTGATCCAGCAAGCCTTAAAAAACGGCAGGCTGTTCATTTGAACAGATGCTCCATATTCCTGCAGCAGGCGGTACTGGATCACTTCAAACTGGAGTTCACCCACGCAACCGATGATCTTTTTATTGCCACCAAATTGAGTAAACAATTGGGCCACTCCTTCATCGGTAAGTTGCATTAGCCCTTTCTCCAATTGCTTGGTTTTCATTGGGTCCTTGTTCTGTACCTCTTTAAATATTTCCGGTGAAAAAGTAGGAATACCTGTGAAAAAGAAATGCTCGCCTTCTGTTAATGTATCCCCGATTTTAAAATTACCCGTATCAAACAAGCCCACCACATCGCCGGGGTAAGCTTCTTCGATCACATCCTTTTGCCGTGCCAGGAAGCTGTAGGGATTGCTGAACCGCATCTCCTTATCCAGGCGCACATGATCGTAATACTTGTTGCGCTCAAAGCGCCCGCTGCACACCCGTAAAAATGCAATCCGGTCGCGGTGCTTGGGATCCAGATTGGCATGGATCTTAAATACAAAGCCGCTGAATTTATCCTCATCGGGGCGTACATCCCTTACCGTTGTGTGGCGGGGCCGGGGTGTTGGAGCGATGCGGATAAACGTATCGAGCATTTCTTTTACGCCGAAATTATTTACGGCGCTCCCAAAAAAAACAGGCGCTACTTTGCCGGAAAGATAATCGGCCACGTTCAGCTCACCGTACACCCCATCAATCAGTTCCACATCT
>CAYVLT010000214.1:0-7718 GCA_964452405.1 uncultured Ferruginibacter sp.
TACTTACTAACCCATTAAATTCTATTGCTAAATTACAAATTGCCCCCACATAAAAAAATAAAATTTTGTGGATGTTGATAAGTTTTGGCGGGCGACCTATAAATGGTATTTTCCGAAACAGTCCTGTAATTAATTGATTTTTAACAAAATACGAACACATAACGGCAATGGTGAAGCGAATTTATAGTGTTAAATTAAATATGTAAACTTAAATTTAATTTGGTTTGAAATGTAAACTACTCTACATTTGAAATATATTTATAAGCCATGAAATCATTACTATTATTATTGTTCCCCTGCTTTTTTTACCAGGCAACAGCGCAGGTGAAAATTTCCGGAAAAGTCACCGATAACAAGAACAAACCAATGGCGGGTGTAAGCATCCAGCTGGTAGATACTTATGACGGCGCCACTACCGACTCGCTTGGAAATTACTTTTTTATCACCGATGAAAAAGGGGAAAAGGAACTACAGGTAACCAGTGCCGGTTATTTGCCGGTGACCCAGAAAATTGTGATCGGTGCAGGTGCATTGCTGCAAAACATCACCTTGAAAGAGCAGGTAACTGAATTAAAGGCAGTGGTGATCTCGGCCGGTACTTTTGAAGCAAGCGACAAGGCGAAGGGGGCCGTGTTAAGTTCGTTGGATGTGGTAACAACGCCCAGCGCCAACGGGGATGTTACCAGTGCTTTTAAAACTTTGCCGGGTACCCAGCAGGTGGGAGAGAGCGAAGGTTTATTTGTGCGGGGTGGATCGGCTACCGAAAGTAAGATCTTCATCGACGGTACGCTGGTAAATAATTTCTTTTACAGCAGCACCCCAGGTTTGGCCACGCGGGGTAGGTTTAATCCATTTTTATTTAAAGGAACCGTATTCAGCACCGGGGGTTATTCAGCTTTGTATGGACAAGCGCTTTCTTCAGCGTTGGTGCTGGAAAGTATCGACCTGCCCGAAAGATCAGAGGCCGACCTGGGAATCTCTGTGGTGGGCATCGGTGGCGGTATTCAGCATTTATCTAAGAATAAAAAATCATCCTGGGGGATATCCGTGAATCATACCAACCTGTGGCTTGCTTTTAAAGTGATCAAGCAAAAGCAGGATTATATACAGGTTCCGCTCGTAAACCAGGGCGATGCTAATTTCCGGTTTCGCACCAAAAGCGGCGGTATGGTAAAATATTACGGGTACGTCAGCCAGAATAAAACAGCTTTTAGGGTACCGGATATTGATTCTGTAAACCTGAAGGATGCTTTTTCGCTAAGCAATCTGAACATGTATCATAACCTGAATTGGAAAGACCGGCTCGGCAGGGGATGGCGGATCAACACCGGCATCAGTTACAGCACCAATAAAGATGAGATTGGCAATGAAACGCAGGATGCAGATAATAACAAAACCCTGATCACAACACCGGATTATTATGCATTCAAAAATTTTGACCTGGAGAGTCGTGGTGTGTATGCGCAAGCGAGGGTGGTGCTGGAGAAAAAATTCAAAGGGTTGAATGCAGTGCGGTTTGGGGCAGATTATTTTTACAGCAACGAAAAATCAACTTACACGCTTTACGACGGCAGCCGGTATGATGTGTTGGTAAAAGACAAGCTGGCTGCGGCTTTTGCAGAAACGGATATTTACCTCACCAATAACCTGGCAGCCAAACTGGGGCTTCGCACTGAACATTCTTCCATTATGGACAAATGGAATCTCGCCCCACGGGCTTCATTGGCGTATAAGACCGGTGATAAGAGCCAGGCCTCTTTTGCCTATGGTATCTTTTACCAGAACCCGGAAAAAAAGTTGTTACCCGGGCTGCCGGGCCTGGACTATTCAATGGCCACCCATTATATTCTTCAATACATTAACCAGACAAAAGATTATACTTTCAGAACCGAGGTTTTTTATAAGAAATACGACAAGCTGTATAAAACAGGATTTTCGATGAATGGGCAGGAAGTGGCGGCCAATAACAATGGATATGGAGATGCAAGCGGCGTTGAATTTTTCTGGAGGGATAAAAAGACCATTAAAAACGTGGATTACTGGATATCCTATTCTTATTTACATACCAAAAGAGATTACCTGAATTTTCCTACGGCCATTCAACCCTCGTTTGCGGCAGATCATACCGCATCACTGGTTTTTAAACGCTTTGTACTGCCCTGGAAAATGGGTTTCAATTTCAGTTATAATTTTGCCACCGGCCGCCCTTATTACAGGATCGCTTATGACAACAACCAGGGTAAGTACCTGATCACCGACCAGGGAAAAACCATCAACTACAACAGCATGAGCTTTAGTTTTAACTACCTTCCCAACCTCGGTAAGCAACAATCAAAAGTTTTCACCGTACTGGTGCTGGGCATAAACAATGTGCTTGGCCAGAACCTGGTGTACAGTTATAACTATAACCATGATGGCAGCCGAAAAGTGCCGGTAACGCCGCCGAGCAAACGCTTTGTATTTATCGGCTGTTTCCTGAGTTTTGGAACTGACCGGTCGCAGGAAGCCATCAATAATAATTTGTAAAAAAATTTTGTTACTAATATTAAAAAAAGAAAAAATGAAAAAAATATCACTGGCACTCGCTGCTTTTTTGTTAACGACCACATTGTTTGCACAGAGCGAAAAATTCGTGGCAGCCATGAAAAAAAATATTGCCGGAATCGACAGCGGCTTTAAAGATCATGCTTACCTGTTGACCATTGCCAATAATTTTGAACGTATTGCAACTGCTGAGAAAACCGAATGGCTTCCTTATTATTTTGCCGCATTTTGCCAGGTGAATTATGGCATGTTTGAACAGGATAAGAGTAAGGTGGATGCCATTGCCGACAAAGCCACTTGGCTCATCAACGTAGCAGATTCGCTGGCTCCGAATAATTCAGAAATCTCCTGTATAAAAAGTATGATCGCCAGTTGCCACATGATGGTGAACCCTATGCAGCGCTGGCAGGAATACGGTGCCGAAAGCAGCAGCAATATGGAAGCGGCCATGCAACAGGACCCTGCAAACCCAAGACCTTACCTGCTGAAGGGCCAGGGATTGCGCTACACACCGGAGCAATTTGGTGGTGGTTGTAAAACAGCGATCGTGGAGTTAAAAACAGCCGTTGAAAAGTTTGAAACCTTTACCCCGGTTTCTGATATCTACCCCAATTGGGGCAAGCAATATGCGCAATCATTATATGATGGTTGTGTTGCAGCCACCGAAAGTAAATAATTCGCAGCGCCTGCAGGTATCAGTTTGCTGTAATGAAAAACCAATGAACCTCTAAACGATGGGGCATGTTTAAAGAACTGGATCCAATATTACATTCCCAGTTACGACTGGCTGTTGTGAGCTTGCTCACAGGGGTAAAAGAGTGCGACTTTAATTTCCTGAAAGATAAAACACAATCTACTGCCGGTAACCTCAGTGTGCAGATCAATAAACTGAAAGAAGCGGGATATATTGATGTGATCAAACAATTTCATAACAATTACCCGCAAACCATTTGTAAGATCACCGCAAAGGGGGCAGAAGCATTCAATGGTTATATCGACGCACTTAAAACCTATACCAATCCTGGTAAACATTGACAGCTTTTGTTGCTGAAAACTTAAAATAGCAAGGGTTGAACAATTCAGCTACCGATCCGTTTTACCTTTGCAACCACAACAGCATATGGCAGCGATCATCCGGGTAGAAAATCTCAGCAAACAATATGGCAGTTTTACAGCGGTCGATCAGCTTTCATTTACCGTAAATGAAGGGGATGTGTATGGTTTCCTGGGCCAGAATGGCGCCGGAAAATCCACTACCATCCGGATGATACTAACGTTGATAAAGCCTACTGCCGGAAGCATCCATTTTTTTGGAAAAGAACTGCAGGCACACCGGGAAGAAATTTTGCGCCAGGTAGGCGCTGTCATTGAACGCCCCGACCTGTATAAATACCTGTCTGCTTACGATAATCTCGCCATTTTTGCCAAAATGAGTGGAATAAAGGTGAGCAAAACCCTGTTGATGGACCAACTGAAAATGGTGGGATTACACGAAGTGGCCCATAAAAAAGCCACCCATTTCAGCCAGGGAATGAAACAGCGTTTAGGCATTGCCGTTGCCCTGGTTCATGACCCCAAATTGATCATTTTGGACGAGCCAACGAATGGGCTGGATCCTCAAGGAATTGCTGATATCAGGAACCTTGTGCTCCGCCTGAGCCGGGAGATGGGTAAAACGGTGTTGATCTCATCTCATTTGTTGAGCGAGGTGGAGCAGATCGCCACCCGGATGATCATCATCGACAAAGGAAGAAAGATGGTGGAAGGGACCGTTACCGAATTGCTCGACCCATCACATACCATTGTACACCTGCAAACCATGGATGATAACAGCACCTTGCAATTTGTCCGGGGAAGCAAGTGGAACAGTTACCTGCAACAGGAGCATCCACTACAATTGATGATGAACAAAAATGAAGTACCCGCCCTGGTGAATGAGCTGGTAGCTGCCGATGTGCGGGTTTTGTCAGTACATTCAAGTCATTCACTTGAAAACTATTTTTTATCACTTACAACCCAAACAGGCAATGTGGAGGCTTTTGCAAATTGAGCTATACAAAATTTCGAAAAGACCGCGTACCTATATTGCTTTCATCGCCATTGCCGCCATTGTAGCTATTTTCCAGTTTGCGTTTAAGGCTGATGGCCAAAGCTACATGAACCTGATGTTGCAGAGCGCAAAGGATGAGTTTACTTTCGACAGGATACAGGCCATCAACGGGTATTTCATGTGTTATATAATCCTCAACACATTGCTGATACAGGTGCCGATTTTAGTGGCTTTGATCGCGGCGGACTCCATTTCCGGGGAGGCTAATATGGGAACATTGCGTTTGCTGGTATCCAAGCCTGTTAGTCGCACGCAGATCATCCTGGTAAAATTTGCCGCCGCCACCATATTTACCATTTTATTGTTGTTATGGATGGCGATCACCGCATTGCTTTTCAGCATCGTAATTTTTGGTACGGGCGATATGCTGGTGTTCCGCACAAAGGGTGAGGACTCCCAAATTATGCTGATCACAAAAGACGATGTTTTGTGGAGGTATTATGCAGCGTTTGGTTATGCCACTGTTGCGCTGACTGTGATTGCAGCGCTTTCACTACTGCTTTCAATCTTTGCAGAAAACTCTATTGGTCCGATCATTGCCACGGTTTGCATCGTGATTGTATGTACCATTATTTCAAACATCAATGTGCCGGTGATTGACCGGAATGTGAAGCCTTACCTGTTCACTTCTTACCTGGTTGGCTGGAAGGGATTTTTTTACATCGGCACCAATGCGGATGGCAGCACCATTAAAGGAAGCATTGAAAACTGGCCTGCAATCCGGAAGAGTTTAATGATATTACTGGCACACATTGCAGTGATCGTGGCTGCCTCGGTGGTGGTATTTAAACGAAAAGAAATTTTATCGTAAAAAAATCATACATGAGAAGATTGATCGCATTGGTTTGTTGTGTTGCCCCTTTTGTGCTTCATGCGCAGGATGCAGCATCTCTTTTAAACAAGGTGAAGGCAAAGCTGGAGCTGGTGAATAGTTATGAAGCAGACGGCGTGATGAAAACAAATGTTACGTTCTTAAAAGTACCGGAAGCGCAGGTTAAGATCTATTTTAAAAAACCCAACCTGTTGAAGATAAAAAATGAAAAAGGAATTTCTTTTGTTCCGAAAGGAGCCGTGAGTATTAACCTGAACAGCATTGTTAACGGAACTGATTACACCGTGATTGATGCCGGCTATGATAACACCGGGAATGTAAAAAGCCGGGTGATAAAATTGTTGCCGGTGGATGATAATGCGGAGGTGGTTTTGTCAACTTTATATATTGATGAAATAAACCTGGTAATCGTGAAAGCCAAAACCACCACCCGGGCCAATGGCAGCTACCAGTTGGAAATGACCTACGGAAAATATACCAACTTCGGTTTACCTGATAAACTCACTTTCACTTTCAATACCAAAGATTATAAATTGCCGAAAGGGGTGACTTTTGATTTTGATGATGGTACCAGCAATAAGCCGGTTGAAAAAAATAAAACAGGAAAAGCTGAGATCAGTTTTAACAGCTATACCATTAATAAAGCTATTCCGGCGGGTATATTCTGAGTAAACGAATTAGTTGCAGGTATCAGTGGCTCAGTCGAGTCTTTTTTTTTAAACCACATTTTTGCCAGCAGCGTAACTACAACCAGCAGGAAGATGCCACTGAAAATGATCAGCCCTGCCATTGAAGCATAGTATTTCCATTCGCCAGGCGTATCATGCAGGTAATGGAATTTCATAAAACTGTTAAATGAAATAAACAATGCGGCACCGGAGAAAATCAACCCGGAAAGCAGCGGGCGAGGTTGCACATTGTAGATAATGCGAATTTAATTTCGAGCGAAGCCTGCAACAGCAACATGCAAAGTCCCGGGGAATCCTGGAGGCCTTTTATTTATTCTGGTAATTCGCTGATACCCTGGTCTACCGCCCTGCTCACGATTGCTGCACTTATTTTTCGTAATGGATTTTTTCTGTTTTCTGCAAAATCTTTCCGGCTGTTGATGATATCAACGGCGCTGAAGATGGCCGCCCGGAAAGAGGCTTCATCGGCGCGGCCTTTGCCTGCAATATCAAATGCAACGCCATGATCGGGCGAAGTGCGTACGCCAGGGATACCTGCTGTATAGTTAACCCCTTCGCCAATGGCAAGTGACTTAAAGGGAATCAGGCCCTGGTCGTGGTACATAGCCAGTACCGCATCAAATTTTTCATATTGCCCTCTTGCAAAAAATGCATCGGCCGAATAAGGTCCGAAACAAAATACATCTTTTTGTTTGGCCTCTTTTATGGCAGGACGTATGATCTCTTCATCTTCTTTTCCAATCAACCCCTCGTCGCCGGCATGTGGATTGAGTCCTAACACTGCAATCTTTGGTTTATCAATGCCAAAATCTTTTTTGAGTGACTGGTTAATGATATTGAGTTTGCTGATGATATTTTCCCGGGTGATGTATTGAGCCACCTCTTTCACGGGCACATGTTCTGTAACCAGCCCCACCCGCATGTTTTCTGCCACCATAAACATCACTACGTCGTTGGCACCAAAAAGATTTTTCAGGTAAGGCGTATGACCGGTGAAATTGAATTGCTCAGATTGCGTGTTTTTTTTGTGTATGGGTGCTGTAACCAGTCCGTCGATCTTTCCTTCCTTCAATGCCTGTGCTGCAGTAACCAGGCTCAAAACGGCATATTTACCGCCGGTATCACTGAGGGTGCCGGGGGTGATAGCCACTTCTTCTTCCCAGCAATTACAGAGGTTTACCTGTTTGTGGTTGATGCGGCTGAGGTCACGGCTGCTGGTGAAATTAAAATTGATGTCGGGCAAAGACTTCCGGTAAAAATTCAGCACCTTATTATTGGCAAATATCACCGGGGTGCATATTTCAAGCAGCCTGCTGTCGCCAACAGTTTTGATGATGATCTCGAGTCCTATTCCATTTACATCTCCACAACTCAGGCCAATAACAGGTTTGTTTTCAATATGCATAACATCGAAGTTTAGCTGTAAAAATACAACATTGTTTTTGTTTCAGGCATGCCGGCAAAAAGAGCCGGTTGCTGCCAGAATTTCTTTGAAACCAGCAGTATGAAATAAGCTGTAATTTCACAGTATATTATGCAACTG
>CAYVLT010000215.1:0-7713 GCA_964452405.1 uncultured Ferruginibacter sp.
CTATAACGACATACAGTCTTTCAAGAAGCAGGACAGTGTTCAGATGCCGCCGAGCCACGCGATATTGTTTGTAGGGAGCTCTTCCTTTACAAAATGGACGGATGTGCAGGATTACTTTCCAAAATATACCATCATCAACAGGGGCTTTGGCGGATCAACCTTGCCCGACCTGGTACGGTATGCCAACGATGTTATCATTCCTTATCACGCCAAACAGGTGGTGATCTATTGCGGAGAAAATGACCTGGCTGCTGCTGACACAGTAACGCCGGTAATGGTATTACAGCGCTTTGTCACTTTGTTCCGCATGATCAGGAAGGCCGATCCCAATGTGCCCATCGCCTTCATTTCGTTGAAGCCAAGTCCGAGCAGGCAACATCTCTGGAAAAAAATGGAGCAGTCGAACCTGCTCATCAGGAATTTTATCGCCAAACAAAAGCAGGCGGTATTCATTGATGTGTACCATAAAATGTTCAATAAAAATGGAAAAGTGATGCAGGATATTTTTATTGAAGATAACCTGCACATGAATGCAAAAGGGTACCATATCTGGCAAAAAATAATTCAGCCTTACCTGGTTAAATAGTATGAGAGTGAGGGTGATCACGATATTGTTTTTTTTATTGGCCTGCCAGCAAGGCGGGGCGCAGCAAAGGATGCGGTTGGCGTCACCCAACGGTAATATCGTGTTTATGTGCTGGCTGAAGAATGGATCACCGCAGTACATGGTTATGTATAAGGGAAAGCCGGTGTTGCAGCCTTCTGCCATGAAACTGGTTTTTGATGATGGCAGTCCCTTTGACCATGCCACGCTGAAACAACCTGCGGCTTACAGCGAAGGAACCGAAAATTACCAACTGGTGATTGGCAAAACCAAAGCAGTGGAACATCCCTATAAAATGTGCACTGTTTTTTTACAGGGAGCAGGATACCTTGTGAATATTGAAGTGAAGGCATTTGATGATGGTGTGGCATTCCGGTATGTATTTCCCCGGCAAACACACAACTCATTCACCCTGCTGGATGAACAAACGCAGTTCAATACTACCGGTGATCCGGTGATCAAAGCACTGCTGCTGCCAAACTTTACCACGTCGCACGAAGGGTTGTACAGCACCGCTCCATTGAGTGATATTAAAAACGATACCCTGATGGATATGCCGGTATTATTGCAATACCCGGGTGATATTTTTATGGCTATAACCGAAGCTGCCCTGCTCGATTACGCCGGTATGTACCTGGTGAAAAGAAATGGCATACTTACCAGCCAGCTATCACCCTTGCCCGCTCCCACCGGAGATGGCCGGGTAAAAGTAAAAGCAACAATCCCACACCCAAGCCCCTGGCGGGTAATGCTTATCAGCGACCGGTTGGGTGCACTGATCGAATCAAATATACTCACCAGCCTCAGCCCGGCCTGCGCCATCAGTGAAACCGCATGGATACAAACGGGTACCACCACTTTTCCCTGGTGGAACGGAACCATCGTACCCGACACAACCTTTACTCCCGGAAATAATTTTGAAACCAACAAATACTATATCGACTTTTGTGCGGATAATGGTATCCGTTATCATACCGTGGTGGAGTCGGGGGGACACGAATGGTACACCAATGATGGTGATGGATATCAACCAGGTAATCATACAGATGTTACTAAACCGGTTGCCGGCCTCAACATGAAGGAAATATGCACCTATGCAAAATCAAAAGGAGTGGGGGTAAGGGTATGGGTACACTGGAAGGCATTATACCCACAACTGGATACTGCTTTTGCCATATTCGAACAATGGGGGTTGAGCGGTATGATGGTTGATTTTATGGATCGTGATGACCAGGAGATGGTGAACATTCAAACAGAGATATTGCAAAAAGCGGCAGCCCATCATTTGCACATCCAGTTTCATGGCGCATACAAACCTACCGGCACTGCCAGAACTTACCCCAATGAATTTACTAGAGAAGGCACCCTGAATTATGAATGCGATAAATGGAACGACCTGGTAACGCCAGATGCAGACCTGGATGTGGTGTTCACCCGTATGCTGGCCGGCTCTACCGACTATCACTTAGGAGGTTTCAGGGCTGCAGGATTGCCCACCGCCGCAAAGCCCTTTAAAGTACAATATACGCGACCGTTAGTGATGGGTACCCGTTGTCACATGCTGGGTATGTACGTGGTGCTGGAAAATTACCAGGGAATGATGTGTGATTATCCAAATGCATATATTGGCCAACCCGGTTTTGAAGTGTTGCAGCATATTCCCACCAACTGGGATGAAACAAAAGTACTCAATGCGAAGCCGGGTGCTTATGTAACCATCGCCAGGCGCAAAGGCGAAGCCTGGTATATCGGCAGCATTGCTAACCACAACCCACAAAAACTGGAAATCGATTTCAGCTTTTTACCCACCGGTAATTACACTGCCACAGAATACAGTGATGCGGCAGACATTGATGAAAACCCGGATCATTTAAAAAAAGAAACATTCCCGGTTCAAAGATCCGGTCGCATCAACATACAGCTTGCTGCAGGCGGCGGCAACCTGGTGGTGGTACATAAAAATCAGTAAGAACAAAAAAAACAGCTAAAGATGAAAAGAACATTGTTATTGATCGCGGTATTTGCCTTTACCATGGTGGCGAATGCGCAAAACAAGCCGGCAGCAACTCCGGCAGATGCAAAGATGAAAACCTTCATTGATGCATTGATGAAAAAAATGACACTGGAAGAAAAGATCGGCCAGTTGAATTTGCCGGGCAGCGGCGACATTGTTACCGGGCAGGCTTCCAATTCCGACATCGGTAAAAAGATCAAAGAAGGTAAAGTGGGTGGATTGTTCAATATAAAATCTGTTGCAAAAATAAGGGCTGTTCAAAAAGTAGCCGTGGAAGAAACCAGGCTGCACATACCGATGATCTTTGGTATGGATGTGATACATGGATATGAAACAGTGTTCCCGATACCGTTAGGTCTTAGCTGTACCTGGAACATGAAAGCCATTGAACGCAGTGCCCAGATCGCCGCACAGGAAGCAAGTGCCGACGGCATCAACTGGACTTTTAGCCCAATGGTGGATATTGCCCGTGATCCACGCTGGGGCCGTATTGCTGAAGGCAATGGTGAAGATGCTTACCTGGGTTCGCAGATCGCAATGGCAATGGTGAAGGGATACCAGGGTACCGATCTTACTAAAAACAATACGATCATGGCCTGCGTAAAACACTATGCTATGTATGGCGCTGCAGAAGCAGGAAGAGATTACAACACCACCGACATGAGCCGGGTGAGAATGTATAACGAATACCTGCCTCCTTATAAAGCTGCGGTGGACGCAGGGGCCGGAAGTATGATGGCTTCTTTCAACGAAGTGGATGGGATACCTGCCACGGCCAGTAAATTTTTGATGACGGATGTGTTGCGTAAACAATGGGGCTTTAAAGGTTTTGTAGTAACCGATTATACCGGCATTAATGAAATGATCGCACATGGTATGGGCGACCTGCAACAGGTATCTGCTTTGGCGCTGAAAGCAGGAATTGATATGGATATGGTGGGAGAAGGATTTTTAACAACACTTCCACAATCATTAAAGGAAGGAAAGGTGACGATGGCGCAGATTGATGCTGCCTGCAGAAGGATATTGGAAGCAAAATATAAACTGGGCTTGTTTGATGATCCATATAAATATTGCAGCGAAGAAAGAGCGAAAGCCGAAATTTTCACCGATGCTCACCGCAAAGAAGCAAGGGCTATCGCTGCCGAAAGTTTTGTATTACTGAAAAACAATGAACACTTATTACCCCTGAAAAAGTCCGGCACCATCGGTGTGATTGGTCCGTTGGGAAACAACCGTGAAAATATGCCGGGTACCTGGAGTGTGGCCGCTGATTTTTCAAAGGCAACATCGGTAATGGACGGCCTGCAGTCAGTATTAGGCAACAATGCGAAATTGCTGTACGCCAAAGGATCATTTCTGAGCGATGACAGTTTGTTCGAACAACGGGCGGGCATGTTTGGCAAATCATTTGACCGCGATGGCAGAACCAAAGAACAATTGCTGGAGGAAGCTTTGTCTGTTGCAGCGCAGTCGGATGTTATTGTAGCCACCCTCGGTGAAAGTGCTGAGATGAGTGGGGAATGCAGCAGCCGCAGCAATATAGAAATTCCGCAAGCACAAAAAGACCTGCTGGCTGCTTTATTGAAAACCGGTAAACCGGTGGTGCTTGTGCTGTTTACTGGACGACCATTGGCCATTAAGTGGGAGAGTGAAAATGTTCCAGCAATACTCGATGTGTGGTTTGGCGGCAGTGAGGCCGGTTTCGCTATCGCTGATGTTTTATTCGGAGATGCAAACCCTTCCGGCAAACTGAGCACCACCTGGCCGCAGAATGTGGGGCAGGTACCCTTGTACTACAATCACAAAAACACAGGCCGCCCGTTGGGTGAAGGAAAATGGTTTGAAAAGTTCCGTAGCAATTACCTCGATGTAAGCAATGATCCTGTGTTTCCGTTTGGTTATGGCTTAAGTTACAGCAGTTTTTCGTACAGCGACATCAAACTCAGCAGCAATGCCATGAAACCAGGGCAAAAAATCACAGCCTCTGTAACGGTTACCAATACCAGCAATGTGGATGGAAAAGAAGTGGTGCAGTTATACCTGCGTGATATGGTGGGCACAATCACCAGGCCGGTAAAAGAATTGAAAGGTTTTCAAAAGATCGAACTCAAAGCGGGTGAGGCAAAAACAATCAGTTTCAGCATCTCCGTAGATGACCTTAAGTTTTACAACAGCGACTTGAAATATGTAGCTGAGCCGGGAGACTTTAAATTGTTTATAGGAGGCAACAGCCAGGATGTAAAAGAAGCAGACTTTAAATTGCTGTAGTGTACTGCAGCGCAAAAAATCAACACAATGAAAACAAAAAAAATAGCACAGGTATCGGCGATGGTGGCATTCACCCTTATTTTTTTCGCCTGTTCCTGCTCAAAAAAAAGTAGTCAGCCAGGTCCAACACCCACCCCGGAACCTGTACCCACAACCAATGACGTAGAGGAGTACCTTACCACCGCCAGCAGAACACAACTTTTGCAAAAACAATCAGCCGTGCTCTCTTTCGGCACGGTGGCCAATGGTAGTCCGAACGTTGATATTGACAGTGCACAAACCTATCAAACGGTTGATGGCTTTGGGTACACGCTCACCGGCGGAAGCGCTTCATTGATCAACAGCCTTGGCAGTGCTGCCAAAGCAACCTTGTTGCAGGAGCTATTCGGCAGCGGCAGCAATTCAATTGGAGTGAGTTACTTACGGGTAAGCATAGGTGCATCCGATCTCAGTGAATCGGTATTCAGTTATGATGACCTTGCTGCGGGCAATACCGATGTTAATCTTGACAGCTTCAGTTTGTCAAAAGATACGGTTGACCTGGTGCCGCTGTTGAAAGAGATCGTCGCCATCAATCCTTCCATAAAAATACTGGGATCACCCTGGAGTCCACCTTTATGGATGAAAGACAACGGCAGTTCAGTGGGGGGTAGCCTGTTGCCACAATACTACCCGGTATATGCCAACTACTTTGTAAAATATATACAGGCAATGAAAGCAAACGGTATTACGATCGATGCGGTTACCATTCAAAATGAACCACAGTACGGCGGTAATAATCCCAGTATGCTCATGTCGGCCGGCGAACAGGCGGCCTTCATTAAAACAAACCTGGGGCCGGCTTTCCAGTCTGCTTCCATCAATACAAAGATTATCATCTGGGATCATAATTGCGATAATCCATCTTATCCCATCACGGTGCTGAACGATCCTGCAGCCCGTGCATTCATCGATGGCAGTGCCTTTCATTTGTATGGCGGTGATATCAGTGCGCTTAGCACCGTTCACAATGCATACGGTGATAAAAATCTTTACTTCACCGAGCAGTGGACATCAGGCAGCGGAGCTTTTGATGGTGATCTTATGTGGCATTTAAAGAATGTGATCATCGGATCCATGCGCAACTGGAGCAAAGTGGCGCTGGAATGGAACCTGGCCAGCGATCCCGGGTATAACCCGCATACGGCCGGTGGTTGTTCTGAATGTAAAGGCGCACTTACCATTGCTTCCAACGTTACCAGGAATGTGAGTTATTACATTGTTGCGCAGGTGGCAAAATTTGTACCGCCGGGATCGGTTCGTATCAGCAGCACACAACTTACCAGCCTTTCCACGGTTGCGTTTAAGCGGCCCGATGGTAAAAAAGTGTTGCTGGCTTTGAACGAAGCGAGCGCCACCAATACCTTTAACTTAAAATATAAAGGCAAATGGGTGAATGTATCACTGCCTGCCTCTTCTGCTGCAACCTTTGTGTGGTAATAGTATAGGGTAGAATGCAGGCACGTGGTTTTAACTTGCAATATTCACAGTGAATCAGCACCAGGAAAAAGATCTGGTAAATATGACATACAATTATCTCAATACCTCTAAATCAAAATAATGAAAAAGCAACTATTGGTGTGGCTGCTCTTTACCGGAATTACGGGCGCCATCGTTCATGTAAACGGTCAAACTGTTCCCGCTGTATTTTCCACCAAAGGAAAACAGGTAACAGTATTCACCACCGCCGAAAATACGGAGCTGCGTTTAGCTGCCAATGGCACGGCTGGTTTCAATGCCCTGCCTCAGCCCGTTGAAACGCAGGTTTGTGTGTTTGTAGATCCGGGAAAAACTTTTCAATCATTCATCGGTGTAGGCGGAGCGCTTACAGATGCCGCGGCAGAAACCTATGCTAAACTGCCCGAAGCCAAACAGCAGGAGATACTGAAAGCCTATTTCGATAAGAAGGAAGGTATTGGCTATAACTTTGGAAGAACCAATATCAATAGTTGCGATTTCAGCAGCAGCAGCTACGTGTATGTAAGCAATGACGACAAAGCACTGAAAACTTTTGACATTGCTCCCGACAGGAAATTTAAAATACCCTTTATACAGGCTGCCATCAAAGCCGCAGGTGGTAAACTTAATTTATTTGCCAGTCCATGGACGCCACCGGCCTGGATGAAAGACAACAATGATCTTTTGCATGGCGGTCATTTGAAGAAGGAATATTACAGCAGTTGGGCCAACTACTATGTAAAATTTATCAGGGCTTATGAAAAGGCAGGCATGCCGATCTGGGGCATCAGCGTTCAGAATGAACCGATGGCCAACCAACGTTGGGAAAGTTGTATCTATACGGCAGAAGAAGAGCGGGATTTCCTGAAAAATAATTTGGGACCCGCAATGGAGAAAGCAGGATATAAAGGAAAAAAGATCATAGTATGGGATCACAACCGCGACCTAATTTACCAGAGGGCTCAAACCTATTTTGACGACAAGGATGCCGCAAAATACGCCTGGGGCATCGGTTTTCACTGGTATGAAAACTGGAGTGGCGGTGAGCCGATGTATGAAAATATCCAGCGGGTGCATGAAGCTTTTCCGGGAAAGAATATCTTTTTCACCGAAGGGTGTGTTGAAAAATATGATATCAACCGCCTTCACGACTGGAAGTTAGGAGAACGGTATGGCCGGTCTATGATCAATGACTTTAACAACGGCATGTGTGGCTTCACCGATTGGAATATTTTATTGGATGAAACCGGTGGCCCCAACCATGTGGGTAATTTTTGTTTTGCCCCGGTGATCGCCGATACTAAAACAGGCGAACTTACTTATAACA
>CAYVLT010000216.1:0-7665 GCA_964452405.1 uncultured Ferruginibacter sp.
ACCTGGCAGACGGAAGTAAAATTCCAAGCCTTCGCAAATACTTGCACGTTGGCTGAAAATAGTTTAAATGAAATTTAGCAATATAGAAGAGATTAAAAAGCACTTTGAACTAAGTGCCTATTCAATTAATGATCTGAAATATCAACTACTTGAAATTGTAAAGAAAATACATCCAGACAAAAATGGTGGCTCATTTAGGACAAAGGCTGACGAAAATTATTTTCATGAAATTCAAGAAGCAATCGATTTTCTTGAGAATACAAATAATCTTCCAGCTACAAGACAAGAATTATCTCTAATTACTCAAGTATTAAAAGAATTAATTCCAGTTACACAAATAAAAAAATCAGAGAATTATCTTATTCTCGAAAACAAAGTACAGAGCAGCATTAAGCTTTACAGGAGTAAACATTTATTCCCGAAAATTAGCACTTCAATATTAGCATTAGTTATGACAACCATTTGGCTATTTCCTAAATCAGCCATCGAACATCCAGTATTAAAACATTATCTAACTCCAGACACTGCTATATTTGGAATACTTTGGTTGTTCTCTCTATTTGTATGTGCAATTACTTGGCTCATAGTAAAAGTTATTGAAAAAAGAGACGAAGAATTGAAAAAAGGGCTAACCTTAGATACTAACCTTAATAAACTTTTTACTAGGTTTACTGAATATCGTTATTATGGGAAAATTGAAGACGGCTATTTTTATTTTAATAAAGACGAGCTAATTGAGTTTATAATAGAATATGATTTTAAACGAAATAGAATAAGAATTAAGAAATTTAAAAAACTTATTTGGGACTTATATAGTGAATTTATTATGCGCCTAATTCCTTTAGATAGAGTTATTGAATTGGATTTAGCACAAACTATAAGTGATGTAATTATTGATAAAGGTCTACAAAAAAAAGTTATTGAAAAGGTTGACAGCTTTTCAATAAATGACACTTTTAGAACTAAAGCTCTAGAAAGAAATTTCCCAATATCATCTCCACCACCACCTCCTCCACCGACAGTTTCAGACGATTACTAATGTCGCCGTTTCAGCCAACAAGCGCATTGACAAAAGCCGGGCAGGACAAACAACTCCCAGCAAAGAAGGTTAGGCGCAACTTTTTAAGCTAAATTCCTCATCAGTAACCCAGCAGACGGAATACTAATTCCAGCCCTGTAGTAATAACTCGGCGTTATGTACAAGGCTAACGGCATCCGTTCCAACTATTAACATTCTGACTTGACAACCCCATTCCTACTGACTTTTCATTTTGACACTTGACCACGGTCAGGCCGAATTAATGCTGACACAAAATAAATCCTGATTTTGACTGACTAAATAAATATTTCTATATTTGAAGTGCGAACCAATTTTAAGAGAATCTCATGTTTAATTCATCAAATTTAAAAATCAAAGATAAAGCCTGGCGGAGAGCGGGTGAAAGTCCCGTACTACACAAGTTCTCTTGTTGGTTCGCAGCACCGACAGGCCTCTTTTTAAAAACTCAATGTTATGCGAACCAACAAGAGACAAACAATCAGGCGACCCGATGTGCGTAGCCTGAAAATTCAACCAAAGACAAGGTTTAACAAGTACAGTCAGAAAGACGTTCCGGAAATCAAACTTTGTGGCGACTGGTTACAAAGCCTCGGTTTTGAACTTGGAGCAAGAGTAATTGTGACATCTATGCCAAACCTGCTAATTATTCGGACAACAGAGTAAAAATCAAAGAGCCGTTGACAGACTTTGTTAACGGCTCTTTTGATACAACGGTTGACAAAGCCCAGCACATAACATCATATTACTGTATGTCCGGCTGACTGGAAGTTCAATAAGCAATTTTAAAAGTCAAACCTGACTCTGGGTAGAAAAAACAACTCCCAGTAACGGAAGTTATGCGCAACTTTCTGATTAAATTCATCATCAGTAACCGGGCAGACGGAATGCTAATTCCAGCCCTGCCAGTAATACCTCGGCGTTAGCAAAAATTATTTTCCCAACATTCTTCTCCTCCCTCACCACATGGAATCAACTTTAAACCACAAGGCTCTAGTAGACCTGTTAAGAAAAGCATATTCTGCAGAAAAAGCTGCTGCTTTCGCTTATCAAGGCCATGCCGGATCAGTAAAAGATTTAGACGAAAAAAAAGCGATTAAGCAAATTGAAACAGATGAATGGAACCATAGAAAAGAAGTTTTGCAAATAATGAAGCGTTACAATATTCTACCATCGCGATGGTATGAATTTAAATTTCATGTTATTGGTAAAATCATTTCCTGGTCATGCTACATTATTGGCTGGTTCATGCCATTTTACTTTGCAGGAAGACTGGAAAGTGGAAACGTGTGTGAGTATTTTAGAATGATGCAATACTTTCACGAGTTAGATATAGTCGAGTTTAATGAAATTTTATACGAAATGGGAATAAAAGAAAAAGAACATGAGATATACTTCCTGGGTAAGATAAAGAATAAAAAGCTGCTTCCATTCTTTGAAAAACTGTTTGCCTGGGGATCATCCAAAAGCTTTAACGATGTGAACCTCGAGAAAAAATATCCAATAGAAGCTTCAAAAGCATATTGCAAAAAATAAACTAGAAATAACTTCTGCTAACATGCGTAGAGGCTCAAGCCGGGTACGGAAGTCTATTTTCCACCCCGCACCAATATGCCGGCCGTTAGGCAGCACTGTTAACAGCCAGCCGTTAAACATAAAAAGTACATTTTACAACTATGAGTAGCCGATTGCTTGCTTGCATCTTAATTTTATGTATCGGTTGTCAATCCGCTTCTAAGACTGCCCAAATGCGTGTGATTGCCGGGGATAACAAGGATGTTGTAATTCTTTCTTACCTGGTAAGCGACTATTTGCAAAAGACAGGCAATACTAAGTTCAACCTGTCAGACCTCGCAAAATTTGACAGCTCCCAACGGGTTACAAGGAACTTTTCCAGTTTGGAAGTTGGGAATTGGCCAAATGTGTGGAGGGGTGGTTATACGGTGTATTTTAAATTCTCAAACGAGAGAAACAAAGACTCCGCCAGGCTCCTGCAGTGTGATCGAATTCCGTGGAAGGTGAAAACGACTAAGAAAGTCGGGAGTAATAAAGAACAGCTCGCCGCAACGTATGATGGGGAAATTCATTTTTATTACCCTGAAAGATTTTACCATGTTGCGGGCATATTACTGAAAGAACCTGCCAAATAACAGCTTTTTATTGTAATGCTCAGAAAGCCCTGCCAAGACTTGACCAAATTACATTAAAGACAAACCGGGACAGCAAATTATATTATATAGTCCGTAAGCCCGGTTGGAAACCAATTGAAAAGTTGTTAGCAATAGAAGACCCGGAAACAGAAAACTAGTAAGAACACTGTTACCAACCTGCTATCACTGCTCATTTAGCAGCATCCCAAAAAGTACAAACCACATAAAGAATACCTTAAAATAAACCAAACTAAAACAAGAGTAATGGAAAATCAAGTACAATTACAGTCAGCGTCAACAACAAACACCTACAACCAGGCAGCCAACCTGCTGTTGACAGAAAAACAATCTGCCGAAGAAGCCATCGCCTCTTTGGTAAATAACGGCATTCCTGAGCAGGAAGCATCTGCCGTAGTTGCGGATTTGCAGGCACAGATTGTAGCTGCCTAAAAGAAACAGGCTGAAAAAGATATTCTCTATGGCGCTCTCTGGTGTGTGGGAGGCACAGTGGCCACCATGGCCAACATCGGGTTTATTTTTTGGGGCGCCATCGTATTTGGAGGCATCCAGCTTTTTCGTGGATTGATCAATTACTCCTCAGCCAAATAATCAATCATTTCGGCGCCAGTATCAACGCCGGTGCCGGCTGTGAAATTCAATTTTCAATCCTTTCATTTACACAGCTTTATTAAAACGAACCGCATACAACGTTATGAATGAAACTTACGAGGAAACAGGTGGCGTTGACCATCTGCAGGACATTGAAAAACCGGCCATTTATTCAAAGCGGGCCATCTGGGGATTCAGTATTTTCATTACCCCACTCTTTGGCGGCATACTTTTAATGCAGAACCTGGCGGCCATCGACAAAAAAAGCAGGCGAATTGGGTATTTATTATTTCATTAGTCATGACTATTTTGGCGGTTTTGTTTGCGACGTACTTTAACTTTGGCGGCAGAACATTAAACCTGGGTTTCAATATTGGATGCGCAGCCGTACTCGCCGAATATTTTCACAGGAAATATTTTCCGGATGAAGCAGCTTATGAAACCAGGAAGATATGGAAGCCGCTCATCATCGGCATTGCGATCGTCATTACTATGACACTGCTGGCAATTTGGGCAATGGACCAGGCTGTGCAATAAAACAGGCTGCCGGCATAAAACAGTTTCATCATGCAATATCAACAGTACTTAAAAAGCTTTCAACTTGCAGCCGGTAAACTTAACCCTGCCCTGCTCAGGCAAAAGCAAATAAAACTGGCAACAGGTGAGGTGCTGGAGTCAGTTTTCCTGAAGCTTTATAAACTACACTGGGCAAATGCAGCTACTGATCCGTTAAATGCCCGCTCGAGAATTTTCTTTTCCACCTGGGTAAATGATGCGTCGATTGCGGAACAAAAATTAATGTACAATATCCACGCACTTAAACTGCGGGAATTGAAAGGCTATAAAATACAAAGCCGGCAGTTTGCGGAGCTTTTCAGGAAAAAATTTGAACCCTTCAAAAACAAATGGGAAAATGTAAGCACCGGTTTTGGTCCGCTCACGTTGATGGAAGGTTGGGTGCCCCTGCAGGCGGATACATTGACCGAACAGCTTGTAAAGCTGGCCAACACTTTTATTGACCAACACTTTTTGATCGACGACACACTTTCACAGTTCAGGTGAATGAAGTGGAACTGTTCAAACACATCAATGTAATAAAAAACCAATTGGGCTTTTTCGCTGCATTAAAAGCTCAATAAAGAGATGCCGTACAAGTGAGTGACACAACGATGTTGCCACCTGCACCTAAGCTAAGTAGAAAATAAAAAAAGGGAGCTTTCAATCCGAAGGCCCCCTTTTTACTTATAAGTAAGTTTTTATTTTCTATTTCTTATTCCTTCTTCCTTCCAAAATGCGGTAGAACGACCGGCTGCGGATCTCCTCCAGCGTAAGCCCTGTAACCGTAGCTTCCTCCTCCGTTATCGCACCGCAGTTAATGGCTTTTAAAAAGAAATTTAAAAGTCCCTGCCCGGTGGCGGCATCATCAAAAATATCGCCGGTAAGGGTACTGATGGCAGCCCTTTCCACAAAAGTTTTAAGCCGGAACACGGCATCGCTGTAGCTGCTTAAAAAGAAATTATAGGTAGCGGCATAACGCATGGGCAACTGTGCCGGGTTTAGATCCCAACCCTGGTACAAACCATTAATGAGTGAATGGGTGGTATGATTAAACCCGATGCGCCACGCATTGTGTACACTTTCGCGGTTCTCGATGAGTTGTTCAATGCTCAGCGCATCACCACGATGCGGGGCCACAGGCATTACATTGGTGGCGCCATCGCTGAGAAAGATGCCAGTATGGGCCAGGGCCACCTTGGTCATGTGGTGCGCAAAATCGCACACGCTGTGCGCCATGGTTTGGTATTTGGCAGTGATGCCGCAACTGGCGGTATAATCATATGTGCCAAAATGTGCATTGATCAACCTTCCCTCTCCTGCCCTTACAATCCGCATCAGCGGGTTGCGGCCTTCCTCGTCCATGATGATCTGCGTGGCTTCCACCATCGTCTCCATTTTAAGGGTGCAAGGCGCCAGGTTGAATTTATTTTCTATGAGCTCAAACAAACGCACCATCGCAGTTACCTGTTCGGGAATGGTTACTTTCGGTAACATCACCACGAAATTGGCAGGCAGTTGCCCGTTTGTATTGGTAAGCAGGGTGGTTAAAAAAATATCCAGGGTGCGAACGCCTCTTGCCTTCAGGTCTTCAGTAAAAGGTTTTACGCGGATACCGATAAACGGAGAGATAGTACCTTCCATCATTCCTTTGGCAAGTTCGTTGGCTGCGTTCACAGCGGTGGCGTCTTCTTCGTCGTTCGGGCGGTTACCAAACCCATCTTCAAAATCAATACGAAAATCTTCCACAGCTTCTGACTGCAGCTTTTTAATGATCTTATTGTACACCGAATACGCCAGCCAGGCTGGTTCTGCCTTGCGCTGCTCTTCACTCATGCCATCCAGTTTGCTGGTAAGCGCTTCGATATCTTTTTCTATCGTGGGAAAATGTTCATGATTTTCCAGTTTCAACACTTTTGCCAGCACCACAAAATTGGGCGCATAGGTCTGCAGACTTTTCAACGCAATCTCTCCCATCCGGTTGGTGGTATCACTTTTAAACAAGTTGGCGCCGCCATATACAGTATGAACCGGCTGACGATCGGGCTTATCGCCGGGATATGTTTTTTGAAATTGTAAGTTGGCAGTGGCAAGCGTATCAAGCACTGAATTTTTCTCTTGGTCGCTGATGGACAGGTTCATTGTTGGCAGTTGATTTTAATGTAAAGTGTGTTGGTATGATGAATGTATTTTTCACGAAGCTGACGGATGGCAGTGCGGGCTACGATCCCCTGTAAGTGCTGTAGCCAAAGGGATTCAACAGCAGGGGTACATGGTAATGTTCCCGGGTTCTGATCTCGAAAACAATATCAACGAAAGGATAAAACGCTTCCACTCCATGTACTTTGAAATACTCTTTTGTTGAAAAGCTGAGTTTGTACACACCAAAAGCGAGCACCAGGTCATCCTTCAACAGGTTTTTTACCCTGCCATCATGATCGGTGATGCCATCGCCCACGGGCAGCCACTCTGTTCCAACTTTTTCAAACATGCTAACAGAAACACCTGCTGCGGGGCGTCCTTTACTGGTATCTAAAATATGGGTGGTTACCTGGCTCATTCTACTAATTTTTGTAAACGGATTTGTGTGATCTTGTTTTGTTCATCCATCGCAATTTTTATTTCCTCTTCCCTGCTGTTGGGCAAACGTTCATTTAATAATTGCAGCATTTCATCTGCGGATTTTCCTGTTGCGCAAACGATAAAGATAAAGCCAAACTTTTTTTCGTATGCTGCATTGCCTTTGGCCAGTGCATGTAAAGTTTCTTCTGATGCATGGGCCACTGCTCCCTGCTCACCGCTTGCCCATCCTGCCGTGGTGGCAAATTTCTTTTTCAGCGAATCCATATCGCCGATCTTTGGATGATGCGTAAACGCTTCGAGCCAATCGGCCTCGCCGCATTCGTACCACTGGTCTTCAGCATCGTACAACAATTCTGCCATGTCATCAGCCGGAAAGAAGTTCAGCATCCTGTCAACCCAGGCATGACTGCCACAGCATTTGAACAACTCCTGTCGGAGCTGGTTTTTCGACAAAGTATTTAAATCGTGTAATGTCATTTTGATTAATCAGTTTTTATAAGTATAATCGATCAACTACACTCTCTAACTAATTTGTTTAGCCCCTGCTGCCGGCAGGCCGCGTAACCATAGCACCGCTGCTTCTTCACGTAAGAAAATATAAGTCCCGCATTTTTAATATGCTGCCACCGGCATCACCGGAGGAAAAGAGGCGGCGAACCCGGTGACTGTTATAAACATAAACCGTTCATCAGTTTGCATGATGAATAGTTT
>CAYVLT010000217.1:0-7627 GCA_964452405.1 uncultured Ferruginibacter sp.
AAGTGATCACGCTGGTTCACAACCACCGCAGCAGGCAGGAGGCTATAAAAAATGTAGCCTCACTGTTACGCTCATCCGCATTCACCCTGGTGTCAGAATTCGCTAACCGGGGTTAAGACTTTCCGCCGTCTGCAAAAATGCTTTTCAACACGGCCGCCAGGCGCAGGCCGGCTACCAGCAATTGTTTCTTGATCACTTCAGCGTTTTGATCAACATATGCCTTGTCTAAAAAATTATCCTTGAAGCTGTAAACCGTATCCAGCAATGATCTTGATTCATACATCCATTTCAATTCATTGATTTTGGAGATGTTTGCAATTGTTTCGCTATCCATGGTGTCGTACAAAGCCAGGCAGGAATCCATGTTGATCTTTTTAAATTCCAGCAATTGGGTATCCCAGATGCTGTGCAGGTTACCAGATACATAGGGTGAAGTTACGGTAATGGCGTTACCACCTTTGTCAACTGCATACCCGCAATGCAGTGGCTGGTGAAGGTCGCCCACCAGGTGAAAGATCAGCAGCAGGTCACGCTTTACATCTTTGGCTTTAAGGGTTTTATATTGCTTCAGGTTGGTGATGGCAGAATGCAGGATGGTGAGGATATTTCTTTCACCGGTAGCCTCATATTTTTCCCCACGATCCATATCGAGGTAATGCCAGGTTTTCATGTAGTCGTAGTAAGAATTACTGCGGCTGTCATCCATCCAATTGGCGGCTTCTTCAAAACTCATGTTACCGAGGAAGTCCTGGACGATCCTGCGGGTGGAATCATCTAAAAAATGATAGGCCAGAGATCCCACCATTTCATGACCGGTTTTCCCCCAAGCGAAAAGCTTTGAAGAACACAGGAGGGTCAGTGCCAGGATGATCGCTGTTAATTTTTTTTTCATATATTTTAGTTTATCCACATCAGGTTGCAAATTTTGTATAATTAATTCAATAAATTGCAATTTTTGTTTTTTCTTTGGTAATTATTTGTGAATGTATGTTATGAAATTGTTAGTCATTCGAACCCGAAAATTTAACCGCATAAATAACATACATTTGCGTTCTTTTTTAACAAACTAACTATGCTTACAAAAAAATCCGGGTGCTTCGCATTGCTGTTAAGCTTATGTGTTGGCCAAGTGTCTTTTGCCCAGCAAAAATCACCCAAAGATTCTACTGTTCTCCAGTATGATTCCACCATCATCGAGAACAATAAAGATAACCTGCTGGATAATATTCCCATTGTATCGCTCGATGAAAATGATAACCAGGATGGAAGTGCCCAGAACCTTTCAGTGATCGGCACCAACTCCACCAGGGATCCGTTTTTAAGGGCTGCGTCGTTCAACTTTAACGTGGTGAGGTTCCGGTTGCGTGGGTATGATGCCGACCTGTTCAGTACTTATATGAATGGAGCGCCCATGCAAACGCTCGACAATGGTTTCACACCTTTTGGCCTGTGGGGCGGTTTGAACGATGTTGTAGCTTCCCGTAACAGGCAAACTGCTTACAGCATCCAGGCAGCCAACTTCGGTTTTGGCGACCTTGGGGGCGGAACTTACATGGATACCAGGGCCTTTAAACAATACAAACAAACCAAGATCAGCTATGCGTTTTCTAACAGGAACTATTCTCACAAGTTCGCTGTAACCAAATCAACCGGGTTTGATAAAAACGGTTGGGCGCTGAGTGTATCGGCTTCCCGCCGTTGGGCAGAAGAAGGGTTTACCGATGGAACCTATTATGATGGCTGGTCATTTTATACCGGCATCGATAAAAAGATCGGCAGTAAACAGATATTGTCATTTGTAGCTTTTGCCACGCCAACAGAAAACGGAAGGCAGGGTGCCTCAGTGGATGAGATGAGGCAGATCGCCGGAACCAATTTCTATAACCCTTACTGGGGATACCAAAATGGTAAAAAAAGAAATGCAAGTGTGGCCAGGAGTTTTCAACCGTTTGGCATTCTTACGCATGACTGGAAAATATCTTCGAAGAGCAGCCTGTTAACCGCGGCATCATACACTTTTGGCAAACGCAGCACCACTGCACTGGATTGGTACAATGCGCCAGATCCAAGGCCTGATTATTACAGGTACCTGCCAAGTTATTATACTGACCCAACCCAACAGGCCCAGGCCAACCTGGCCTTCTTAAATGATGTAAACCTGCGCCAGATCAACTGGGATGCATTGTACAATGCCAACTATGCAAATGTGGCCACTGTAAGAAATGCCAATGGTATTCCCGGCTACAATGTTACAGGCCACCGTTCTGTATATGTGTTGGAAGAAAGAGTGATCAATACCCAGCGCTATAACATCAACACCACTTATAATACCTCGGTAAATAAACATGTTGACATTACTGCCGGCGCCAACTACGAGTCGCAAAAAAATAATTATTACAAAACCTTGAACGACCTGTTGGGCGGACAATTTTATGTAGATGTAAACCAGTTTGCTGAAAGGGATTTTCAGAGCGATCCCAATGCAGCACAGAATGACCTGAACCGGCCCAACCGGATTTTGAAACAGGGAGATAAATACGGTTATGATTATGATATCAATATCCGTAAAGTGACTGCCTGGGTACAGACTGCCGTTAAGTTTCACAACATCAATTTCTTCCTGGGTGGCGAACAATCTTACACCCGCTTCTGGAGAGTTGGAAACGTGAAAAGCGGCTTGTTCCCCAATAACTCCTTCGGCAGGTCTGCCACCCACGAATTTGCAAACTATGCATTCAAAGGAGGCGCCACTTTTAAAATTGCCCAGGGCCACTACCTGTTCGTAAACGGTACTTATCTTACCAGGGCGCCATTCTTCGAGAATGCTTACCTGGCTCCAAGAACAAGGGATTTTGTACAAGACAACCTTAAATCCGAAAAGATCGGGTCTGTGGAAGGTGGATACTCCCTGGTATCACCGATCTTAAAGTTCCGCATCACGGGTTATTACACTGATTTTAAGGACCAGCTGAATGTGTTGACCTTTTATGATGATAACCTGAGAAATTTCGTGAACTATGCCATGAGCAATATTGGTAAAATTCACTACGGTACTGAAATTGGTGCAGAGGTGGCAGTTTACAAAGGGCTTACATTAAATGCAGCCGCTTCTATCGGCAGGTACCGCTACAGCACCCGCCAGGAAGTAACCGTTACGGCCGATAACAGCTCAGAAATTTTAGCCAAAGACCTGATCTACTCAAAAAATTATTATGTACCTACCCCACAGGAAGCTTATTCTGTGGGATTCAACTACCGTTCTCCTCAATATTGGTACGTAAACCTGAACGTGAATTATTTCGACCAGATGTGGTTTGATTTTAACCCGCTGAGAAGAACGACCGACGCGGTAGCCGGCGTAGCAGAAGATTCTTATCTCTGGCACCAGATCATCGACCAGGCTAAACTGAAACACCAGTTTACCGTGGATGCATTTGCCGGGTATTCCTGGTTGCTGAACAAAAGCTTCAAGTCGATCAAAAAGCGTTCGTTCCTTGTATTTAACTTTGGCGTGAGCAATTTGCTGAATAACAAAAACATTGTAACCGGCGGTTTCGAGCAGCTGAGGTTCGACTTTGTTGATAAAAACGTTGACAAATTTCCTGCAAAAAGATTTTACGCTTACGGCACAACGTTTAACGCCAGCATTGCGTACAGATTTTAATTAATACCATTTAAAGCTAATAAATAAACAACAGATCATGAATAATTTCATTAAAACCTCAGTTTCGGCGATACTCGTTACAGCGGTACTTGCTGCGGTGGGTACGTCATGCAAAAAGAAATTTGATGCGCCCCCGGCAGATTTGCCTCCTGTAAATATGACTGCCAATACAACCATTGCGCAGATTAAAGCCCGGCATACAGTATCAGGTGCGATTGATAAAATCGACTCGGGTTCTGATATCATCATCAGGGGTATTGTAATTGCCGACGACAGGAGTGGCAACTTCTATAAACAAATCGTTATCCAGGATTCCACCGGTGGTATCGCTGTAAACATCAATGGAACCAATTTATATACTTCATACCCTATCGGAAGGGAAGTGTTTATTAAGTGTAACAACCTTTACATCAGCGATTATAACAATGCTATGCAGTTGGGTGGGGGCATTCAAACAGGTTCTGCTCCTTCATTGGCAGATATTTCCACCGCAACCATCGGTAGCGTGATCTTTAAGGGCAGTTTAAACAACACGGTTGTGCCGGCAAGCGTAACCCTCAGTGACCTTGGAACCACTATGCAGGACCGTTACCAGAATACGTTGGTGAAGTTGTCTAATTTCCAGTTCAACGCTTTGGATACTGCTAAAACCTTTGCGAGCGCTGGCATTACTTCTCCTGGTTCTTCCAGTTATAACCTGCAATATTGCGCTGATATTTCAAACCAGCCTTCATCTCAAACCCTGGAGCTGTATACCAGCAACTACGCCAACTTTGCTTCCACCCGCGTTCCTGCCGGCAATGGTACCATCACAGGTGTATTTGTACTGTATAGAACTTTTAAAGAAATCATCATCCGCGATGTAAATGATGTTAAGTTCACAGGTTTCCGGTGTGGTTACGTGGCTCCTCCTTCAGGAACCGTATTACTGAATGAAAATTTCGAATCAGTTACCACCACTGGCACAACTCCTATCGCTTTAACAGGGTGGAAGAATATTGGTCCAAGTACCTCTACTTCCTATCTTGGAAAAACCTTCAGCAGCAACAAGTATGCGCAGGTAACCGCTTTCAACAGCACTGCGGCCAACCAGTTACCAACTGTAAAATCATGGTTGATCACTCCGGCACTAAACATGAATACCACTACCAACGAGAAGCTAACCTTCCAAACCATTGACGGGTATGATAACGGCGCCACATTGAAAGTGTATTATTCAACCGACTACGCTGGTGGTGCTGATCCTTCCACTTCAACCTGGACTCAATTAACGGCTACCATTTCAAGCGGCCATACTTCAGGTTATGCACCTGCTTTTGTAGGTTCTGGTACCATCAACCTCGGTTCGATCACAGGTACAGCCTATATTGCCTTTGTATATGAAGGTGGCTATAGCCCATCAGCTAAAACAACCACATTTGAAATTGACAATGTTTTGGTGGTAGGCGACTAATAATAGCTAAATCATAAAAAATAACAGAAGGCCGCTGCATTAAGCGGCCTTTTAATTTGTCATATTGTCATTTTGCACAGATTGGTATTTTCTTTGACAATGGCAGTTAAAAATATTCACTTATGCAAAAAGGAAACATACGCGTTCAAACGGAGAACATATTCCCGATTATTAAAAAATTCTTGTACAGCGAACATGATATTTTTTTAAGAGAACTGGTCAGCAATGCCGTGGATGCCACGCAAAAGCTTAAAACACTCTCTTCCCTGGGCGAGGCAAAAGGCGAATTGGGAGAATTGGGTGTTACAATCAGCATTGACGCTGAAAAGAAGACACTCACCATTTCGGATAAGGGAATTGGTATGACGGGAGACGAAGTGGACAAGTATCTTAACCAGGTAGCTTTTAGTGGTGCCGAAGAATTCTTAAACAAATACAAAGGGCAAAACGAAAACAATATCATTGGCCATTTCGGGTTGGGATTTTATTCATCATTTATGGTGAGTGATAAAGTGGAAGTGATCTCTAAATCATTCAGGGAAAATTCACCCGCCGTGCGGTGGGAATGTGATGGAAGTCCAGAGTTTACACTGGAAGAAGTGGAAAAAGAAGCCAGGGGTACCGATATTGTGCTGCACCTGAATGAAGAAAGCCAGGAATTCCTGGAAGCAAACCGCATCCGAACCGTGTTAGAGAAATTCTGCCGGTTTTTACCGGTGCCGATCTTTTTCGAAGAAAAGCAGGTAAACAACCCTGTGCCTGCGTGGACGAAAAAACCTTCTGAACTTACCACTGAAGATTACCAGGCTTTCTACAAAGAGCTTTACCCGTTCAACGAACCGCCGTTATTCTGGATTCACCTCAATGTGGATTACCCGTTTAATCTCACCGGTATTTTATACTTTCCCAAGATCAAGCAGACCTACGAAATTCAAAAAGACAAGATACAGTTGTATTGCAACCAGGTATTTGTTACCGACGAAGTGAAAGATATTGTACCGGAATTTTTGATGTTGTTGCAGGGTGTGATCGATAGCCCGGATATCCCGCTGAATGTAAGCCGCAGCTACCTGCAGGGTGATCCCAATGTTAGAAAGATCAATAGTCACATCACTAAGAAAGTGGCAGACAAACTGGAAGAAATCTTCAACAACGACCGCAAATCATTTGAGGAGAAATGGGAGAGCCTGGGATTGTTTGTAAAATACGGGATGATGACGGACGATAAATTTCAGGAAAAAGCGAATAAGTTTTTGGTGATGGAAGATGCAGTTGAAACAGGTAAGTTTTATACCATCGACGAGTACAAAACTGCCACTGAATCAAATCAAAAAAACAAAGAAGGCAAGCAGGTGGTTTTATACACCACCAACCCGGTGCAGCAGGATGCTTATATACAGGCGGCCGCCGGCAGGGGTTACAAGATCATTAAGATGGAAACCCTGGTGGATGCTGCATTCATTAATAGTATGGAGATGAAATGGGAGGGCGTTCAATTTACCCGGGTAGATGCTGATATTGCAGATAACCTTATTGACAAAGCCGAGCAGGCAGACAGTGTTTTAAGTAAGGAAGAAGCGGATAAACTAAAAGGATTGTTTGAATCACAACCATCCGGTTTACACGTTACCGTGGAGGTAAAAGGCCTGAGTGCCGATGTGTCGCCGGTAGTGGCTACCCGCCCGGAAATGATGCGGCGTATGAAGGATATGGGTGCAATGGGTGGAGGCATGGCCGCTTTTTACGCAAATATGCCTGATGAAGTAACCCTTACTGTAAACGGTAATCACCCGATCTATAAATCGATCCTGGGCGAAACTGATGCCGTAAAACAGGAGAAACAGGTGAAGAACCTGGCAGACCTGGCCTTGCTGTCGCAGGATCTTTTAAAAGGAAACGATCTTACCAGTTTTATCAACAGGAGTGTGGAATTGATGACGGAGGCAAACGCATCTCCATTGATCATTCCTGCCTGACACAAATAACTGGAATAACTAAAGCCGGCGCACTCAACGCCGGTTTTTTAATATGCTTATCTCAAACTGCTTCATGCTTTTCCTATAATAGATCTCGGTGAAATGAGCAGCAATGAACAAAGATTTATGTTGCGGGTTGGCATACATCACGTAAAGGTCGCGGGGTGTTTTTTGCAGGCTCTCAACAATATTGTTTAATACCTCCGTCATGATGATTTCATCAAAAGGGTTGAATAAAAATATACAATCCACATCCGCAGGGATATCATAGCAGGCGGCATCCTGTTGCACAACATTGTAAGTGCAACAGGGTGCTGTTTTGCGGAGGGAAGATAGATTGCTCAGGGCTTCGTTGCAAAACGATGCTGAAAAATCTACACCGGTCACTTTTTTGAATCCATGAAACGCCGCTATGCACAAAGCCCTTCCTTTGCCACACCCCAGGTCTAAAAAATGGATATGCGTTCCCGGTAGATGCCAGAGGGATTGTTCAAGAAGCTTATAACTAACGGGCATGTACATGGTGGCATGAGA
>CAYVLT010000218.1:0-7540 GCA_964452405.1 uncultured Ferruginibacter sp.
CTAAAATTATGGTTCGATAAATTCTGACCTGTTGATGAGGCACGGACAGCAGTCACTGTTTCAGTGGCTGCTTTTTTTATGTTAAGAAATTACCGCCGGGTATTATTATTCTTGCAATCCAGTATCTTTCCTCATCACTGACCGATTATGAAAGAACTGCTGGTTATTTCTTGTGTATCCTGCACTCCCTGCTGGCACCTGCGCAACCGCCGGCAATATCTATCATGCGGTCAACGGAAAATAAAATCATCCTCATGCAATTCATGATCATTGAAAAATTTAAACCCGGCAGGATCGTGGAACTCTACCGCCGGTTCGACGAGAAAGGCAGGCTGCAACCGGACGGTGTTACCTACATCAATAGCTGGATCAATGAAGAGGTAACGATTTGCTACCAATTGATGGAAGCTCAGCATCCGGCGTTGATTGATGAGTGGATCAGCCAGTGGGACGACCTGGCAGATTTTGAGGTGATACCCATCATCAGCTCTGCAGCTGCAAAAGCAAAGGTTTTGAGCAACGCATAACCGGAGTTACAGGATCATTTGTAGATTTACCACTCAAAATATGTTTACCATGAAAAAATTATGGGTCCTTTCATTTTTCCTGCTGAGCGGTTTACTGCTGGCCGCACAAGATTTTGAAGTGCCGGTGGGGTATAGTTTTAAAAACAAAGATGATTATGCCCGTTACGAAAAAGACATCATCGCTGCTTCGAATTGGCTGTTCGCAACGAAGGCTGATAAAGAGGAACAAAAAAGGAAATTGGTATCAAAATTCGTGGCCGAGTGGGTACTGGGTAGTCCAACCGTGAATGCCGAATTATCCGAAACAATTATGGATTTTGAGAAAACAAACCCGGGTATGATGGCACTGTATTTTGCAGCCTGTGCAGAGTTTGTACTGGAAAACAATTATTCTCCTGATATCCGCGCCAAACACCGTTTTGCGATGAATGCCCTGGCTAACTTTTACAGAGAGAACCGCAGCCTCAACAAGGATAAAAAAATGAAGGAACTCATCAGCGAAGCTAAGAACGGGCGACTGGATGAATGGATCATCACCAATATCCCGTTGAGAGATTAACCGCCTAGTTCCCAAACACTCACCGGTATTAACTGTTCCTGATGCTGCATCTCGTAATAGTGCTGCCGCCTGCACCAGTGTGCCACACTGTTGAGAAATGCTTTACCTGCCAGGCGTTGTGGTGTACTCAGTAAAATAAGTGTACCGTTGTTTACAAACCTGCCCAGCAGTGCATGAAGACTGTCAAAATTTTCCGGTGCATAGTTCACGTCACTCAGTAACAGTACCTCTGCAGCTAAACCCGCCGGTAGCTGGTGCCAGTTCAACATGCCTGTTTTCGTGTTAGCCAGGCCGTTATATTGTACACTCTTTTCAAGAAGCGCAACCGCTTCCGGTAAGTAATCTGTTGTGAATACAGACCGGGCAGTGGCCGCACTCAGCAGGGATGGAAGGCCCGATCCGGCAGCCAGTTCCAGTACCGTTTTATCATTCACCAGCGATGGGTTGGCCCCGATCAATTCACACAGCGCCAGGGCTGCCGGCCAGGGTTGGGCCCAATAGGGAAAACCGGGATCGCCGCCAGCCGCTTTTTCCGCCAGGTATCGTTTTTGTATGAACTCCCGGTCAGGGATACACGCTTTAACAACCTTGCCGGAAAAACTAAATGTATCAATATGGTAAGGTAAAGACATGGTGCAACAATGTTCAAAGGTCAAACTCCCATACGGTTTTGTAGGTGCCGTGTTGTTCCACATAGGTTAAAAAGCGGTTATAGAAAGGATCTGCGCCGATGGTGGCACTGTCGCCGATCACAAACAACTGATCCCTCGCACGGGTGATGGCAACGTTCATCCTTCGGTAGTCTTTTAAAAAACCGATGTCGCCATCATCATTACTACGTACAAGCGACAGTACGATGATGTCTTGTTCCTGTCCCTGGAAGCTGTCAATGGTACTGCTGCGCAGTGCAGGAGGCAGCTTTTCCTTTGCGGCAGCCACCTGCCCGGCATAGGGAGAAATGAACGCGGTTTTGTTCTCCGGCATTGCTGTTGTCTCCAGCAATTTTGCCACGATCCTCAATTCGCCTTCATTCTGCAGGCTTTGTCCATCCTTGCCGCTTGCTTCCTCAAAACCTGAACCTGCCGTATCAATAAAACAAAGCCGCCCACCGTCATCCACTAAATGAGCAGCCGTTTGCAGGAGATCGTTGTAAAAATAATTACTGCTGAAGCCGGCGATGGAAGCTTTCATCCGGTATTGAACATTCAGCAGGAAAACGGAATTCATTGTTTTAATCGCCGTTTCGAGTATCGAGCGATTGAGACCAAGCCGGGCGGCTTCGTTACTAAGCACTGTTGGTGGCAGTTGAAAATGATCGCCCGCTAAAACATATTTTTCGGCCAACGGAAAAATGCACCAGGCTAGCGGCTCAATACATTGCCCGGCTTCATCCAGTAACAGCGTGTTGAATTTTATATGACTGATGCCGGCATCATACAGGCCAACCGGTGTACCCATGATCACGGCTGCTTCTTCAAATAATTTTTCCTCGTTGTAAGCCTGTAGCTTTTTTATTTCAGTTCGTATCTGTTTTACCTCCCTGAACAATAAATTGCGCTGCTCCCTTTCTGCCTTTCCAAAGCTGCGTTTGTACTTCAAGGCCATCTTCCTGAATTCCTCTGCTCTTATTTTCAGGTTTTTGATCTCCTTCAGGTGTTTGCTGTTAGCCAACTTACCTTCAGGTGTATGCGCAAAGACGGCTTCATCCGTTTTACTTGTATTACCCACACGCAGGATGTTGATTCCCCTGGCGAGCAGGTTTTTAGCAACATTATCAACGGCAGTGTTGCTGGGCGCAGATACCAATACTTTTTCGCCGGTATTGACCAATTGTACAATGGCCTCTGTAAGGGTAGTGGTTTTGCCGGTTCCCGGCGGCCCATGAACAATCGTCAACAGGTCGTTTTGAACGATTGCCCTTACGGCTGAACGCTGGCTTTCATTTAACCGGGTATTACCAAAAACGAGTGTGGGTTCACCCTTTCCTGAGACAGGCATTTCGGTTACTTCACCGTGTAATACCCGGAACAGGCTATACAATTCTTTGCGACTTTCTAACTGGTTCAGCACGGCTTTCATAATGCTGGTAGTTCGCTGGTCGGGAGCCAATTTTATTCCCACACCATCATCTTCAATCCAATCCGGAAAATCCGGTGCAAACAAACGAAACTCACCGGCTTTGCCATCAAGACTAAGTAAAACCCCTTTTACAGGTTCTTCTCCCTGGCAAAAACATTCGATGGCAGCACCGTCTTTAAACATATTTATTTCAGGAGGAAAGGCAAGGCGAAAACTAATCTCAGGATAATCGGCATACCCAAAATTTTTCCGGGTAACGATCAGGGGATGCAACGCCAAACCTTCTGCCTTCAACGATTTGAGTGTATGCTGCTGATCAAGACTGTAGCGATTCACCTGTTCTTTTTCTTCCAATTCAATACACTGCAATAATTGTTGTATATAAGGATCTGTTACCGGCATGCCGTGAAAATAAGGCCTGCCGTGAGAAGAAAAAAATTTGCCTCGTGTATTCCATTCCCCCGCGATATAATCAACCTTCCATTCGGGTTCAATTCTACGTTCCTTTCAATAAAAATTTGATGAACCGTCAACTCTTCAAAACAGGATCATAAAAAAAGCCACCAGGATCACTGGTGGCTTGCTCAACTTATATTTTTTACCGGTCCCGGTTCTCGTAACCGGGTTGTTTGGGTGCTGTGTAAGCTTTTTCTTTCAATTCCTTTTTAATTTCTGTGATCGCTCTTTCCAACTGCGGATCGATGCCTTTCGCCATAGCGCCCAGGTCTTCATCCACAGGAATATCAGGATCCACCCCATGACCTTCTTTGAACCAACTGCCATCCTGGTTATACATTCTGAAAGTTGGCGCCGTAATGCTGCCGCCGTCAATCAGGCTGGGCATACCGCTGATGCCGATCAAACCGCCCCAGGTTCTTCCACCGATCAATGGGCCCAATCCTTTTTTCCTGAAATAATCCGGGAATGCATCCCCGCCTGATCCGCTCCAACCATTGATCAGCATCACTTTCGGACCAAAGTGTGCGTAAGGTGGCCAGGGCCAGGGCGACCCATCACGGGTTGCCCAATAGGCGAGTGGCGACCTGTTCAGCATTTCTATGAACCGATCCGGAATTTGCCCGCCACTGTTGAACCTTTCATCAATGATGAGCGCTTTCTTGTTCCATTGTGCGTTAAATTGACGGGTGAGTTCTTCCTGCCCGTCCTGCCCGGTACTGGGTACATAAATATATCCCACGTCTCCGTTGGTGGCTTCATCCACGTGTTTGCGGTTGTTTTCAACCCATGCTAAATACCGGAGTTGGTATTCACTGTCCATCGTTTCCACTACGGCTGTTTTAGCACCGGCAAAAACGGGGCTGCTGTTATAGGTGATCTCGATTGTTTTTTTTCCTAATCCCTGGAAAAAGGCGAATGGTTCCCGGTCGGTAGTAACCGGAACGCCGTTCACTTCCAGTATGTAACTGCCCTCTTTAATGTCGATGCCCGGCATATCAAGCGGAGAGCGGTTTCCGGCATCCCACGCCGCTGCCCTGATTATTTTTTTGATCCGGTAAAAATTACCATCAGCTTCCCAATCAACACCGAGGTAGCCCACATTTTTCGAAGGCATCCTTTCAACATCACCACCACCATGATAGGTGTGAGAGGCATTTAACTCCCCGATCATTTCACCTATCACAAAATCAACTTCCTCCCGGGTAAGGGCGCCATCAATCATTTTCAGGTATCTTTCTTTCACGGTGTTCCAGTTAACACCATGCATGGAAGGATCATAAAAATAATCCCGTTCCATCCGCCATGCATCAATAAAGATCTCTTTCCACTCTGCTGCCGGATCCACCTGCATTTCCATCTCATTTAAGCGGAGCGGTTTTTCAAACTTCTCTCCTTTAGATGGCTTGATCACCGCCAGTTGTGGCCCCCGCTGCACCAGCAATTTCTTTCCATCAGCACTGATGTTGTAATTATCAACATTGTCGAGTATCTTATTCGATTCCCTTTCCTCGATGTCAAAATACTGGAGAGATGGTTTCACTTCCTCGGGACTGCCGAGATTCGGAAACTGCTGGTAAATGATCTTTCCTTTGGCAGATGCCAGGTTGAAATAATTGCCGGGTGGTACAGGCAACAGAACCATCCTGGTTTCAATACCCTCAAAGTCAATATCTACGGGCTTTACATCATCCTTACCGGCAGAATCTTTTTTCTTATCTACTTTTTTACCTGTCTCTTTTTTATCAGCCGTCTTCTTATCATCTTCCTTTACTTCGTCTGCCTTCACCGCCACGGTATCATTTTTTGGTGCGAGGAGGGAAGGGGTTGATTTTTTTAAAGAGATAGCGGCAAGCTCGGTGGAGTTGCCATAAATAAATGAGTTGTCGATATCGCTGTAATAGGGAGTATAATGCTGGTTGGTAGTAACGTACAGGTATTTCCCTTCGGTGTCGAATACCACGTTACCGCAATTGTAGAAACCATCGGTCACCGCCTGTACTTTTTTATTTTTTGTATCACAGATAAAGGCGGCATTGTGATAGTTGTCGAGGTCGCGGGTATAGGCGAACCAGCGGCTGTCGGGCGACCAGCTTACGAGGAATCCTTCGCAGCCACCATGCATAAAACGAAGCGCCTGGTCAACCTCTGTTATCGCCCCTGTGTTCACTTCACACCATCTTATCTTCATCGCCTGGTCAATGAAGGCGATCTTTTTGCTGTCGGGCGACCAATATAAATTATAATAAAACCCTTTTCCAAAATGCGTGATCTTCCTCGGCGCCTCCGTGGTACCCGGGTGCTCGATCCACAATTCATATTCCCCGGAACGATCGCTCCAATAGGCAATTGTTTTACCGTCTGGCGACCAGGCAGGATAACGTTCTGCTGAAGCGGTACTGTGCGTGAGATTTTTTACAAAACCGTTTTCTGCAGGAACAGAAAAAACGTCACCACGGGCTTCCACCAGCACCCGGTTACCATCGCCGCTGATACCTGCGTGCTGCACGTATCTTTCTGTGGTGACGGTCTTCATTTTTAGTGCAGCCTTATCGGTAACAACGGTTACGGGTACCTGCTTTGTTTTCTGGCTTTCGAATGAATAGAGGTACAACTGGCCTCCCTGCTCAAACACAATTTCATCAGGACCCGCAGAGGGAAAATGAATATCGTAATCTTTAAAATTAGTGAGCTGCTCATATTTTTTGGTGGTTACCGAATAGCGCCAGAGATTCATCCGAAGTTCTGCACCACGATCAGACAGGAAATAGATATAGTCGCCATGCCACATCGGGAACTCGTTACCAGCTGTTTCATTGGCTGAAATATCTTCTGAGGTATTGTTGGTAAGATCATACAAATGAATACTGGCTTTCCAGCCACCGCGATAACGCTTCCAGTTGCGGAAGGCCTGCGATACAAATACCAATGCCATTTTCTTAGCGTCAGGCGAGTAGGAGCCGAATTCGGCATAGGCGAAAGGCATTTTGGATGCCGGGCCGCCGGTGGCAGGCACGGTATAGAACTGGTTAAAACGATTGCGGCCGCTCTCCCGGCCTGAAGCAAAAAGTACGTTTTTCCCGTCAGGGGTCCAGTCAACCACCCGGTCGGAAGCCCCGTGCTCTGTTAAACGCAATGGCACACCACCAGAGGCCGGAATCGTGTACACATCCACGTTACCATCGTAGTTTCCAGAAAATGCGATGGTTTTTCCATCCGGAGAAAACTTGGGAAAGATCTCCACGCCGGCAGGCGAGCTGATCTTTTCGGCAGTGCCACCGCTTTTGGGCATCACCCAGATATCGTTGGCATACGAAAACACGATCTGCGTTTTTGAAACATCCGGGAACCGGAACAAGCCGGCATCCACCTGGGCAGCAGCGGGTAAATAAACCGACGCTGCCGCAGCAAATAAGAAGCATAATTTTTTCATGACAAAAGGTATAAGTTTGTGAGAACTGCTAAGTAAAAATAAGCTAAGCAAAACAGTTATGTGTTTTTTCTGAAGCGGTCATTATAATATTTCAATGGTATAAAATGAATGTATTCTTTTCCAACCCGCTTATCGGTATTGCAAGCAAAGGGGATACGGGCGAGCTGGTAGCTTTGCTCAACAGCGCTTACCGGGGCGAGGCTTCAAAAAAAGGGTGGACAACAGAGGCGGACCTTATCGCCGGTGAGGTGCGTGCTGATGAACAATCAGTTTTGCAGGCAATGTTTGAGCCAGGCAGTGCTTTTTTGGTGTACAGAACGGTTGATGGGCTACTACTTGGCTGCGTAAACCTGCAGGTGCACCGTCCGCTTATATACCTTGGGATGTTCAGCGTGTCGCCGGAGGCACAGGGCAACGGCATCGGCAAACAACTGCTCGCAGCCGCCGAGGAATATGCAATCGCCCATGTATGCCATGGAATTTACA
>CAYVLT010000219.1:0-7524 GCA_964452405.1 uncultured Ferruginibacter sp.
GAAATTCCGGCTAAACGGGCCCGCTTGTTTCACGTGATCACCGGGGTACTTTCAAAGATCTGCTGGCTGTTTCCATTACTCCTGGTTTTTTACCGGCCCCGCATCAGGGTGCAATTACCCATGGTTTCCTTCGGCATCAAAAGAAGAAAGCCATCCTTTTCATTAACTGCCTGATGCATTCCCGCTTTTAATTAATTTACAGTTTTTATGTGGCGGCCAACCATGGCCATCGCTTCAACCGTAAAAACTGATTTTGTTGACACCCACCATTAACAGCAAGTTGCCCGGCGTGGGCACCACCATTTTTACCGCCATGAGTGCATTGGCGGCTGAATACAATGCCGTAAACCTGGGCCAGGGATTCCCGGATTTTATGATGAACGAAAGGTTGGTGCAACTGGTGAATGAAGCCATGAAAAAGGGAGCCAACCAGTACAGCCACATGAGCGGTTTACCTGAATTACGGGAACGGATAGCCGAAAAAGTGGAGCGCCTCTACGGAACCCGGGTAAACCCTGAATCGGAGATCACGATTACGCCCGGGGGCACTTATGCCATTTATACCGCCCTTACCACGGTATTGCAACCCGGCGACGAAGTGATCCTGTTTGAACCGGCCTTTGACAGTTATGTACCCAATATCACCGTGAACGGCGCCGTGCCGGTTCCCATACCGCTGAGTTTCCCGGATTATTCCATCAACTGGCAGTTGGTGAAAGAAAAGATTTCTCCGAAAACAAAAATGATCATGCTGAACACACCGCACAATCCCACGGGCAGTGTGCTTTCAGCAGCCGACCTGGAACAACTCACAGCGCTGGTGAGGGATACCGGCATCTTTATCTTAAGCGATGAAGTGTATGAGCACCTCATCTTCGATGGCATAAAACATGAGAGCGTATTGCGGTACCCTGAATTACTGGCCAGGAGTTTTGTGTGTTTTTCATTTGGTAAAACCTATCACTGCACCGGCTGGAAACTGGGCTACTGCGTGGCGCCGGCACCGATGATGAAGGAATACCGCAAAGTGCACCAGTTCAATTGTTTTTGTTGCAATCACCCTGTGCAGCATGCGCTGGCTGCTTTTATACAGGAGCCGGTTCATTACCTGCAACTGGGCGCTGAAGTACAGCAGAAAAGAGATTTTTTTCAGCAACTGATGAGCCATACCCGCTTTGAGGCATTGCCCAGTTATGGAAGCTATTTTCAATTGTACCGTTACCGCAATATCAGCGACGAACCCGAAGCAGCTTTTGCCATCCGGCTTACCAAAAGCTGCGGCGTAACGGCCATTCCTGTGTCGGCCTTTTATCAACAGGCAACCGATCATGGAGTACTGCGTTTTTGTTTTGCCAAAAAAGAGAGCACCCTTGAAGACGCTGTGAACCGTTTGCTGCGACTTTAAAAATGGTTTACAACCGCTTAACAACGGTAACGGGTAAACGGTATCGCAAAACTTTTATAAGAGAAAATAAATGTATAATTTGTTGCATTGTTTTACAACGGTACGGCCTGGCCGGGAATCAGCGGTTTGCCTGACCAGCATCACACCCGGTACGTACATAACGAACTAACTTTATCATCTAAAAAATAACGATCATGAAAAAGATAATAGTGCCAGTCGATTTTTCTGCACCGTCCCTGAATGCAGCGGAATTTGCGGCCAACCTCGCCATTTTTTACGGAGCTGAAGTATTGCTGTACCATGCGTATGAAATGCCTGTGGGCGTGGGCGAAATTGCCTGGCCATTGTTTAATGTGGCCGACCTGCAATCTGCCGCCGAACAGGAATTGGAAAACTTAAAAGACAAGGTGCAGGGCAATGTCCGCAGCCAGGTAACCATGACGGTGAAAGCAGAAATGTCGCCGTTAATGGATGGCCTCGAAGCCCTGTGCGAAGAGATAAAACCAGGTATGGTGGTGATGGGACTTTCAGGAAAAGGCGCTTTGGCAAAACTGGTGGTGGGCAGTAATACCATCAAGATCATTCATGGGTTGCAGTATCCCGTACTCGTGGTGCCGCCGCAGGCCCGTTTTGAACCGGTACTCCGCATCGGCTTTGCCTGTGATTACCGCAAGATAGAAGAAACAACGCCGGTGGACCTGCTGAAAAAAATAGTGAAGGATTTTAATGCCGAATTGTATGTATTGAACGTGGATTTTGAAGACAGGAATTTCGACATAGAAGTGATGGATGAATCCTTTGCAGTGCGTAATTTATTTAAGGATATGCATCCCGTTTATGAAAGCATTGAAAGCGAATCTGTCACCGAGGGACTCAATGAATTTGCGGCAGCGAAAGGGCTTAGCTGGATCGTAACGATCCCGAAAAAACATACCATCCTGCAAAAGATATTCAGCCGCAGCCAGTCGAAAGACCTCCTGTATCATACTGAGCTGCCGGTATTGTGCATTCACCAATAAAACAGTCAGACTGAAAACTGGGTGAGGTGATGATCGAGGTGTTTGTACATGGCACAGCCCCATTGCTGGCCGGTGAACCTGCCAAACATGGGATGCACAATCTTTTCAATCACTGCAGGATCGCTGCTGTGAAACCTGTTGATGAGAGAACTGAGCGCTGCTTTTTCCTCCGCGAAGTTGCGGGTATCCTTAATGATAAAGTTTGGGGCCGTGGGTAATCCTTTTTTCCAGGGATCGTTATTGTACAATTTCTTTTTAAAGGCCCAGCCCAGCAGTAAGCCGATCGGGCTTCGGGAAAGCGGTTTGTCACTCAACGGAACTTTAAAAGCCTCTTTGCAATGGGCCATCATCTGGGCTGCATCCATCTTGCCCCATTGGCGGGGCGATTGAGGCGACAGGCTGTTGAGGCGCTGCAGCACTTCTTCATACGCCGGTTGATCAAAAAGATTTTTCATAACAGCAGTTTTAGTTTTACGAACCAATAACCCGGTACCAGAAATTCGGCGCCCATTCACTACAGTGTGGAGTTGATTAACTGAACAGGTATTCCACATCGGCCCTGGTAAGTGCCTTCACAAAATTGGCATCATCACTGATGAGTTCACTTGCCAGTTTGCGTTTTCTTTCCTGCAATTGCAGTATTTTATCTTCAATGGTATCGATACAGATCATACGGTAAGCGAAAATGTTTTTCGTTTGCCCGATACGGTGAGTACGGTCGATCGCCTGTTGCTCTACGGCGGGATTCCACCAGGGGTCAACAATGTACACATAGTCGGCTGCCGTAAGGTTTAAACCCACACCACCCGCTTTGAGTGAAATAAGGAATACCCTGCTGCGGTCGCCGTTTTGAAAATTGTCAATGGCTTTTTGCCGGTCGTTGATATTGGTGCTGCCATCAAAATATTCATAGGCGATGCCTTCCTCTTCCAACCTTGTTTTTATCAGGGCCAGCATTCCCAAAAATTGTGAAAAGATAAGGGCCTTGTGTTCGCCGATATTTTCAGTGATCTCCCGGGTGAGTTCATCCAGTTTGATGCTGTGGTTGGGGTATTTGTCCTCATCATTTAAAATAGCCGGGCTATCGCAGATCTGGCGCAGTTTCATCAACCCCTGTAAAATCGTCAACTGCGATTTGTCAATTCCCTGCTGGTCGATGGAGCCCATGATCTTATCGCGGTAACTGTTCCTGAACGCATCATAAATGGTGCGTTGTTCCTTATCCATTTCACAGAAGAGAATGGTTTCGGTTTTTTCGGGCAGGTCCTTCGCCACCTGTTCTTTGGTACGTCGTAAAATAAATGGATACAGCAGTTTTCTTAAATGCTCTTTTTGTTCCTGCTCACCAAACTTGTCAATCGGCGTGGCAAATTCGTTCCTGAAAAACTCCATGCTGCCCAGCAGCCCGGGGTTGAGGAAGTTCATCTGCGCAAAAATATCAAAAGTGTTGTTCTGCAATGGAGTACCGCTCATGCAGATGCGGTTCTTACCATTCAGCAGGCAGGCCGCTTTTGTAACCTTGGAAGCCGGGTTTTTGATGGCCTGGCTTTCATCCAGTATGATGTAATCATAATTGATCTTCAACAACACCTGTATGTCACTTCTTAAAGTACCATAAGTGGTGATGATCACATTTGATTGCTGCAACTGCGCAATATCCCTGGTACGCAGGCTGCCATGGTGGATCTGCCAGCTGAGTTCCGGCGTAAATTTCCTGATCTCATTTTCCCAGTTGTAGATAAGCGTGGTGGGGCAAATCACGATCGCTTTCAACTCGCCTTCTCTTTCTTTATAATGTTTCAGCATCGCCAGCGCCTGCACTGTTTTACCCAAACCCATGTCATCCGCCAGTATACCGCCCCAGCCAACATCATTTAGGTAATTGAGCCATTGATAGCCGGCCGTTTGGTAAGGCCTTAATATATCGTTCAATGCCTCGGGCGCTTTTATTTCGGGAATCTGCTTAAATTCTCTCAGCCGCTCAAATTTTTCGTCCAGCGAAAAGCTCAGCTCGTTGGCAATACGGTTTTCGTACAGCTCATCGATCACGCTCATGTGATATTTCGACAAACGCAGTTTGTCGGTCCGTCCTTCACCTACCTTAAACAGCAGTGAATACCGTTGCAGCCATTCGTCGGGTAAAATACCCAGGGTGCCATCATTAAGTTGCACAAAAGATTGTTTGGCCGACAATGCTTTTTTAATATCGGCAATGCCTACACGCTGTCCTTCAAAATCAATTTCAACTTTTGCATCAAACCAGTCGAGGCCACTGCTCACATGAATATGCGTGGATGGCCGCGCCGTATTAAAACGGAAATTACGCAGCGCATCAAAACCATACACCGGCACTTTGGCCTCCTTCATGGCATCCACAAATAAAAAGAACCAGTTATTACGCAACACATCGGCTCCTTTAAGGATGAGGCTGTTGCCTTCCTGTGGTTTGATAAACTGGGAGTGCAGGGCTTCGAGTGAATTAATGAAACGCTGCTCCGCTTCTTTGTTGCGGTGTATGATGAGGATCTTATCTCCATCAGGGATGGTGATCGTTTCTTTGTCACCGGCCCTGGTTTCAAAACCTTTGTAATTAAATACCGGTTGAAATACCAGGTACTCACCTTTTTCCTGCAGCATCAGTTTCACCTCGGGCTCACCGCTCTTTATTTCTTTGATCAATGATTTGTCAAACTCAACCTGGTACTCACGGGTAAGTGGCAGGATGGTTCGTTGCATTTGTGCCGACCAGTTTTCTTTGTTGAGTTTTACATTGCCTTTTTTAATGAACTTTTCCGCCTGTAATGAGTCTTCAGGCTTTTGCCAGAGGTAAAAAATATGGTTGTATAAAAATAAGATGCTGCTGTTGCATTCATTGTCGGTAACGGGTTGCTCTGCCCCGTTGATTTTAAAACGGCATTGCAGCTCAAAATGATGATCCTGCGCAATCACTTTAAAGTGTGGCGCCAGGAAGGTTTCGCTCAGGGATACTTCCTGCAGGTGCTCTGTTTTAAATGGTTTTTTTTCGGCCAGGTAATACACGAAAGAGTTGCCCGCCTGCTCTTCAAAAACTTTTTTGAGCTTGGGAAAGAGGTATTCAGTGATCAGTGATTTTGTTTCTTCCGGTAACTCATCACCGTCTGTATGAATGATATTTTCCCAGATACCGCTGAAGGGAGAATTCCGGTTAAGGTATTTGTTGATCTCCGTTGTTTGCAGTTTACGTACCTGTTGCAATAGCATTTTGTCATCCTCACTGAAAGGCTCGGTATTTACATACTTGGTAAGATCGAGCTTTTCCACCTTTCCCAACATGGTTTTCCCTTCTGCATCAAAGTCGCCCTGGATAGCATCCACCGTAAAATTCGGAAAGGAGTTGTGATTGAAATTAAAAACGATGCCGAGTTTTTTTGTAGGCAGTTGTTCCTCTTCCACCACGGGTTCGGCAGCCGTTTTTACCGCAGCCGGTGTATCCTGCAGGTACGAAGGTTTGGCAACCGGGGCGGTGGGGGCCACTCTTTTAATTGTTGTGTCGAGTACTTTTAAAAAAGGCTTTCCTTCTTTATATACAAATTCAAATTTACCCGTCAGGTCGTCTTGCAATGAATAACCATATATCTGCAACAGCTTGTTTTTTTCTTTATCCCAGTTTCGGATCGTATCGAAATAATTGGGCCCATGTGAATTAAGTAACTGCAAAAAAACAATAGCCTTGTGTACGCATATTGGATGATTTTTTTCTTCACAATTACAAGAGGTGTCGAAATTTTTTTCATCGTTCTTTTGGAAGACAACTTTAAAAATCTTTTTATCCTTTTCAATTGTGGTTTCCACTCTTTCATTTCCGGCAAATAAAATAGTTGCTTTATTGGATCGGAGAAATGTTTCCGCTTCATTGAGGATATCGGAAGAAGACAGGAGGCGCAATATTTTAAGGTCAATATTTTTCATCTTGGCAACAGTGTGCGTTTGATTATATTCAACCTCGCTGCTACCGAGCATATTCTTGTCTATCAGTTCCTGTAATTGAAACAAAGCGGCAGCTTCGTGCCGGCATATTTCTCCCAAATTGTAAGGGCAGGAACATCTTAAGGAAATAGCTTTCGGATCGTTGTATTTGGAAATACTTACTTTGTAATAAGTATGATACATATCGTCTTTTACCCGCAGTACAACAGAGTTCATCAGCTCGTCGTGGTCTATCAGATCGATCTGAGTATTGGCAAAAATTTTTTTTGCCCGACGGATTACTTCATCTGTTCCGGTGTTATAAATATATTTTACAAGATGCGATAGTGCCAACGTGAATCTTGATTTGTTTTACAATGATATTTTTTGCTCCAGAATCAGGGCTAACAGATCGGAAAGAGCAAGTTGCAAAAGTAACGAAAAATAAATGAGCGGGGAGCAGATAAGAGAAAGATTATTTTGAAAAAATCAACCTACTGCCTTTTTTTGATCAGTTTTCCATCTTCATAAATAACCAGCACATCTGCAATATCCGGAGTAAGGCAGAACCTGATGTCTTCTATCAGTCCGAATCTTTCAACCAGGCGGTGATAATGCGTAAGTTTAGGAGCAAAACCGTACAGATCGTTTTGGTTGTTTTCGTAGAGCATTTCGGCTGTAAGCGAACTGTCGCAGTGTATTGTAAAGTGTTCTTTTACCCGGCTGATTACAGCGCCGGCAAAAAGCGTGTCTTCCATATTATAACGGTCTTTCCATCCTGCACAGCCCAAAACGACATTTTTTTTCTTGCTCACCAGGAAATCACAAACGGAAGAAAGATTAGGGAAAGCGCCGGCAATGATTGTATCAGCTTTGTTGTCCAATGCCATCTGCAATAGTTTTGTTCCGTTAGTTGTAGTTAGTACTAAATTTTTCCCTTCAATAAAATTGCGGGTATATTCGAGAGGAGAATTGCCGTGGTGCAGGCCTTCGGCTATTTTACCATCGCGTTCTCCGGCTGCGATGGCATCAATTTTTTTGCTAATTTCTATGGCCTTTGCAACACTGTCTACCGGAATGATACACCTGGCTCCATTATAAAGGGCTGAAGCAATTGTTGATGTAGCCCTGAAAACATCTATTATTACTACAATT